>NZ_JBEZFY010000006.1:145865-271721 GCF_040649765.1 Micromonospora sp. NPDC048894 | reverse complement strand
CGTCGGCGCACTGCTCGCTCTCGTGCTCGCCTGCGGCTTCCGCGGTCACCGGGCCGACGTCACGGGGCTAGCGGACCAGGACCACCGACGTCGCGCGGGCGAAATCGTCGCCGTCGTCGTCATCGTCGTCGTCCCCGCCACCGCCGAAGCCGCAGGCGAGCACGAGAGCGAGCAGTGCGCCGACGCCGGCCAGGCCGAGCAGTCTCTTGAGCATCGATCCGTCTCCTCGATCGTGGTGACCCATCTCTCGCCCAGGCTAGGCACCGGGCACAACCAGCGCCGGGAGGCCGGACGGGGCTCGCCCGACCCTCCGCATCCGGCTCGGAGTGGACCCGGACCGCTACTCTGGGACGGTTGGAACGGCCCAGCTGAGCCGTTCGTCGGAGAGAACAGGACCAGCAACGGTGCGGGAAAGGACGGCCCGGTCCGTCCGGATCCGCGAATTGCTCATCCCGAGGGGTGGCGACCGAGGCCGTCGGAGGAATACTCTCGGTCGCGGCCCGCGTACTGATGAGGCGCCCGGGGACGGGCGAGTGGAGGTGCTCGCGTGAGCCTGTCGATCGTGAAGTCGGTCCTGCCGGCCGGTGTCATCGAGATCGCCCCTCGTGGCGAGATCGACGTCGACACCGCCTACGAGGTACGTGAGGCGATCGCCGAGGTGCTGGCCAAGGGCCGGCCCGCCCGGATCGAGCTCAACATGCGACTGGTCACCTTCATCGACTCCGTCGGGATCAGCGCGATGGTCGCCGGGTTCCAGACCGCCGAGGTCAGTGGGGTCAAGTTGATCGTCACCGAACCGAGCCGGTTCGTGCACCGGCAGCTCTGGGTCACCGGTCTGCTCGGTCTCTTCGGCGCTCCGGAGCCATACTTCGCCGGTGCCGCCACCCCCGAGGTGCTGCCGGGCGCCTGACCGCACCACCGGCCCCGCCTGAGCCCGCTGGCCTGGGACGTTGCCAGTCCGTCCCGGGTGCGGCACGATCGTGCGACCGACGACGGTCAGGAGGCCCGGTGGTCCGGCGGGAGAGCTTCAGCTACACGGTGCAGGCGCGCTGCGCACAGGCGGACGCGGTGGCCTTGCTGAGCGACCTGTCCCGGCAGGAGGAACTGCATCCCCTGATCGTCCGGGTGCGGCGGTTGCCCGCCCGGCCGGGCGCCCTGGCCAGCTATGCGATCACCGATCGGCTGGAGTTGGGGCCGCTGCGGTTTCCCGTCACCTATCAGGCGGATGTCCTGCAGGTCGGCGACGACGAGATCGTGACGGTGGCCCGACAGCAGCCGGGCACCACGGTCCGCAACCACACCCGGCTGCGGACGGAGGGTGACCTGCTGCGGATCGACGTGGAGATCACCCTCGCCGCGCCGGCACCGTTGTTCGGGTACGCCTTCCGGCAGGCCCGCGCCGCTCACCTCGGGCTGGCCAGCCGGCTCGGCGCGGTGCTGGACGGCCGGGCCGGCGACCCGTCTGCCGCCGGCTGACCTGGGGCCGACCTGCGACACCGGGCCCGACCCTGCGGTCGGGCGGTGTTCCGGTGGCCCGTCGGGCGGTCTTCCGGTTGGCTGTCGGCGGTGTTCCGGTGGCCCGTCGTGGACGGGCCACCGGGCCAGCTCAGTACATCGACAGGTGCACGTGGTTGGTGTGGTCGCTGGACGGGTCGCCGTTGCCCCCGCTGTACGCCTTCCAGCCGCTGCTCGGCAGCCAGATCCGCTTGAACCAAATCACGTAGAGCACGCCGAGCCGGTCGGCGTTACGGATGAAGTAGGCGGCGAGGTTGTTGCCGTACGTCCGGTCGCCGCCGCTGGCCACCCCGCCGAAGCCGTTCTTCTGCGCGGCGAAGTCGCACGCGCGGCCCTTGGGGTGTTCACCGGAACCACTGGGGCGGTGGCAGGAGACGTACCGGGTGAAACCGGCCGCCTTGGCCTGCTGGAGGGCGTTGAGGGTACGCGGGGTGATGCAGCCGTTGGCCGGGGTCGGGTCGTTGACGCTGCACGACTCGGACGGCCAGGAACCGTCGGAGTTACGGGGCGCCCCCTTGGCGTTGCTGCTGGACGTGCCCTCCGAACTGCCGGAGTCGTTGGAGGAGGTGGGGGCCGGCTTGTCGGCGGCGGCCACGGCCAGCGCGCGTTCGGCCTGATCCTTCCGCTTGCCCATGGTGGCGACCTGCTTGCGCTGCTCGGTGATCTCCCGACTGACGGCGGCCCGGGTCCGGGCGGCCTGGTCCCGGGTCTCGATCATCTTGCGCAGTTCCTGGTCCTCCCGGGCCGCGACCGTCTCCAACGCCGACGCGCGGTCCATGAAGCCACCGGGGCTGTTGCTGTTGAGCAGGGCGGACATCGGCCCGAGGCGGCCGGTGCGGTAGGCCGCTCCGGCGATCTCGCCGACCTTGCCGGTCTGCGTGACCAGCTGGGCCTCGATGGCCTTGAGCTGGCCGTCCAACTCCTGCTGACGTCGGGTGGAGCGCTCGAGGGCGGTCTTCGCGTCGAGCCACCCCTTGCTGGCCGCGTCGAGCTGGTCGCGTAGGGCCGGGGTGCCGCCCTCCTCGTCGTCGCCGGGGGCGGCGAGGAGGGTGGTGGGCGCGGCGACGGCCGGGCTGAACGGCGCGGACGACACGCCCAGGGCGAGCGCCGTGACGACTGCGGCCAGTAGTCGCGTGGTGGTGCGTACGTGCATGTGATGTCCTTCCGTCAGCCGCCGACCGGGTTAGCTGACGGGTTCGGGACGGAAGATCCCTACCGCTGACGCGGATGCACCCCAGGAACGTGGTTCCCCGGTTCGCCCTGGTGGGCGATTAGGCGGCGGCCACTGCCGGCGCCGGTGGGCGCCGCCTGGCGGTGGCCGGAGCCGAGCCTACCGGTACGCGTGGGACAGCTGCCTACCTCGTGACTGAGGGTACGAGAGTGAATACTGCCAAAAGGTGTGAACGGCGTAAATTGCCGTTGATCTACAGCGCGATTCCCGGAGAGTGGGCCCGACCACCGGGCACGAGACGGCGGCCGGGGTCGCAGGGCGGCGGCCCGGCCGCAGGGCGGCAGTCGGGGTCACCAGTGGGTCGGGCCGCATGCTCCGGGGGTCGCTCGGGGCTCGATCTGAAGAGTGGCGTGCTCGATGTGGAAGTCCTCCCGCAGGGCACCACGGGCGGCGGCGAGCACGGTGCCGGCCTCGGCGTCGCCGGCCAGGGTGAGGTGGGCCGAGGCGACGTCCATGCCGGAGGTGAGTGTCCAGACGTGCAGGTCGTGCACCTCGGCGACGCCGGGCACGGCGGTCAACCGGTCGTGTACGGCGGTCACCGGGAGATGCTCCGGGGCGGCCTGCACCAGGATGCGCACCGCCGCCCGCCCGAGCCGCCAGGTGCGGGGCAGGATGAACACGCCGATCGCCACGGCGACCACCGGGTCGGCCCACCACCAGCCGGTGCCGGCGATCAGCAGCGCCGCCGCGATCACGCCGAGGGAGCCGAGCAGGTCGCCGACCACCTCCAGGTACGCCCCGCGCAGGTTGATGCTCTCCTTGGCCCCCTCGCGCAGCAGGCCGAACGCGACGAGGTTGGCGAGCAGGCCGAGCACCGCCACCACCAGCATCGGGCCGGCCAGCACCTCGGGTGGCTCGCCGAAGCGGCGGACCGCCTCGATCAGCACGTAGATCGCCACCCCGCTGAGCAGGACGGCGTTGGCCAGCGCGGCGAGCACCTCCAGCCGGTAGAGGCCGAAGGTGCGCTGCGGGTCCTGCGTGGCCCGCCGGGTGGCGGTGATCGCCGCCAGGGCCATCCCGATGCCGAGGACGTCGGTGAACATGTGGCCGGCGTCGGAGAGCAGGGCCAGTGAGCCGGTGCCGAACGCGGCCACCGCCTCGACCACCATGAACACGGCGAGCAGTCCGAAAGCCGCCCAGAGCCGACCGCGGTGCCGGTGTGCGGCGTTACTGACCGTCGCACTGTGGTCATGACCTGCGCCCACGTCCACACCTTCCGTCGCCGCGGCGGACCCGATCCAATCTATGCTCACATCGCTATGTATGCAAGTGACAGCCGGGCCTTCGGCCAGGAGCGACAGCAGGGGCCGTCGACCCAGCACGACAGCGGGGTCGCCGACGACCCAGAAGCGTTCGGTGTGGCCCTCGACCAGGGGCCGGGCCGATCGGGGCCGGTGGCTCAGCCGGTGGGGTCGATGGTGGTGAGGCGCTGGGTGGCCCGGGACAACGCGACGTAGAGCGTCCGTACCCCCGAGCCCGGATCGGCCCGGATCTCCCCGGGGCAGACCAGCACCACCCCGTCGTACTCCATGCCCTTGGCCTGGAGACTCGTCACCACCTGAAGCCGCGCCCCGCCCCGGTCGCCCAACCAGCCGGCGACCTCGTCGCGGCGCGGCACCGGCGTGATCACGCCCACCGTCCCGGCCACCTCGGCCAGCACCGCGTCCACCGCGTCCACCGTCGCCGGGGCCAGCTCCGCCGCCGGCACGTGCAGCGCCACCGGCTCCACCCCGGTGGACCGCACCGCACTCGGCAACTCCAGGTCGGGATAGAGCCGGCGGATCTCCGCCGCCGCCACCGCGAAGATCTCCGCCGAGTTGCGGTAGTTGGTGGAGAGCGTGAACCGGTGCCGCCGCCGCCGGCCCAGCGCCTGGTCCCGGGCCCGGTCCAACTCCTGCTGGTCGCCCGTCCAGGCGGTCTGCGCCGGATCACCCACCACCGTCCAGGAGGCGAGCCGACCACGCCGGCCGACCATCCGCCACTGCATCGGCGAGACGTCCTGCGACTCGTCCACCACCACGTGCGCGTAGTCCCGGTAGTCCTCGGGCCGTTCCCGGGCCGCCGCCCGGGCCGCGCGCTGCCGCTCACCGAACGTGCTCAGCTCCCGCACACCGCCGGCCAGCTGGAACGGGTCCCGGTTCGCCTTTTTTGGCCGCACCGGCCGGCCCAGCAGGGCGTCCAACTCGTCCAGGAGGGCGATGTCGGCCACCGTCAGCCCCTCGACGTCCAACGACCGGTACGCCGCGACGAGCAATCCGACCTCCGCCCGGGAGAGGATGCCGGCCGCGTACCGGTGCAGCCGGTCCGGGCGGGCCAGCCAGCCCAGCACGTGCCGCGGATGCAGCCGGGGCCACCACGCCTTGAGGAACTCCCGGAACTCCGGCCGCTCGATGATCTCGTCCTCGAAGGCACGCTGCTCGGGCAGCCCGCTGACAGCCGACCGACGGGCCTGCGCGTAGAGCGCGGCGAGCACCCCGTCGAAGCCGACCCGGCGCACCTCGTTACGGCGGGCCCCCCGGTGCAACGCCCGGTCCCGGATGCCGTCCAGCTCACGCCGCTCCAACCGCAGCAGCGTCCCCCGGTAGAGCAGCCGCAGCTCCTGCGGGCCGTCCGGCACCGCGTCCCGGGCCGCCCGCTCCAACACCCGACGCATCCGCAGCGAACCCTTCACCGCCGCCACCTCGGGCCCGTCCGTACGGGTCGCCGACATGCCGGGGAACAGCGACCCCAGCGAGTGCAGGGTGGCGGTCTCCTCACCCAACGACGGCAGCACTGAGGCGATGTACTCCACGAAGACCGCCGACGGGCCCACCACCAGGATGCCGCCGCCACCGTACCGGCTGCGGTCGGCATAGAGCAGGTACGCCGCCCGGTGCAGGGCCACCGCCGTCTTCCCGGTGCCCGGCCCACCGGAGACGATGGTGACCCCCGAACCGGGGGAGCGGATCGCCTCGTCCTGCTCCCGCTGGATGGTCGCGATGATGTCCCGCATCCCCCGACCGGTCGCCCGGGACAGGGTCGCCAGCAGCGCCCCGTCACCCACCACCGGCATGTCCGGCGGGGCGGCCTCCGGGTCGAGCAGGTCGTCCTCGATCCGGGTGACCTTCTCGTCCGACGAGCTGATCGTGCGCCGCCGCACCACGCCCAGCGGCTCCGCCGGAGTGGCCCGGTAGAAGGCGGCGGCGGCCGGGGCCCGCCAGTCGACCACCAGCGTCTCGGCGTCGTCACCGCGCACCCCGAGCCGTCCGACGTGCAGCACCTGCCGGTCGCGCAGGTCCAGCCGGCCGAAGACCAGCCCCTCGTGCTCAGCGTCCAACAGGTGCCGCCGCTGGGCGGCGTGGAACACCATGGCGTCCCGCTCCACCAGCGCACCGAAGGTGCCGACCCCGGCCATCCGGTAGCCGTCCCGCTCGGCGCGGGCCGCCGCGCGACGCAGCTCGGCGAGCCGGGCGTACACCCGGTCGAGATGCCGTTGTTCGGCGGCGATCTCCTGTTCCAGGGTGGTCTGGTCGGTCAACGTACCGGCTCCTGTGCGACGGCGACGCCGGGCACGGGTGCATGCCAGGCGGAATGAGGGTACGGGCACCCACCCACCCCGCGTCGGGGCGATACCCGTCCGGCGACCTCCACCACCTCCACGGGGCCTCCGGCCGGTGGTCCTTCCCCGTCCCGGACCGACCGGGGGAGTGGGCGGAGGTGGCCGGGGGCGGGGAACCGCGTGCCGCCCGGCGGTTCAGCCGGTCGGCCCGGTCCTCGCCGGGACGACGGCGGGCCGGCGAGGACCGGGCGGCGGCGCGACGGCCGTGACCTGGTCCGCAGGGTCGCGCCCGGCTCGCCGGCCGGCGGTCAACACCCGGTGCAGCACCCCGGCGAGGGCGGCGTTCACCTCGTCCGGGCGTTCCATCATCAGCATGTGCCCGGCACCCGGGCAGACGGTCAGCTCGGTGGCCGGCAGCGCCGCCGCGATCGACTCCGCGCACGGCGGCGGGGTCAACCGGTCCCGGTCACCGACCAGTGCCGCCGCCGGCAGGTGCGCCAACGCGGCCAGGGTGGCCAGCCGGTGCTGGGCACCGATCGAGGCGCGGAAACCACCGATCGAGCGCAGCGACGCGCGGGCCACCGCCGAGGTGACCAGGCGGATGTCGGAGCCTGAGCACCGGTCACCGAAGAGCATCCACCGGATGCTCGGCGCGAGGGCGCGCAGCAGCGGACGAGGTGGCCGCCACGAGCCGCACCGGGCCAGCACCCCCGCCCCGGTGGTCTCGGCGAGCCGGATCAGCCGGGCGATCCGCGGCGACAGACCGTACACCGTGTGGGTGTGCCCCTCGGCGGTGGTGGAGACGAAGACCAGCCCGGCCGTACGGGCGGCGAAGTGGACCGGATGCCGGTGGGCGTACTCCATCACCGTCATCCCGCCCATCGAGTGCCCGACCAGCACCACCGGCCCGGCCGGGGCCACCTCGTCCAGCACCGCCGCCAGGTCGTCGCCGAGCTGGGCCAGGGTCGCCGTGCGCAGCGCCATGCAGCTGGACCGGCCGTGCCCCCGGGCGTCGTAGGCGACCACCCGCACCCGGTCGCCGAACCGGCTGCGCAGGTCGGCGAGCTGCTTGTGCCAGGCCCGACCGTCCAGCGTCCAGCCGTGCAGCAGGACCACGGTGACCTCGGCATCCGCCGGGCCACTCACCTCGACATGCAGTCGTACCTCGTCGGGTAGCCGCAACTCCCGCTGATCCGGCATCGCCACCTCCCCAGGCCACCGGGACACATTCACCGGTGTGACCCGGCGGTAACACCGGCTACCCGACATCAGACCACGCCAACCGTGGTGGAGAGAAGATTCCCGACCGCCCCGCGCGGGGCCGCCCCGACGGCCAGTCTGGAGACATGCACCGTTCGCCCGCCGGAGCGGCCCGGCCTCCCCGAACGGCCCCCGTGGGCGCTGTCGGGTCGTCTCCAGCGGAACCTGCGGGCGCTGCCGGGCTGTCTCCGGTGGCACGTGCGGGCGTTGTCGGGTCGTCTCCGGTGGCATCCGTGGGTGCCGTCGGGTCGTCGCCTGCGGGACCTGCGGGACCTGCGGGACCTGTGGGGCCTGTGGGGCCTGGCGGGCCGCCCCGGTCCGTCCGTCCGCCCCGGGCGGCGCTGGCAGAGCTGCTCGCCGGCAACCGGCGCTTCGTCAGCGGCCGACCGATCCACGGCCACGACGTCACCGCCGCCGCAGCCGTCGCCTCCGGCGACCAGCAGCCCTACGCGGTGCTGCTCGGCTGCATCGACTCGCGGGTGCCGCTGGAGGCGATCTTCGATCAGACCTTCGGCTCGATCTGCGTGATCCGCACCGGAGGGCACGTGCTGGACCGGGCCGTACGAGGCTCGATCGAGTACGTGGTGGACCAGCTCGGGGTGACGCTGGTGATGGTGCTCGGACACGAGCGGTGCGGGGCGGTCGCCTCGACCGTGCAGAGCCTGCGCACGGGGCAGCGGCCCGGCGGTGACCTGGGATACCTCGTCGACCGGATCGCCCCGGCGGTGGTCGAGGTGGGCGCGCACCACCCGGCAGTCCATCCCCTGGCGGTCCGTCGGCACGTACGGCGTACGGTGCGGGCGCTGCGCACCGACGACCTGCTGGCCGGCCCGGTCGGCACGGGCGATGTCGACGTCGTCGGTGCCCTGTACGCCCTGGACACCGGCGAGGTCACCCTGCTCGACCCCTGACTCCCGTCCCCGCGCTACCCCACCCCGCCGCCGTGCTGCTCCGCCCCGCCGCCGTGCTGTCCCGCTCTGCTGCCCGGGAGGCAGCATGCTGCGCATGATCGCATGCTGTCCGGGGACCGCGTGCTGCCCCAGGGGCCGCATGCTGCGCCCATGATCGCAGCGCGATCATGGGCGCAGCGCGATCGTCACGGCGGGATGAGGATGATCCCGCCGTGACGGTGAGGGGACGAGAAAGAGGAACCGCCCGCCGGGGTGACCCGACGGGCGGTTCCAGATGTGCTCGGTGAGGGCTCAGCCCTCGAAGACGCCGGCCTCGACGAGACGCTTCTCGGTCTTGTCCCAGCCGTGGTCCGGGTGGGTGGCGGCGAGGTTGTTGATCTCGGCGCGGATCTTGGCGGCGTGGCCGGCGGTGGCCAGCGTCCGGATCTCCTCGACGAAGGCGTCGGAGTCGGTACGCAGGTGCGCGGTCTTGCCGTTGGTCAGGTTCCGCACGTAGGCGTGCTTGCCGCCGTTGAGCGGGATGAGGTACTTGAACTCGCCCAGCACGCTGAGGGCGCCACCCTGGCCAGCCTGGCCGGCCCGGACTGACGCGCGCGCGGTCTTAGAGGTGTTGCCTGCCACGGAGATGCTCCTTGCAAGACGTACGGGAGGACGGGGATCGTCCGGGGGCTGTAGCGGGTGACGCCCGGTCGGATCGTCGAACGCCCAGGTGGGTCATCGAACGCCCGGTTGGATCGTCGGCCCGCGAAGTGGTGCGACGGCGCAGAACCGCCCAGAGAAATATACACGACCACGGTGCCTGGCAGCTCACCGTGCCGTCGGAGAGCACAACCGGGTCACCGGTCCGGGTATTTCCCGCCGGCGAATTTTCCGATTCCCTGGCGCACCATCCGTCACAGGAGTCATCATGTGTGGCAACAGCCACTCGGGTGGTCGAGGTCGTAGGGGAAGACGCACCTCGCTCTCCGGGAGGTCACCGTGCCAACGCGTGGCGTCGTATACGTCCACTCGACCCCGCTCGCCGTGTGCTCACACGTCGAGTGGGCGATCGCGCGCGTCCTTGCCGCGCCGGTCAACCTGCACTGGACGGCCCAGCCCGTCGATCCCGGCGCCCGCCGGGCCGAGTGCGGATGGACCGGCCGGCCGGGGACGGGTGCCGAGCTGGCTGCTGCCCTCAGGCAGTGGCCCATGATCCGTTTCGAGGTGACCGAGGAACCCAGCACCGGCGCGGACGGCGAGCGTTTCATGCACGTGCCCGGCCGGGGCCTGTTCCGGGCCGCGGTGGGCGCGGCCGGCGACATCCAGCTCGGCGAGGACCGGCTGCGCAGCATCATGGCGTCGGTACGCCCGGAGGCGTTGGCGCACGCCCTGGACAAGGCGATGGGCACGGCCTGGGACGCGGAGCTGGAGCCCTACCGGTACGCCGGGGACGGTGCGCCGGTGACCCTGCTCACCCGGGTTGGCTGACCGCAGCGGCGCCTGAAGTGGGTGAGTCTGCTCACCCGGACCGGCCGTCCGACGGCCAGGAGAGCGGGTCAGCCGGACACCCGGTCGGGGACAGGCATCCTCCACCCATCGCCTGACCTGGTCGGGTTGCCGCTGATCTCCGGCGCGGGTTGGATGGGCCGGGTGCCGAACTCCTCGCGACGTGCCGGCGTCGCTGTCGCCGCCCTGACCGCGCTGCTCGCCTCCGGATGCGCGGGGGAGGGGCAGGCTCCCGCGCCGGCCCTGTCCGGGGCCGCCCCGACAGCCAGCCCGACCGTCGCGGCACCCACCGCCGACGACCCGGCCGGTCGGGCCGCCGCGCTGGCCGGCACGCTCGCCGACGAGGACCTGGTCGGCCAGGTGCTGATGCCCTACGCGTACGGCAGTTCGGCGACGACGGTGACGCCCGGATCGGCCACCGGCAACCAGGCCCTCGCCGGGGTCGACACCCCGGCCGAGATGATCGCGAAGTACCGGCTCGGCGGGCTGATCCTGGTCGGGTTCAGCGCCGACGATCCCACCTCCGGCAACCAGTCCACCACCAACGTCGACAACCCGGCCCAGGTGAAGAAGCTGACCGCCGGGCTGCGCCAGGCCGCCGGGAAGCTGGCCGCCGGCCCGGCCCCGTTCCTGGTCGGCACCGACCAGGAGTACGGGGTGGTCACCCGGATCACCGACGGGGTGACCACGCTGCCCAGCGCGCTCGCCGCCGGGGCGGCCGACGATCCGGCCCGGACCGAGGCCGCCTGGAAGGCCGCCGGCACCGAACTGGCCGCGATGGGGGTGAACCTGGACTTCGCCCCGGTCGCCGACGTCCTGGCCACCCGCAGCACGGTGATCGGCTCGCGGTCCTTCGGCGCCGACCCGAAGCGGGCCGCCGGGCAGGTCGCGGGCGCGGTCCAGGGGTTGCAGAGCGCCGGGGTGGCGGCCAGCGTCAAGCACTTCCCCGGGCACGGGCTCAGCGCCGCCGACTCGCACCAGGAGGTCCCGGTGGTGGCGCAGCCCCGGGCCGAGTTGGACGCCACCGCCTTCCCGCCGTTCCGGGCCGGCATCGACGCCGGGGCGATGGCGGTGATGTCGGCGCACCTCGACGTCACCGCCGTGGACCCGGGCACCCCGGCCACCTTCTCCCGCAAGCTGCTCACCGACGTGCTGCGCGGCGAGCTGGGTTTCCAGGGCGTGGTGATCACCGACGGGATGAACATGCCGCCGGCGAAGCGCTACCCGCCGGGCGAGGCGGCGGTGAAGGCCCTGCTCGCCGGCAACGACCTGATCCTGATGACCCCGAACGTCGGCCAGGCGTACGACGGGCTGCTGGCCGCGCTGCGCGACGGCACGCTGCCCCGGGACCGGCTGGTGGCGGCGGTCACCCGGGTGTTGACCATGAAGTTCCGGCTGGCCGACCGACCGACGCCGGCGATGTCCACGCTCGACAGCGCCCCGCACCGGGCCGCCGCCACCGCGTTGGCCGCCGCGGCGGTCACCCAGCTACGCGGGAAGTGCGGCGTGGCGGTGTCCGGCCCGGTCACCGTCACCACCTCCGACGGGCGGGACAAGACCCGGGCGGCGCTCACCGAGGCGTTGACCGATGCGGGCGTGCGGGTGGTGCCCAAGGGCGGCACGCGGGTGCACCTGGTCGGCTACGGCGACGGCCCGAAGGATCTCGCCGCCGACGCGGCGGTCACCGTGGCGATGGACACCCCGTACGTGCTGGAGAAGGCGGCCTCGCCGACGCTGCTGGCGACCTATTCGTCCAGCCGGGCCTCGATGACCGCGCTCGCCGGGGTGCTGGCCGGCAAGGCGAAGCCGACCGGGCGTTCCCCGGTGCCGCTGACCGGGCTGCCCACCACCACCTGCACCGGCTGACCCCGACTGCGCCCGCTGTCTGCTTGCCCCCGCTGTCCGCTCTGGCGAGGGGTGGGCGGTCCGGGTGCCCGGCCCGCCCCCGAGGGAGCTGGGCCGCGCGGCGTCCGACGCCGACGTGGCCGGTCGCCGACGGAGGTCGACGACCGGCCACGGCCGGTGCGGTGGTGGATCAGTTCAGCGGGACCTGCTGGGCCACTGCCGCGCCACCGGACTCGAAGGCGGCCAGCAGCGACGTCGGGGTGCCCCCGCTGGTCGGGACCGTCACGGTGACCCGGTCACCGGCGGCCAGCCGTACCGTGTGCTCGCCCTGGGCCGTGTCGCCGTCCCAGGCGTACAGGTAGGCGGTTCCGGCCCGGTCGGCACGCAGGGTGACCTGCACGCCGTCGGTGACCCGGTGGGCCGAGGTCAGCCGCAGCGCCGAGTTCTTCAGCCTCGGCACGGCGGCCGGGGCGACCCCGTCCACGGCCGACTGGGCGATGGTCTGCGGGCTGTGCACGCTGCGCGCCGAGGTGTCCGGGAACACCGGCGTGCTGGGCTGCCGGGCCGCCGGCTGGTAGCCGGGCAGGGTGGTCAGACCGTAGCGGTACGGGTCGGCCCGGACGCCGGTGAAGGTGGACCAGCCCAGCCGGGACTGCGAGCTGAGGTCCTGGGTGTCCGAGTCGTAGACCAGCACGTTGAAGCCCATCCGGGCCGGGTCCACGGCGTCCGGCAGCACCGCGAACGGGATCATCGTCTCGATGGTGTACCCGGTGTACGGGGAGCTGACCTTGCTGACCACGGTCATCCCGGGTGCGGTGGTCGCCCCCGGGCCCTGCCGGTTGTCGGCGTCGCGCTGCCAGCACGGCGGGTCGCCGTTGGCCGGATCGTCGGTGATCGGGAAGATGCCGGCCTTGAACACGGTGGAGGTGTCCGTCGAGTTCCCCTTCGGGTCGACGATGATCTCCACACTGTCGGTGCGGCGCTGCCGCTTGCAGTCCTGCGGGACGACCTTCTTGCCCAGCACGTCGTCGGTGACCTGGACGATCACCTTCAGCCCGTCGGCGGTCCAGGCGATCCGGCCGGTCGCCGAGGCGTCCTGCGGGGTCGTGGCCTGCCCCTCCCAGATGCGGGAGAAGTCCAGCTCCGGGCCGGGGTACTCGCCGGGCGAGGCGACCCCGTCGACGGTGCCGGCCCCGGCGGCCGGGACCTCGGTGGTCGGGACGATCTCCAGTGCGCCGGTCTCCACGGTGCTGCCGGCGGCGCTGGTGGTGGTGATGGTGATGCCGTAGTCGCCGTCCGTGCCGCCCTCGTTGGCGGTCGGCAGGGTGGCGTCGGTGTTGGTGACGGTGAAGGTGACCGCCCCGGTCGCGCCGGGGGCCAGCGCGGGGTAGCTCTTGGTGGCCGCGTCGGCGGTGAAGCCGGCCGGCAGGCCGAGGGTGACGGTGCCGCTGCGGCTGACCCGGCCGTGGTTGCGCAGGTCGATACGGACCGTGCGCTGCTGACCGGAGCCGATGGTGAGCACCGGCTTGATCAGGGTGTCCAGCTGCGGGTATCCGCCCTCACCGGCCCAGGTGCGGAACGTGCCCACCTCGGGCAGCGGCTCCAGGGTGCCCCGGACGTCGGCGACCACCCGGACGGCCCGGTCGGTGCGCCCGGCACCCTGACGGGTGGTCAGGGTGGCCCCGATGAGCTGCTGCTGGAAGGTGGCGGCGTCGGCCGCAACGGTGACGGTGAACTTCCGGGTCCGCTCCTTGCCCGACGGCACGTCACTGTTGAGCACGCCGGAGCCCTTGACCTTCCAGCCGGCCGGCAGCCGCAGGTCGATCCGGGGCTTGACCAGGGCACGGTTGTGCGGGGCGCGCAGGTGCGCGGTGACCTCGACGGTCGCGCCGGGGGCCAGGTCGAACCGGTCGGTGGTGAGGTACAGCTCGGTGCCCTTGGGCAGGCCACCGGTCACCGGCGGCAGCACCGAGCCGCGCAGGATCGCCTCCGGGGAGGTGTCCGCCGGGTCGTACGGGACGCGGCTGTCGATCAGGGTGTAAAAGTCACACCGGATCTTGGTCGGGTCGGTGGGGGCGGCGGCGGTGCCGGCCCAGCCCTGGGTGACGTACTCCCGGCGGGCGTCGACCTCGATCTCGGCCCAGGTCTTCCCGCTGGCGCTCGCGGTGCCCTCCCAGACGCCGAAGACCTGGTCGGTGGGGACGGTGGGGGTGAAGCTGGTCGCGCACTGCGGCCCGGCGGCGGAGCTGCCGGTGCCGCCGCTGCGCAGGAACTTCGCGGCCCGGAACGGGGTGAGGCCCTCGGCGCTGAGCTGCTCGGGGAAGGCGTTCGGGTCGGCGGCGGCGGCGAACGCCTCGGCGGCGAACCGGGCGGCCTGCTGGTGGTTGCCGTGGTTGCCCGGGGTCGGCGACGGGTTCATCGTCATGATGATCTCGGGCCGGGTGGTCCGGATGACCCGGACGATCTGACCCAGGGTGTCGTCGTGGCCCCAGATCTGCTCGGACAGCGGGGCGGACGCGGTGTACCAGAAGTCGACCCGGTCGAGGTTGTAGAGGTTCTCCACGCCGGCCTTGCCGATCGCGGTGCGCTCCTCGCGTTCACGGATGATGCCCAGCGGTGGCCCCTCTTCCAGGCCGACGGCGTTACCGCCGCCCTCACCGCGGGTGATGGTGACGACGCCGGCCTTGGCGCCGTACTTCTCCTTCCACTGGCCGAGGGTGGCGAGGCTGCCGGCCTCGTCGTCGGGGTGGGCGCTGACGAAGAGCACGTCGAGGTCGACGGCCTTGGCGGGGCGGACGTCGGCCGGGGCGGCGACGGCGGTGGCGGGCGCCCCGGCCACGGCCAGGGCGAGTGCGGTGGGTAGCAGGAAACCCTTGATGCGCATGCAGATCCTTCCGGAACCACGATGTCCGGGCAGCGACGGTCCTCGTCGGACGCGGGGCGTCCGACGAGCGGTCGTCGGTGGACGGTGAGGCGGCGGGAACGGGAACGGTGGGCGTCGTTGGACGCGGTGCACCGGGTACGGCAGCGGTACGGGTTCCGTACACACTGGAAGGCCTTCGCCCGGTGACGCTAGGGACCAGCGTGGCGGCACGTCAATGTTCTGGAAGGTATTTCTTTCTTTGCAGAAGAAATAAAGTACGCCCTGTCCGGGATGTCCGGTGATATTCCGCCACGGCCGGCCCGTCCCGGGCGTCGGCCCCGGCGCGGATGTCGTCGCTGCTCCGGTGCTGTCTGCGCGCTGGTCGAGACGGACTTGTTACTTGACTCTTTAATTCGTTCGCCGTAGGAAGGAAGTGTGACAGACGTGGTGACGCCACCAACGAGCCCGGTGAGCCGGGAGCGGTCGAAGGAGATCAAGCGGCTTTCCGTGATCTCCACCGCCCGCCAGGTCCGGCTGCTCTCCCGGGCCGAGCTGACCGAGCTGACCGGCCTGAGCCCCGCGACGCTCACCCCGCTCGTGCGTGACCTGATCGCCGAGGGCTACCTGATCGAACGCGGGCCGGGCACCTCCCGGGCCGGCCGCCCCCGGGCGATGCTGGAGTTCAACCCGCGCGCCGAGCTGGTCGCCGCCGTCTCGCTGGAACCGTCCCGGATCAGCTGCGAGATCGCCGACAGCGACGGCGCGGTCGTCGCCCACCGCGCGATCCGGCTGACCGGCGACATCGTCGACACCATCTGCCGCTCGGTGCCCGAGCTGGCCGGGGACGGCCTGCCGGCGCTGCGCGGGGTGGCCATCGCCGCGCCCGGCGTCATCTCCGGCGGCGCGGTCCGACTCGCCCCCTCGGTCGGCCTGATCGAGGGCCGACCGATAGGGGAGTCGGTCCAGCGAACGCTGGGCGTGCCGGTGGTGGTGGACAACGACGTCAACCTGATGGCGGCCGGCGAACACGCCGCCGGGGCCGGCACCGACGTCGCCGACCTGCTGCTGCTGCACGTCGCCGACGGCATCGGCGCGGGCCTGGTGCTCGACGGCCAGGTCCGGCGGGGGGCCCGGGGCGCGGCCGGCGAGGTCGGTTTCCTGCCGCTGGACCCGGCCGGCCGGGGACACGACGGGATCGGCCCGTTCGAGGCCCGCTGGTCGGAGAACGCGATCGCCGAACGGGTCGTCGCACTGGCCCCGGGCCGCCGCCCCGACTCGCCGGTACGCGCGCTGGTCGCCCTGGCCGTCACCGATCCGCGCGCCGCCGGCTACCTCGACGAACTGCTGCACGCCTGGTCCCGGCTGATCGTCTCCTGCGTCTGCGTCATCGACCCGGGGCGGGTGCTGCTCAGCGGTGCCGCCGCCGACCTCGACGACGCCGCCGTCGGCCGGCTCCAGGACCTGGTCACCGCCGCCGCACCCAGCACCACCGAGGTGCGCCGGGCCGTGCTCGGCGACCGGGCCGTGCTGCACGGCGCGGTCAGCTACGCCCTCTCCGCCGCCGCAGCCGGGTTGCCCACCCTGTTGCCGGCCCCCTGACCTGCCCCGCCTCACTTCTCCCCAACCCCTCGGAGGTATCCCATGAGACGTCGACTTCTGCTCGCCGGAGCGCTCGCCACCGTCCTCGCCGCCGGCACCGCCTGCGGCGGCGGCTCGGACGACACCGCTGCGGGTGAGACGGAGAAGCTGACGATCTACACCGCCCGCGACAAGAAGGTCTCCACCTTCGTGGTGGACAAGTTCACCGCCAAGTACCCCGAGTACAAGGGGAAGGTGGAGATCCTCAACCTGGGCGCCCAGGAGATCCTGGAGCGGGTCCGGGCCGAGAAGGCCAACCCGCAGGCCGACGTCTGGTGGGGCGGCACCCAGCAGGGGCTGTCCGCCGGTGCCGGTGAGGACCTGCTCACCGCCTGGCAGCCCGCGTTCGCCGGCAAGATGGACGCGAAGTACAAGGACGCCGAGGGTCGCTGGTTCGGTGAGATCCTGCTGCCCGAGGTCATCATGTACAACAACAAGGCGCTCACCCCGGAGCAGGCCCCGAAGGACTGGGACGACCTGCTGAAGCCGGAGTGGAAAGACAAGATCGTCATCCGGGACGTGGCCGCCTCGGGCACCATGCGGTCGATCTACGCCGCGATGATCATGCGGCAGTCGCCGGACGGCAGCAACCCGCAGCCCGGCTACGACTGGCTCAAGAAGCTCGACGCCAACACCGGCTCGTACGCGGCCAACCCGGCCGACCTCTACCTCAAGCTCTCCCGCCAGCAGGGCACGCTGAGCGCCTGGAACCTGCAGGACATCCTGCTCCAGGCCAACCAGTCCAACATGCCGTTCGGCTACGTGATGCCGGCCTCCGGCGCCCCGGTGCTGGTCGACGGGCTCGCCGCGGTCAAGGGCGGCAACAGCGCCGGCGCGCAGAAGTTCATCGAGTTCCTCTTCGACGACACGCTCCGCGCCGACCTGGCCAAGGACTACTACCAGATCCCGGCCGTGGAGATCGCCCAGCAGCCGGAGTGGCTGGCCCAGCTCAACCTCAAGCCGCTCGACGTCAACTGGGACATCATCGGCAAGAACGAGACCGAGTGGATCAACCACTGGAACAGCCAGATCAAGAACAAGGGCTGACCG
This sequence comes from Micromonospora sp. NPDC048894, assembly GCF_040649765.1. Lineage (NCBI taxonomy): Bacteria > Bacillati > Actinomycetota > Actinomycetes > Micromonosporales > Micromonosporaceae > Micromonospora > Micromonospora sp. NPDC048894. The sequence goes on along the minus strand of NZ_JBEZFY010000006.1, from coordinate 254,385 downwards.
TACGGGTGCCGGGGGCCGTCCCGCCCCCGGCACCGCCCGTCGCGCCGCCCACCCGGGCGGCCCGTCTTCGCAACCGTCATCCGTTTCCCCGTGCCCACGGGCCCGGTCCCGCCACCCCGCCCGGCCAGGTCCGGTACCGCATGAAGGAGAGGACATCATGATCGATGTCACGCTGGAGTCGGTGAGCAAGCGCTTCGCGCGTGCCGGCGACACCGCTGCCGTCGACGACGTCGACATCAGCATCGCCGCCGGGGAGTTCTTCACCCTGCTCGGGCCGAGCGGCTGCGGCAAGACCACCACCCTGCGGATGGTGGCCGGGTTCTACTTCCCCACCTCGGGGCGGATCCGGTTCGGCACGGAGGACGTCACCCACCGGCCGCCGAACAAGCGCGACACCGGCATGGTGTTCCAGAACTACGCCCTCTTCCCGCACATGTCCGTCGCGCAGAACGTCGCGTACGGGCTGAAGATCCGCAAGGTGGGGCGGGCCGAGTCCGCCCGGCGGATCGAGGAGGCCCTCGGCCAGGTCCACCTCGCCGGCTACGGCGACCGCCGGATCGACCAGCTCTCCGGTGGCCAGCAGCAGCGGGTGGCGCTGGCCCGCGCGCTGGTCATCCGGCCGCGTACCCTGCTGCTCGACGAGCCGCTGTCCAACCTCGACGCCAAGCTGCGCGAGGAGACCCGGGTCGAGATCCGCCGGATCCAGCAGGAGGCCGGCACCACCGCCATCTACGTCACCCACGACCAGGCCGAGGCGATGGCGATGTCCGACCGGATCGCCGTCATGGAATCCGGCCGGGTCCGGCAGATCGGCGCCCCGCAGGAGATCTACCACCGGCCGGCGACCGCCTTCGTGGCCCGGTTCATCGGCCGCAGCAACGTGCTCGACCTGCCGGTGGTCACCGCCACCGCCGAGACGGTCACCGTGGGCCTGCCCGACGGCAGCGAGACCGCCGTCACCGCCCCCGCCGACCACGGCCTGCGCGCCGGGGACACCGCCCTGGTCTCGGTACGCCCCGAGCACCTCGGGCTCACCTCGGCCACCGAGGCCGGCGCGCTCACCGGCCGGGTGACCGAGGTGGAGTTCACCGGCATGGCCACCAACCTCGTGGTCGAGGTGGCCGGCGAGCCGGTCCAGGTCGCCGCGATCGACGTCCCGGCCGGCATCGCCGTCGGCGACCAGGTCGGCCTGCGGCTGAACCGCCAGCGCATGTGGGTGGTGCGCCCGTGAGCGCGAGGAGTGAGCCGGTTTTGCGAGCCCCGCAGTCGCGAACTGAGGTGACGCCGTGAGTACCATTCCCGCCACGCCGAGTCCGGCCACCGTGCCGCCGGTCACCAAGGACCCCGCCCCGCCGCGTGCCGACCGGCCCCGGCGCGGCCTCAACGCCAACTCGCCCTGGTTTCCGTACCTGCTGGTCTTCCCGCTGGCGCTGATCCTCTTCGGCTACGTGGTGCAGCCGATGTTCGCCACCTTCGCCGAGAGTGTCGGGGTGGAGGGGGTGGCCAACTACACGGAGTTCGTCACCGGCTCCGGGGTGGCCCGGTCGGCGCTGCTCACCTCGCTGATGATCTCGGCGGCCAGCGTGCTGCTCTGCGGGATCGTCGGGGTGGCGATGGCCTTCCTGCTCAAGCGCTTCTCGTTTCCCGGCCGGCGGCTGATCGAGGCGATCATCCTGGTGCCGGCGGCGCTGCCGCCGCTGATCGGGGCGATCTCGTTCCAGCTGCTCTACAGCGAGACCGGCATCCTGCCGCGCGGCCTGCAACAGCTCCTCGGCACGGAGAACCCGGTGCTGCCGTTCACCGGCATCGCCGGCGTGCTGGTGGTGCACACCTTCACCATGTACCCGTTCTTCTACCTCGCCGCCTCGGCCGCCCTGGTCGGGATGGACCCGTCGGTGGAGGAGGCGGCCTACAACCTGGGCGCGAGCCGGGTCCGGGTGTGGCGCACCGTGCTGCTGCCGATGCTCACCCCGGCGCTGGTCTCCGCGTCGCTACTGGTCTTCATGACGTCGCTGGCGTCGTACACCGCGCCGTTGCTGTTCGGCGTGGACCGCACGATGACCATGCAGATCTACATCAACCGCACCAACGGCGACCTGCCGATGGCCTCGACCTACGCGTCGGTGCTGGCGGTGTCCTCGGTGCTGTTCCTGCTCGGGATGCGCTGGTACGAGGGGCGGCGCAGCTACCGCTCCCAGTCCAAGGGCGTCGCCTCGCACCGCCGGGAGATCACCAACCCGCTCGGCAAGTGGCTGGCCCTGGTCGCCTCGGTGCTGGCGACCATGGTGCTGCTCGCCCCGGTGGCGACGATCGCCCTGGTCGCCTTCTCCCGGGACGGCTCGTGGACCACGGAGGTGATCCCGTCGGAGTACACGATGCAGAACTTCGTCACGATCTTCTCCGACCCGGGGGCGTACCGGCCGATCCTCAACTCGTTGCGGATGAGCGTGCTCGCCACGGTCGGCTGCGTGCTGGTCGGCGTGCTGATCGCGTACGCGGTGCGCCGGCTCGACTTCCGGGGCCGGGGGCTGCTCGACGTGGCGGTCATGCTGGCCTGGGCGCTGCCCGGCACGGTGGTGGCGATCAACCTGATCTCCGCGTTCAGCACGGGTAACGCGTTCAGCTTCGGTCAGGTGCTGATCGGCACCTTCTGGATCATGCCGTTGGCGTACTTCGTGCGGTTCCTGCCGTTGGTGTTCCGGTCGAGTTCGGCGACGCTGGCGCAGATCGACCCGTCGTTGGAGGAGGCGGCCCGCAACCTCGGCGCCCCCTGGTGGCGGGCGTTCGGCACGGTCACCCTGCGGCTGATGCTGCCCGGTGTGCTGGCCGGCGCGCTGCTCGCCTTCGTCAACGGGGTGGGCGAGTTCGTCGCCTCGGTGCTGATCTACACCTCGGAGACGGCACCCATCTCGGTCGAGATCAACAACCGGATGTACTCGTTCGAGGTCGGCACCGCCGCCGCGTACGGCATGCTCCAGGTGGTGTTGATCTTCTTGGTGATGGTGTTCTCCGGCCGCCTGCAGAACGGCGGCCGGGCCACCCGGGAGGCGGCGAAGTGGACGGCGTGACCTGGCCGACCGGTGGCGGGCTGCTGCCCGCCACCCGGATTCCCGGCGGCGAGCTGGCCGCCGTCGCGGCGGCGGCCGACTACGCGGTGCTGCCCGTCGGCGCCGTCGAGTGGCACGGCCCGCACCTGCCGCTCGGCACCGACCTGATCCTCGCCGAAGGCTTCGCCGCCGAAGCCGGCGGCACGTCCAGCCCGGCCGCCGGGGCCGGTGGCGCTGTCGCGTCGGCCGCCGGGTCCGCGTCGGCCGCCAGCTCCTCGGGGGATACGACCACCGGCTCCCCCGGGCCGCGCGGGGTGCTCTTCCCGGCGGTGCCCTATGCGGCCTGCCCTGGGCAGACCCGGCCCTGGCCGGGCACGGTGTCGATCCGGCCGGAGATCGCCGTCGGCTACCTCGCCGACGTGATCGAGGGGATCGTCGCCGCCGGTTTCCCCCGGCTGCTGATCGTCAACGGCCACGACGCCAACATGTCCACCGTGCGGGCCGCGATGGAATGGGTCTCCGGCCGGCGAACCGCCAGCCTGCTGCTGGTCAACTGGTTCCAACTGGTCACCCCGGCGGAGACCACCGAGCTGTACGGGCCGCTGACCGCCCGGGGGCACGGCGGCGCGTACGAGACCTCCGGGGTGCTCGGGTTCGATCCCGGCGCGGTCCGCCTCGACGCCGTGACCGACCTGCCGCCGAAGCCGAAGCTGCCGGTCGGCCATCCCTACGTGCTGGTCGAGTCCCGTCCCGACCCGTGGCAGGGCTGGTCCGGGCACATCTCGCTGGCCTCCGAGGCGGCCGGCCGGCAGGTCCGCGCCACGGCCGGCGCGCGGCTGCGGGAGATCGTCGCCGCCTGGGTGGCCGCCCCACCGCCCGCCCCACCCACCGCCGACCCGCTACCCGACGCGGCGGCCGACGGCCCGGCACCGACGGCCGGGCCGGCCCCGGCGGCCGGTGACCCTACGACGGTGACCGGGGGAGAGCGGTGAGCGTGGACCGGGGACTCGACATCGTCGACTTCCACCTGCACTTCCGCATCGGCACCGACGAGACGATCCACGCCTGCGAGGACGCCGCCGGGATGCACCCCGGCGGGGAACACGAGCGGGCCGTCCGGGCCGCCGGCTCCGCCCCGTACGCGAAGGCGTGGCGGCAGGCGTGGAGCTTCCCCGACCCCGAGCCGCCCGCCCCACGCTGGCAGGACGAGGCCGACCGGTGGGCCGACGAGCTGCGTGCGGTCGGGGTACGGCGGGCGGTCTTCGTCACCGGCGGCGGCAACGACACCGTCGCCGACGTGGTCGACCGGCACCCGGACCTGCTGCTCGGCTTCGCCCACCACGACCCGTACTCGCCGGGGGCCGCCGCCGAGCTGGAACGCGCGGTGACCGAACGGGGGCTGCGCGGGCTGAAGCTGTTCGCCCCGCTGCTACGCGGCCCGCTGGACCACGCCGACCTGGACCCGCTGTGGTCCACCGCCCAGCGCCTCGGGGTGCCGGTGCTGATCCACATCGGCCACTACGGCAGCGCCGGTGGCCTCTCCTTCGGCCGGTACGGCGGCCCCGACGAGCTGGCCCGGATGGCCCGCCGCTTCCCCGAGCTGAACGTGGTGGTGCCGCACTTCGGCGTCCAGCACGTGCAGGATCTGCTCTTCGCCGCCTGGGGCTGCCCCAACATCCACGTCGACACGTCCGGCTCCAACCAGTGGGTGCGCTGGATGCCGTACAAGCTGACGTTGGAGGACCTGTTCCGCCGCTGCTACGAGACGATCGGCCCGCAGCGCATCGTGTACGGCAGCGACTCGTCGTGGTTCCCGCGCGGCTACGTCACCCGCTACCTCGACGACCAGTTGCGGGTCTGCCGCGAGCTGGGGATGCCCGACGACCACCTCCGGACGATCTTCGCCGGTAACGCCGAACGGCTGCTGGGCCTGACCGACCGACCAGCCGAGAACCCGGGAGCCGGCCCCCGTGCCGCGTCCCGGCCCGGAAGGAAGTAAGGAACCGCCATGAGCGAGCTGACCACCTACCAGCGGCACCACCTGGCCCCGACCTACGACCACCACGTCGGGCGCCTCTACCCGGCGATGGTGCGCGCCAGCCAGGCGCACGTGGTGATGCTGACCGAGCAGGGCCTCGTCCCGGCCGAGCGGGGCGCCCGACTGTTGCGCGGGCTGGCCACGCTGCGCGCCGACGACAGTCCGGCCCCGGCGTTCGACGGCAGCTTCGAGGACACCTACTACCTGCTGGAGTCCACGCTCGCGCAGGCGTGCGGCGTGCCGGCGTCCGAACTGGACGTGCAGATGGCCCGCAGCCGCAACGACCTCGACGCCGGGGTGTTCCGGATGCTGCTGCGCGGCCAGCTCCTCGACGTGCTGGACCGGGTGCTGGCCACCGGCCGGACCGCCCTGGAGGTCGCCGACCGGTACGCCGACGTGGTGATCACCGGTTACACCCACCGCCGGCCCGCCCAGCCCACCACCATCGGGCACGCGCTGGCCGGTTACGCCGAGGCGCTGGCCGGTGAGGCCACCGCGTACGCCGACGTGATCGACCAGCTCAACGTCTCGCCGCTGGGGTCCTGCGCGTTCGCCGGCACCGACCTGGACATCGCCCCGGCCCGGGTGGCCGAGCTGCTCGGCTTCGACGGGCTGGTGACCAACTCCTACGAGGCGGTCGCCGGGGCCGACCACCTGGTGCGGGTGGGCACCCTCAACGCCCAGGCCCTGGCCACCGGCGCCCGGCTGGCCCGTACCCTGATGGATTGGCTGACCTGGCAGTGGGTGGCCACCCCCGGCGACTTCACCCAGGGCAGCAGCATCATGCCGCAGAAACGCAACCCGGTGGTGCTGGAGCACCTGGTGTCGATGGCCGGCGCGAGCGCCGCCGACGCCGCGTCGGTGCTCAACAACGTCGGGGCGGCCTGGTGGGAGGACTCCAACAACGCCACCACCGACGTGCAGGTCCGGCTCTGGGACAGCAACGACCGGGCGGACCGGTTCTTCGCCCTGGTCGGCGGCTTCCTCGCCGAACTGGAGCCGCTGTACCCGCCGACCCGGGAGGAGATCGTCGCGTCCGGGGCCACCACCACCGCGGCGGCCGACGCGTTGACCCGGCACGGGGTGCCGTTCCGGGCCGCCCACTCGGTCGTCGGCCGGCTGGTCCGGGCCGGTGCGCCGGACACCTGGACCGCCGAGGGGGTCCGGGCCGCCGCCGCCGGGCTGACCGCCGGGCTGACCGACGACGCCGTCGCCGACCTGATCGCCGCCGCCGTCCAGCCCGACCTGGTGCTGGACCGGGTGCAGGTGGACGGGCCGGGTGCCGCCGCCGTCCGCGCCCAGGTCGGCACCCTGCGGGTCGCGTTCGACGCCGTCGCCGACCGGCTCGCCGCGACCCGGGACCGGCTGGCCCGCGCCGACGAGGCGCTGGACACGGTCGCCGCCGAGGTGGCCGGCCGGTGAGCGCGTCGATCCGACGATCCGGCTCCGGTCCGGCCCGGCTGTCCGGCGGGGCACCGGCGCGACCGCGGTCGACGGTGGTGACCGGGCGGTGGACCAGGTGAGCATGCGACTGGCCGGCCGGGCCGCCGCCGGCACCCGCACCGACGAGCGGCTGCTCGGCATCGACTTCGGCGGCACCAAGATGGCCGTCGGGGTGGCCGACGGCACCGGTCGGCTGCTGGCCCACCGGCGGATCGCCACCCACGCCGAGCGGGGTGCCCCGCAGGCGTTGGACCGGGCGCTGGAGTTGGCGGCCACGCTGGTCGCCGAGGTCGGCGGGCCGCTGGTGGCGGCCGGGGTGGCCTCACCGGGGGTGGTCCGCCCCGACGGCATCGACCTGGCCCCGAACGTGCCCGGTTGGGAGCGGTTGCGACTGGCCGACGCGGTGTCCGCCGCCCTCGGGGTGGCCCGGGTGGCGGTGGACAACGACCTGAACGCCGCCGCCCTGGCCGAGCTGCGCCTCGGCGCGCTGCGTGACGCCGACCCCGGGCTGGTGGTGGGGATCGGCACCGGCGTGGCGGCGGCGGTCACCGTCGGCGGCCGGGTCCTCGCCGGGCATCGGGGGGCGGCCGGCGAGATCGGGTACGCGGTGGCCGGCGGCCCCTGGCCGGGCACCATGCTGGAGCTGGACTTCTCCGGCCGGGCGCTGGACCGGTTGGCCGACGAGCTGGGGGTGGCCGGGCACGCGGCCGGGCTGGCCGCCGCCGCCGAAGTGCCCGGCGTGGCCCGTGACGCGCTCACCGCCCGGGTCGACGAGCTGGCCCGGCACCTGGTCACCTGCTGCCTGCTGCTCGATCCACAGCGGGTGGTGCTGGTCGGCGGGGTGGCCGGCAGCGCGCTGATCCGGGGGCTGCTCGTCGACCGGCTGGCCGAGGTGCTCCCGAACCGCCCCGACGTGGTGCTGTCCCGGTTCGCCGACGACGCGGCGCTGCTCGGCGCGGTCACCCTGGCCCGGGAGGCGGTGCCGGCACCCCGCTGACCGGCCACCTGTGCGTCCGGCCGCGAGGGGGCGGACCGGTCGGCCCGTGCGTCCGGCCCACCCTCGGGCGGGCCGGACGCACGGCGCGGTCACTTCGGCAGGTCGGCGCTCGACTTCGCCAGCTGGTACGCCGGCAGCATCTCCTCGAACTCCTCGGTGTCCAGGCCGTCGAGGGTGATCATCAGCGTGCCGTACAGGGTGGACACCAGGATCGCCCGGTTGGGTTCGCCGTCCTCGGTCCAGGTGGCCTCGAAGGCGTCCAGCGGGCCGGCCTTGGTCCGCCGGTACTGCTGCTCCTTCGGGCTGTTGAACGCGGCGAGGTACTTGTCCACGGTGACCTGCGGGTTCAGCGGTGCGGCCCCGGTGATCTGCCAGACCCGCAGGAAACCGATGTTCCCGGCCGGCTTCGCGTCGATCTCGCACAGCGGCACGGCCGGGCCGAGCTTGAGATCGGCCCCGCCCTTCACCGCCTTGACCTTCCACTTCGCCGGCACCGAGAAGGTCATCGACAGCGTGCAGGCGCTGCCTTTCGGGCCGACCGTGGTGGCGGCGGCGGCCGGGGCGACGTCGTCGTACCACGGTGGACCGGCGGCGACCGGCGAGGCGGTCGGGCTGGTCGACGGCGCGGGCGTCGTCGCCCGCTCCGTGGTGTCACCGGCGCAGCCGGCGGTGAGGGTGAGGGTGAGCGCGGCAAGTGCGGTCGTACGTCGGATCATCGTCCCGTTTCCCCGTTGGAGTTGCCGCCGTCGGTTGCGGTGGCCGACGGATGCTAGCCGACGGATGGCTGGCCCTGCTGACCGTTTGCGGCGACCAAGCCCATGATCACTGTGCGGTTGCCGCAGATCCGCCCCACCGCTCGCCGTCCGACCACGCTGGACGCCGACGGCCCGGCACCCCGAGGGGGCCGGGCCGTCGGACTGCTGCTGCCGTCAGGGGCGGGTGAAGACCAGGGCGACGTTGTGGCCGCCGAAGCCGAACGAGTTGTTCAGCGCCGCCGGCACGTCCAGGTGGCGGACCTTGTTCGCGGCGACGTCCATGTCGAGGCCGTCGTCCGGGTCGTCCAGGTTGATCGTCGGCGGGATGACGCCGTCGCGGATGGTCAGGATGGTGGCGATCGACTCCAACGCGCCGGCCGCGCCGAGCAGGTGCCCGGTCATCGACTTGGTGGCGGTCAGCACCGGATGGTCACCGAGCGCCCGGTGCAGCGCCTTGATCTCGGCCAGGTCGCCCACCGGCGTCGAGGTGGCGTGCGCGTTGACGTGCACGATGTCGGCCTTGGCCACGTCCGCGTCGGCGATCGCCTTGGCGATGGCCCGGATCGCGCCGGCCCCCTCGGGGTGCGGCTGGACGATGTCGTACCCGTCGGAGGTGATGCCCGCACCGGCGAGCCGGGCGTAGACGTGCGCGCCCCGGGCGGCGGCGTGGTCGGCGCGCTCCAACACCAGGATGCCGGCGCCCTCGCCGAGGACGAAGCCGTCGCGGCTCTTGTCCCACGGCCGGGAGGCCTGCTCCGGCTCGTCGTTACGGGTCGACATGGCCCGCATGGAGCTGAACCCGGCGATCGGCAGTGGGTGGATGACCGCCTCGGTGCCGCCGGCCACCACCACGTCGGCCCGACCGGACCTGATCATGTCCAGGCCGAGTGCGATCGCCTCCGCGCCGGTCGCGCAGGCGCTCGCCACCGAGTGCACCCCGGCCTGCGCGCCCAGCTCCAACCCCACCCAGGCGGCGGGACCGTTGGGCATCAGCATCGGGATGGTGTGCGGGGAGACCCGGCGCGGGCCGGACGCCTCCAGGATGTCGTCCTGCGCGAGCAGGGTCAGGGCGCCCCCGATGCCCGAGCCGACGCTGGCCCCCAACCGCTCCGGGTCGAGCCCGGAGTCGGCGAGCCCGGAGTCCGCCCAGGCCTGCTGCGCCGCGATGAGCGCGATCGCCTCGGAGCGGTCCAACCGGCGCAGCTTGACCCGGTCCAGCACCTCGGTCGGTTCCACCGCGAGTTGGGCGGCGATCCGGACCGGGAGCTGGCCGGCCCACTCCTGGGTGAGCGGACCCACCCCGGAGCGGCCGGCGAGCATGGCGTCCCAGGTCGACGCGACGTCCCCGCCCAGCGGGGTGGTCGCGCCGAGCCCGGTGACGACGACGTCGATGCGACTCATCTCAGGACTGCGCCTCGATGAAGCTGACGGCGTCCCCGACGGTCTTCAGGTTCTGCACCTCGTTGTCCGGGATCTTGACGCCGAACTTCTCCTCGGCGGCGACCACGACCTCCACCATCGACAGCGAGTCGACGTCGAGGTCGTCGGTGAAGGACTTCCCCTCGGCCACGTCGTCCGGGTTCACCCCGGCAACCTCTTCGAGGATCTCGGCGAGGCCGGAGGTGATCTCGTCACGGGTCATTGCGGTGGGTTCCTCTCATCGGGGTTTGTTCTCCGCCGGATGGCGGTGCGCCGCGGTCGCCGACCACGGCGGGTCTTCAGGGGCAGCGGACGACCTGACCGGCGTAGGTCAGACCGCCGCCGAAGCCGAACAGCAGCACCGGTGCGCCCGAGGGCACCTCCCGGCGCTCGACCAGCTTGGACAGGGCCAGCGGCACGCTCGCCGCCGAGGTGTTGCCGGACTCGACGATGTCCTTGGCGATGATCGCCTGCGGGATGTTCAGCCGCTTGGCGATGCCGTCGATGATCCGCGAGTTGGCCTGGTGCGGCACGAACGCGGCCAGCTCGGACGGGTCGACGCCGGCCTTCTCGCACGCCTGCAGGGCCAGCGGGGCCAGCGCGGTGGTGGCCCAGCGGAACACCGACTGCCCCTCCTGCGCGATGTACGGCCGCCAGCCCTCGATGCGTACCGCGTCGCTCTTGTCCGGTGCGGAGCCCCACACCACCGGGCCGATCCCGGCCGGCTCGTCGCCGGTGGTGGCGGTGACCACCGCGGCACCCGCGCCGTCGGCGAAGATGATGCAGGTGGAGCGGTCCGTCCAGTCGGTGAAGTCGGAGAGCTTCTCCGCGCCGATGACCAGCGCGTTGCGCGACGCGCCGGCCCGGATGGCGTGGTCGACGGTGCCCAACGCGTAGGCGAAGCCGGAGCAGGCGGTGTTGAGGTCGAACGCGCCCGGGGCGGTGATGCCCAGCTTGGCGGCGACCCGGCAGGCCACGTTGGGGCTGCGGTCGATCGAGGTGCAGGTGGCGACGACCACCAGGTCGATGTCGGCGGCGGTGAGACCCGAGTTGGCAAGCGCCTTGTCGGCGGCGGCGGTGGCCATGTCGGCCACCGTCTCGCCGTCGGCGATGCGCCGGCTGGCGATGCCGACCCGGTCCCGGATCCACTCGTCGTTGGTGTCGACGAACTGGGCGATGTCGTTGTTGGTCACCACCCGGGAAGGCTGGTAGTGCCCGAGGGCGACGATCCGACTGCCGCTCATGCCTGGCCTCCGATGCGGGCGATGGGGCGGCCCGGCGCGACCGGGTCGTCCTGGTGGGCGAGCCACTCGGTGAGCGGGCCGCTGTCGTGGGCGGTCACCTCGACCGGCCCCTGCCGGGTGGTGATCTGCCCGAGCACCTGGCCGGTGCTCAGTTCGGCGCCCTCGGTGAGACCCTCCACCGGGGCGAAGGTGCCCACGGCGGGGGCGACGACGACCCGGGAGCGCGACGTCGGCCGGCGACCGGGCGGACCGCTGTGCCGGGCGATCAGGTCCCGGGCGGCGGGCAGGTCGGCGGGGGTGTTCAGGGTGACGATCTCCGGTGCGCCGGTGGCCTTGAGCTCCCGCTTGACCAGCCCGGCGAGGGTGCCGGCCGGGGGGAGTTCGAGCACGCCGGTGACCCCCAGGTCGGCCAGCGTCCGCATGCACAGGTCCCAGCGCACCGGCGCGGTGACCTGCCGGACCAGCCGGTGGACCAGTTCCCGGCCGTGCGGGACGGCAGTGCCGTCGAGGTCGGAGAGCAGGATCCGGACCGGGGCCGACGGCGTGATCCCGGCGGCGACGACGGCCAGCGCCTGCTCGGCGGGGGCCATGTAGGGGGTGTGGAACGCCCCGGCGACCTGGAGCCGGATGATCCGGGCCTTCGCGGGGGGCTCGGCGGCGAGCTTGTCCAGGGCGTCGAGCGTGCCGGCGGCCACCACCTGGCCACCGCCGTTGCGGTTGGCCGGGTGCAGCCCGTGGGTGGCCAGGGCGGCGAGCACCTCGTCGGGGTCGCCGCCGAGGACGGCGGCCATCCCGGTCGATTCCAGGGAACAGGCGGCGGCCATCTCCCGGCCGCGCACCCCGGCGAGGGTGATCGCCGTCTCGGCGGAGAACACCCCGGCCAGTGCGGCGGCGGCCAGCTCGCCGACGCTGTGCCCGGCGACCAGGTCCACGTCGTGCAGCGGCAGCTGCTCGGCGGCCAGCAGGGCCGAGGCCACCAGCAGCGGCTGGGTGCGGGCGGTGTCGCGGATCTCGTCGGCGTCCGCCTCGGTGCCGAGCCGGACCAGGTCGACCCCGGCCGGCACCGACCACCAACGCAGCCGTGACTCGACGCCACGCAGGGCGAGCCAGGGCGTCAGGAAGCCGGGCTTCTGGGAACCCTGGCCGGGAGAGAGGACGGCGAGCACGTCTATGACTCTTCCCGATACCCCCGGGTAAGCGCTGTGCGGGCTGACACCAAACCGCACTAGAAGTCTTGGAGGTTTCCTACAAACATCGGTGGTGATCGTCGTTCAGCGGTGCTGCTCAGGCTACCCGGGGTCATTTCTGGCTCGGTCCGGGTATCCCGGCCGGCGCGATCGGATCCAGCCGGCCCACCGTCAGCGCGACCTGGAGGGCGAACGCGTCCCGGGGGGTCAGGGGCGAGAATCCGGTCACCTCGGCGATCCGACGCAGTCGGTAACGCACGGTGTTGGGGTGGACGAACAGGGCACGGGCCGCGCTCTCCAGCGTCCCACCGGCGGCGAAGAAGGCGTCCAACGTCTCCAGCAGTTCGCCGCCGGCACGCACCAGGGCGGCGTACACGTCGTGGCGCAGCCGGCGGCGGGCCTCGGCGTCACCGGCGAGGGCCCGTTCGGGCAGCAGGTCCGCCGCCGGCACCGGCCGGGGCGCGGTCGGCCAGGCCGGCGCCGCCCGGTAGCCGGCCAACGCGGCCCGTGCCGAGTCCGTCGCCTCGTCCAGACTGGGTACGGCGGGACCGACCACCACCGGCCCGTCACCGAACCCGGGGAGCAGCTTCTCGGTGGCGGCCATCGGGTCGGCCGCGCCACCGAGCACGATCACCAGCCGGTCGCCGTGCACACCGCCGATCACCTCCACCCCGATCCGGCGGGCGTACCGGTAGACGGTGTGCAGCACGGCGGACACCTCCCCGCCGGGGGACCGCCCGACGGCCACCGCCACCGGTGGGGCGTCCGCCCAGCCCAGTGCGGCGGCCCGGCTGGCCAGCACGTCGGGGGAGTCCCCGCGCAGCAGGGCGTCGACCAGCAGCGCCTGCAACCGGGCGTCCCAGGAGCCCCGGGACTCGGCGGCGCGGGCGTACACCCGGGCGGCGGCGAAGGCGATCTCCCGGGAGAACCGCAGCACCGCCTCGCGTAGCTGCTGCTCCTCGCCGGGCGCGGCCAGGTGCGACACCTGCTCCTCGACCACGTCGATGGTCACCTTGATCAGCGCGACCGTCTGCTGGAGGCTGATCGACCGGGCCAGGGCCAGCGGCGCGGTGGCGAAGACCTCGTCGGACACCTCCTGGGTGCTGTCGGTGGTGCCACCGCCGGAACCCAGCCACTCGACCAGGGACCGGGCCCCGGCCTGCGCCACCAGCATCACCCAGGAGCGCTGCTCGGCCGGCAGCTCACGGAACCAGGGCAGACTCTCGTCCATCCGGGCCACGCTGGCCGTGGCCAGCGCCCCCGCCGCCCGTTCGATCCGGCGCAGGGTGGCCGTCAGTTCCATCCCGTCCGGCTCGCTCACCGCTCCAGCGTGACATGCCCTGAGCAGGGACTCGACGCCGGCTCCGGGGCGACCCGCCGGGGGCGGGCCACCGGCGGGTCGGGGTGCAGGTCGGCGGTGCCGAGTTCAGCTGGTGACGGTCAGGTGCACCACCCAGCGCACCTGGGGGGACGGGCAGGGGGTCGGCTGGTGCCGGCAGAGGTTGTCGGTGATGGTGGAGACGTCGACCCGGCCGGGGGCGGTCGCCACGTAGCGGGCGATGAGCGGCTGGCCGCTCGGGTAGCCGCCGGTCACCTCGGCGGGCACGACGACCCCGGCGGGGGAGAGCGTCGGGGGCAGGTAGTTGCTGGCCAGGCTCACCACGAGCGTGTCACCGACGCGCAGCGTGAGGTCACGCTGGTTGTCGGGCGCGGAGACGACGACGGTCCGCCCGGCGTCGGTCGGCGGCAGCTCGATGACCGCGACCTGCACCCGCCACAGCACGCTCGGCAGGGTGCACGGCGGGGTGGCGTGCTGGCAGGCGTGGTCGGTACGGGTGGTCAACTCGGCGGTGCCCGGGGTCACGGCCCGCAACGTCGCCACGAGGGGCTGCCCGGTCGGGAAGCCGCCGCTGGTCGACACGGGGGTCAGCGCGCTGCCGGTGGTGGTGACCGGCAGGTAGTCGGCCGCCAGGGTCACGCCCAGCGTCTGCCCGACGTACAGGGTGACGGTGCGCTGGTTGTCGACCTCGCGGACGGTGACGTCGGCCCCGGTCGGCGGGCTGGTGGTGGTCGGCGGGACGGCGTCGTTGGTGCAGCTCGGCGTGGGTGCGGTGGTGGGGCCGGCGAGCTGGACACCGAAGGTGGTCGACGCGCCCGACGGCAGCACCCCGTTGTACGGAGCGTTGGTCGCGGTCGCGGTGCCGCCCGTCGCGGCGATCGAGGTGTTCCAGGACGACACGATCCGCTGGCCGTCGGCGAGCGGCCAGGTGACCGTCCACCGGTTGGCGGTCGTCGACGAGGTGTTCGCGACGGTGAAGGTGACGATCTGGCCGCCACTCTCGCCGCTGCCCCAGCGGGAGTCGACCCGGACCGTGGCGGTGCACCCGCCGGCCGGGGTGGCGGTGGCGGGCGTGCCACGGGCGATCGTGGTCATACCGAGGGCGGCGACGGTGGTGGCGGCGAGGATGCCGCCCGCCGTCAGGACGGACCGCCTGGAAGCGATCATGGCCATTCCTCCGATCCGGCTGATCTCCGGCCGGGCGCGGCGTCGGACGGCAGGTGCTGGCCGGCAAGCCCCTGGTAACGCACCATATGACCGCCCGGGAGAGCAGTCAATAGATTTGCATCAATGCATGTGAAGCTCCCTGCGTGCCCCTCGCTGACGGACCGGGTGCCACGTCGTCGGGGAGGTCGACTGGGCCGCCCGGGTCACGGCGGCGGCACCGGCAGGGCCAACTCCTGGGCCAGGATCGCCGCCTGCACCCGGCTGCGCAGCGCCAACTTCGCCAGGATCCGGCTGACATGGGTCTTGGCGGTGCTCTCCGCCACCGCCAGCCGGTCGGCGATCTGCTGGTTGGACAGGCCGACACCCAGACAGGCCAGCACGTCCCGCTCCCGGGGGGTCAACGCGGCCACGGCAGCCCGCTGCGCCCCACCGACGCCCGGCGCGGTCGCCGCGAAGGCCGCGATCAGACGCCGGGTCAGGGTCGGGGCGATCACCCCCTCACCCCGGGCGACCGTACGCACCGCCGCCACCAGCCCGGCCGCGTCGGTGTCCTTGAGCAGGAAACCGGCCGCCCCGGCCCGCAGCGCGCCGAAGACGTACTCGTCGAGGTCGAAGGTGGTCAGGACCAGCACCTCGGCGGTGCCGGCGGCGACGATCTCCCGGGTCGCCGACACCCCGTCCAACCGGGGCATCCGGACGTCGAGCACCGCCACGTCGGGGCGCAGCTCCCGGCAGAGCCGGACCGCCGCCTCCCCGTCGGCCGCCTCGCCCACCACCTCGATCTCCGGCGCACCGGCCAGGATCAACACCAGACCGGCCCGCACCGCCGCCTGGTCGTCGGCCAGCACGACCCGCACCGGGGCGGTCACCCCGACGCCCCGGTGGGCAACGCCGCCCGGACCCGCCAACACCCGTCCCGCAGGCCACCGGTGAACTGCCCGTCGAGCAGGGTGGCCCGCTCCCGCATCCCGATCAGCCCCGCGCCGCCACCCGGCAGCCCCGCACCGACCGCCGCCGAGGCACCGGCCCCGCCGGAACCGACCGGGTTCTCCACCGTCACCACCACCTCCGTCGGCCGGTACGCCACGGTCAGCTCCGCCGTGCCCCTGCCGTGGCGCAGCGCATTGGTCAACGACTCCTGCACGATCCGGTACGCCGCCAGGTCGACCCCGACCGGCAGCTCCCGGGACCGACCCTCGACCGTCGTCCGGACCCGCAGACCGGCCGCAGCCATCCGGTCCAGCAGCTGGTCCAACTCGTCCAGGCGGACCCGGGTGGCCTCCTGCGCCGCATCGACGGACGGCTCCCGCAGAAACCCGATGACCTGCCGCATCTCGGCCATCCCCTGCACGCTGCTCTCCCGGATCACCCGCAGCGCTGCGTCGACCCGGGGCCGGTCCAGCCCGGGCGCGGCGAGCACGGCGGTGGCGTGCAGGGCCACCGCGCTGAGGTGGTTGGCCACCACGTCGTGCAGCTCGCGGGCCATCCGGGCCCGCTCGGCCAGCACCGCCTGCCGCCGGTCCAGCTCGACCAGCCGGGCGGTCTGCTCGGCGCGGGCCCGTTCGGCCGACGCCTGGTCCCGGTACTGCCGCACGCTGACCCCGGTGACCACCGGCAGGACCCCGAGCAGCGCGAACGGCACCCCGACGGCGGCACCCCGAAAACCCCAGACCAGCAGGCCGAGGGCGGTGCTGCCGACACTGAGCCCGACGGTGACCCGCAGCAGCCAGCGCCGCAACGGGGGCGGGCCGTACACGCACGTGTCGTACAACACCTGGGTGTAGATCACGGTGCTGCCGACCGAGACGCCGAGCGCGGCGTCGGCCAGCACCGCCCCGGTGCCCACCGCCAGACCGGTCCGGGTCGCCACCCGGCGCAGCCCGACGGCCACGCTCACCGCCAGCAGCGGCAGCAGGAAACACGCCCTCGGCACGTCCGGCGCCCAGGGGAACTGGGGTTGCAGGCCGGCACCCCACACCGCCAGGCCGCCGATCAGGGAGGCCCCGGCCAGGGCCAGGTCGCGTCCCGGCCGGCCGGAGCCGGCCCAGCCCGGCATCCGCATGCTCCCGATCCCATCACACCTCCGGCCCGGTCCCCTCCGACCTGGGCAGGACACCGCGCGCCCGGCCGTCCGTCGAAGGAGGTACGCCGGGCCGCCGGTCCGTCGAACGATGGACCCGCAACTCGTCCCCGCCGGTGAGGTGGGTGCCGGACCGCCCCGGCACGCTGGAACCGAACGGGGAGGTGTGCATGCTGCTGGCGATCATCATCGGCTGCGAGATCGGATTCTGGGTGCTGCTCGTCGCCGGGCTGATCGCCCGGTACCCGCTGCGTCGACCCCGACTCGGGGCGGCGCTGCTGGTCTGCGTCCCGCTGGTCGACCTGGTGCTGCTGGTGGCGGCGGCGGTGGACCTGCGCCGGGGCGCCACCGCGGACGCCACCCACGGGCTGGCCGCCATCTACCTCGGCTTCTCGGTGGCGTTCGGGCACTCCCTGATCCGCTGGGCGGACCAGCGCTTCGCCCACCGGTTCGCGGGCGGCCCGCCGCCGGTGAAGCCGCCCCGGTACGGCTGGGCGCGGACCCGGTACGAGTGGCGGGAGTGGGGGAAGGCGCTGCTCGGTTGGGCCGTCGCGTGTGCCCTGCTCGTCACCGCGATCGTGATCGTCGGTGACGACGAGCGCACCCGGGAGCTGTCGGACTGGATCCGTAACCTCACCGTCGGGCTGCTGATCTGGCTGGTCGCGTTCCCGGTCTGGGAGACGATCTTCCCGCGTCGACCCAAGTCCTGACACCGGGGTACGCGCTGCACGACGCGTCGGTGCCGGCCAGTACGGTGGCACTGCCGCGCCGGGGTGTCGTCGCGGCGCGCGACGCGAACGTGAGGAGACCGGGATGGCGCACGGGGAGGCCGAACACGGCTGCGCCCAGGGCGAGCCCTGCCGGCCGGGCCACCACGACCAGCCGGGGGCGGCCCGACCGCACCGCCGGCTGGCGACGGAACAGGTCTGTCGGGTGGCTGAGCGGGCCGACGACGAGGTGGCGCTGCCCCGCCAGCGGGGCACCGAGCCGGCCGACGCGCCGGTGTCCCGACCGGCGGCGGTGGAACCCGGTCCGCCGGGTCAGCCCGACGCGCCGACCCGGCACTGCCGCAGCGACCTGGCCGGATGGGCCGGTGCCCACCGGCACGGGCCGGTGCGGCCGGGCCGGCGTCCGCAGCGTCTCCAACGCCCGCCACAACGCTGGTGCTGACCGCTCGCCGCTGCCGTTGACCGCCCGCCACAACGCTGGTGCTGACTGCCGCCGCTGGTGTTGACGCGGCGTCCGGCGCGACCTGCGTCGCCGCCGGTCGCCACGCTGAGCGGGTGTCTCGCCGACCGTCGGTGCCGAGGGGCGTCTCGCCGACCGCCGTGCCGAGCGGGCACGCAACCGCCGACCCCCGAGGGTGCGGAGGTCGGCGGTGTGGATCAGCGGGTGCGGCGGCGGACCAGCAGGGCGATGCCCGCCAGGCCGACGGTGATCACCAGCATCACGCCGACGTTGAGCAGCAGCAGCCGCTGGAGTTCGTCGATCGCGTCGTCGAAACCCCGGCCCGGGTTCAGGGCCTCCTCCGGGAGCGTCCGCTCGCCGCCACCGACGCCACCGGTGACCGTGTCGGGTCGCCGCTCCAGCGGCACCCCGGCGGCGCGCAGCGTCTCGGACATGTTGAGCCGGCCCAGGAACCACCCGGCGGTGGTCTTGCGCGCGTCGGGCTGCTTGGCCGGCCGGAAGGCCCGGGGGCCGCCCTTGGCCAGCGGATAGAGGTCGTACGTCTGCTTGGGGACGTCTCCGGCGAGCACCACGATGGTGTACTTCGGACCGAGGTCGGCCGGCTTGGGCCCCTTGGCCTCGCCGGTGCGGCCGAACCAGCTGACCTGGTCGATGACCGCGACCACCTGGGTCGCAGCGGTGTCGGTGCGCAGGCGCAACGGCTCGGTCAACCCGACGCCGGTGATGTCCACCCCGGCGGGTGGCGTCTTCGGCGCCGCCCGGTGTGCCCCGGCCGGCTGCGCGGACACGCCGGTGGCCAGCACCGCCGCCGTCACGACCGTGGTGACCACTGAGAGTAGCCGCCTCACCCTGTCGACCATAGCCGCCTCCTCGCCCCGTTCGATGGATGGCTGTGCTGCGGGTCACGTGCGGGTCGGTCGACGTCGGTGATCGACCGGACGACACCGGCCCACCTCATAGACTTCATGGAACATCGCGCGGATGCAGCTCTGGGAACAATATGTGGAACTATCTGTGATCCTGGAACGACCAATGGGAAGCCGCGTGATCAGCGGGCGGATCGTACCTTTGCGGAGGGCTTCATGGGGGGCAGGGTCCCACGGTTGACGCGGGCGGTGCCAGTGCTCGTCGGCGTGGCGCTCGGCGTGGCGTTGCTGCCGGCGACGCCGGCGTTCGCGCATAACTCGCTTACCGGGAGCAATCCCGTCAACGGTGCCAAGGTGGCCACCGCGCCGGCCAAGGTCGAGCTGCGCTTTCTGGCCAAACTGGACCCCGAACGGACGAAGATCACAGTGGTCGGACCGGACAACGTCCCGGCCGCCGGTGGCGCACCGGCCTTCTCCGGCAGCCGGGTCAGCGTGCCGTTCTCCCCCGGGGCGGCCGGTCTCTACATCGTCGGATACCAACTGCCCTCCAACGACGGGCACCCGGTCAAGGGGGAGGTGCGGTTCACCCTCACCACCGGCACCGCCGCCGCACCCCCGTCGGTCACCCCGACGGCCGGCACCACCCCGACGCCGAGCAGCAGCCCCGCCCCCGCCTCCCCGTCGACCACCCCGGTCGCCGCTGCCGGCACCGACGACACCGGTCGGGGCTGGCTCTGGGCGGCCGGCGGCCTGGTGCTGCTGGCCGTGCTCGCCGCCGGCCTGTTCCTGCGCCGACGCCGCTCCGCCCGCCCCTGACCGGCCCCGCCGCTGACCGATCGGCCCGCCCCTGACCGGGTGCGGCGAGGGCCCGCCGGGAAACGGCGGGCCCTGACGGGTGCCGTGGTGGTCAGACCAGGCGGAGTCGGGCGGCGCGCAGCCGGGTCAGGGTGCGTTCCCGACCGAGCACCTCCAGCGACTCGAACAGCGGCAGCCCGACGGTGCGGCCGGTGACCGCCACCCGGACCGGGGCCTGCGCCTTACCCAGCTTGAGGCCACGCTCCGCGCCGACCGCCTCCAACGTCGACTTCAGCGACGCCGCGTCCCAGGACGCCAGCTCCGTGTAGCCGGCGACGGCCGCGTCGAGCAGCTCGGCCGCACCCTCCTTCATCGCCTTGGCCCAGGCCGCCTCGTCGATCAGCGGCTCGGCGAGGAAGAGGAAGTCGACGTTCGGCACGATCTCGCTGAGCACCGCGATCCGGGTCTGCGCCAGCGGGGCCACCGCCGCGAAGGCGCCGGCGTCGAACTCCGCCGGCTGCCACGGCGGCGGCGCGATGGTGCCGGTGCCGGTCAGCCAGGGCTGGCAGGCGACCACGAACTCGTCGACCGGCAGCGCCCGGATGTACTCGCCGTTGAACGCGCGCAGCTTCTTCTCGTCGAAGAAGGCAGGGGAGGGGTTGACCTCGGTCAACCGGAACTCCTCCTCGATCACCGACCAGGGCACGATCTCCCGGTCGCCCGACGGCGCCCAGCCGAGCAGCATCAGGTAGTTGCGCATCGCGGCGGCGAGATAACCCTCGTCCCGGTACGCCTCCAGGGCCACCTTGTCGCGCCGCTTGGACAGCTTCTGCCGCTTCTCGTTGACCACCACCGGCACGTGCGCCCAGATCGGCGGCTTGACGCCCAGCGCGTCCCAGAGCAGCTGCTGCTTCGGGGTGTTCGGCAGGTGCTCCTCGGCCCGGATCACGTGGGTGATCCCCATCGTCATGTCGTCCACGACGTTGGCGAGCAGGAACACCGGGGAGCCGTCGCCGCGGGCGATGACGAAGTCCTCGATCAGCTTGTTCTCGAACGTCGGCTCGCCCCGGATCAGGTCGACCACCACGGTCGTGCCCTCGTCGGGGGTCCGGAAGCGCAACGCCCGCCCCTCGCCCGGCGGCAGGCCCCGGTCCCGGCAGAAGCCGTCGTAGCCCTGGTACTGCGAGCCGGTACGCGCCTGCACGGCCTCCCGGGTGCAGTCGCAGTAGTAGGCCCGCCCGGCGTCGTGCAGCCGCTGGGCGGCGGCCCGGTGCTCACCGGCGTACGCGGACTGGAAGTAGGGGCCCTCGTAGGTGTCGCGGGCGATGCCGATCCAGTCCAGCGCGGACAGGATGCCCTCGGTCCACTCGGGCCTGTTGCGGGCGGCGTCGGTGTCCTCGACGCGCAGCACGAACACCCCGCCCTGCTGCTTGGCGTAGATCCAGTTCTGCAGCGCCGAGCGGGCGCCGCCGACGTGGAACATACCGGTCGGGGAAGGGGCGAAGCGCACACGTACCGTCACGCCGTCCAGCCTACGGCCGGCCGCGACCCGGTTTCCCCAGGGGGCCGGACGCCGTTGCCGGGCCGGCCGCCGACGGGCGTTCCCGACCTGCGGGCGGCGGCGACCCGGCCCGGACCGGCCGGGTCGCCGCCGGGGGTCAGCGCACGCCCCGGATCTTGAGGACCAGGGCGCTGCCGAGCAGGGTGACCACGGCGGTCACGGCGTAGAGCGTGGGGTAGCCGCCCAGGTGGACCACGATCGGGGCGGACAGCGCCGGGCCGAGCACCTGGGGTGCCGAGTTCGCGATGTTGATCACGCCGAGGTCCTTGGCCCGGTCGGTGGCGCGCGGTAGCACCTCGGTGATCAGCGCCGCGTCGACCGAGAGGTAGACGCCGTAGCCGGCACCGAGCAGCACGGCCGCGACCAGCGCCATCGACCAGGTCGGCGCGACCGCCAGCAGCAGCGCGGCCACCGCCATCACCACCCCGGAGACGATCACGTAGACCTTGCGCCGGCCGGAGCGGTCGGACAGCATCCCGGAGACCACGGCGGTGAGCATCATGCCCAGGGTGTAGAGCAGGATCAGCACCAGCAGCCCGCCCTCGGGATCGGGGTAGCGCACCCCGTCGGTGAGGAAGTACAGCAGGTAGAGGGTGCCCAGGGCGTTGCCGATCTGCACCAGGAACCGGGTGATCCAGGCCCAGGCGAAGTCGGGGTGCCGGCGTGGGTCGATCCACATCGAGGCGACCAGCGCGCGCAGCCGCAGCGGTGGGCGGTGTTCCCGGGGCAGCGGGTCGTCGGGGGTGAGGAACGCGAACGGCAGCGACAGCAGCAGCACCGCCAACGCCATCGCCGTGTAGCCGGGGACGGTGCCGCTGACCAGGGCGGTGACCAGCACCGCGCCGAGCACCAGGCCGAGCGCCTGCGGGATGCCCACCCACCCGGAGACCCCGCCGCGCTGCACCACCGGCACCCGGTCGGGGATGCCGGCGGTGAGGCTGGCCAGCATCGCGTTGAAGCAGACCTGGGCGGCGACCCAGCCCAGCGCCACCCCGGCGATGGTCTGCTGCCGGGCCAGCAGCACCAGCGCCAGCGCGCCGAGCACCGCGCCGCCGGCGGTCCAGACGTGCCGGCGGCCGAACTCCCGCCCGCCGATGCGTAGGCAGGTGCGGTCCGACAGCGCCCCGGCGAGCGGGTTGGCCAGCACCGCCGCGAGCGCGCCCAGCCCGGTGACGACGGCCAGCATCGCCTCCTTGTGGTCCGGCGAGATCCGTTCCACCTGCTGGGGCAGCAGCACCTGGATGGGGGTGAAGAAGGCCATCCACACCCCGAGGTTGGCCGCGAAGATCAACGCGATCCAGTTGCGCCGGACCGGGACGACCGGGTCGGCGAGCGCCGCCGGCAGCGAGGCCGGCGTCGGGTCGACGGTGGTCACCCCCGGCCGACCTGGGACCGGTACCAGGCGTACGAGGACTTCGGGGTCCGGGTGCCGGTGGCGAAGTCGACGTGCACCAGACCGAAGCGCTTGGTGAAGCCCTCCGCCCACTCCCAGTTGTCCAGCAGCGACCAGACGAAGTACCCGGTCACGTCGACACCCTCGTCGATGGCGGCGAGGACGGCGCGCAGGTGCCCGTCGAGGTAGGCGATCCGGTCCGGGTCGGGCACCTGACCGTCGGCGTCCGGGACGTCGTCGTAGGCGCAGCCGCCCTCGGTGACCTGGATCGGCGGCAGCGCGTCGCCGTACCGGTCGCGCAGGCCGACGAGCAGGGTACGCAGCCCGTCCGGGACCACCGGCCAGTCGAACGCGGTACGCGGGTAGCCCTCCAGCGGGACCAGCTCGAACGGCAGCGGCGAGCCCTCCTCGGGGGCGCGTACCCCGGTGGGGTTGTAGTAGTTGACCCCCAGCACGTCCAGCGGCGCGGCGATCACCGCCAGGTCGCCGTCGCGTACCACGCCCGGGTCGAAGCCGTCGGGGTAGCCCCGGCCCAGCAGCGGGTCGGTGAACAGGTGGTTGTGCAGGGCGTCGTACGCCGCCGCGGCGGCGTGGTCGGCGTCGGTGTCGCCGTGGCGGACGACAGGCGAGTAGTTGTTGGCGATGGCCACCGGGGCGGTGCTGTGGGCGCGCAGCGCGGTCACCGCCAGCCCGTGCCCGAGCAGTTGGTGGTGGGCGGCGGGGAAGGAGTCGAAGAGCAGGGTCTGGCCGGGGGCGTGTTCGCCGGTGCCGTGGCCGAGGCTCAGGTGGATGAACGGCTCGTTGAGGGTGATCCAGAGTTTCACCCGGTCGCCGAGGCGTTCGGCGGTCACGTCGGCGTACTCGGCGAAGTGGGCGGCGGTGTCCCGGTTCAGCCAGCCGCCGGCGTCCTGGAGCGGCTGCGGCAGGTCCCAGTGGAACAGGGTGGCGACCGGGTCGATGCCGGCGGCCAGCAGGTCGTCGACGAGCCGGTCGTAGAAGTCCAGGCCGGCGGCGTTGACCGGGCCGGCGCCGCCGGGGCGGACCCGGGGCCAGGCGATCGAGAACCGGTACGCCGACACCCCGAGCCCGGCCAGCAGCGCGACGTCCTCCCGGTGCCGGTGGTAGTGGTCGCAGGCCACGTCGCCGGTGCTGCCGTCGATGATCCGGCCGGGGGTGTGCGCGAAGGTGTCCCAGATGGACGCTCCCCGGCCGTCGGCGGTGGCGCCTCCCTCGATCTGGTACGCGGAGGTGGACACCCCCCAACGGAAGCCGGCGGGGAAACCGGGGATCGGTGCGGTCGTCATCCACCCTCCCAGAACGCGAAACGTGTTCGCACTCTAGGGCGCGAAGCCCGGGAGCGCCATAGGTGCGGGGCAATGCGGGCGCAAGGGCTTCCGGCGTGTCTTTTTCCGAACACGTCCCAGTAAGTCCGATTTAGCGCATAGAGTGCGGAATATCGCGGATGTCCTCAGTGGGGGAAGAAACAGAATGATCCTCGTCGAACGCAGTGCGCACGTGACGGCGCCGGTGGAAGCGGTCTGGGAAGTCGTCCAGCGGGCCGAGCAGTTGCCCGCCTGGCTGGCCGGGGTCCGGGCCGCCGAGGTCCTCTCGGGGGAGGGCTTCGGCCGTCGACAACTCGTCCAGGCCGGGCGCGGCTCGGCGCACGAGGCCGAGGTGATCGCCTACCAGGAGCCCAACCTGATCGGCTGGCGGGAACGCGCCCGGGGGGCCGGTGCCCGAGCCGAGGCACGCACCGAGATCTACGTGCAGCTCACCGCCGACGAGGAGGAGGGCGGCACGATCGTCCGACTGATCGTGGTCCGCTGGCCGGCCGGCCCGGTCAAGGGCGCCCTGCTGCGCCTCGGGCTGCGTCGGGTCGGCGCCGACCTGGAGGACTCGTTGGCCCGGCTGACCGACCTGGCCGTCGTCGGCTGACCCGACACCCCGTCGGCACCACCTGCGGATCCGGTCAAGATCACGCTCGATCACGCAGGGGCGGAGCGGGCGGAGGACACGAGAAGGGCCCGGCGCGAGGCGCCGGGCCCTTCGTCGTACCCGGGAACTAGCTGTCGCCGCCGGTCTCACCGACCGGGGCGGCGTTGACGTCGTCGATCGCGTACTTCTTGGCCGCCTCGGCCGGGACACCGGCCGGGATCGTCCCGCGCAGGGCGAGCTGCCGCAGCGTCGCCACCGCAACCGACTCGGCGTCGACGTGGAAGTGCCGACGCAGCGCGTGCCGGGTGTCCGACATGCCGAAGCCGTCGGTGCCGAGCGAGGTGTAGTCACCAGGTACCCAGCGGGCGATCAGGTCCGGTACCGCGCGCATCCAGTCGCTGACCGCGACCTTCGGCCCGTCGGCCTCGGCCAGCTTCTCCTGGATGTACGGCACCCGCTGCTCCGCGCCCGGGTTGAGCAGGTTGTGCTCCTCACAGAGCACCGCGTCGCGGCGCAGCTCCGACCACGAGGTCACCGACCAGACGTCGGCGGCCACCCCCCAGTCCTGGGCGAGCAGCTGCTGCGCCTTGAGCGCCCACTGCATGCCGGTGCCGGAGGCCAGGATGCTGGCCCGCGGCCCGTCGACCTGCGGGGCCGGCGCATAGCGGTAGATGCCCTTGAGCAGCCCCTCGACGTCCAGCTCGGACGGCTCGACCGGCTGGTGGATCGGCTCGTTGTAGACGGTGAGGTAGTAGAAGATGTTCTCCTGGTCCTCGCCGTACATCCGGTGCAGGCCGCGCTCCACGATGTGCGCCAGCTCGAACCCGAACGCCGCGTCGTAGGCGACCACCGCCGGGTTGGTCGCGGCCAGCAGCAGCGAGTGGCCGTCCTCGTGCTGGAGGCCCTCACCGTTGAGCGTGGTCCGCCCGGCGGTCGCGCCGAGGACGAAGCCCCGGGCCATCTGGTCGGCCGCCGCCCAGAAGCCGTCACCGGTGCGCTGGAACCCGAACATCGAGTAGAAGATGTACATCGGGATCATCGGCTCGTCGTGGGTGGCGTACGCGGTGCCGGCGGCGGTGAACGAGGCGACCGAACCGGCCTCGTTGATCCCCTCGTGCAGGATCTGCCCGGTCGTCGACTCCTTGTAGGACAGGAACAGGTCCCGGTCGACCGAGGTGTACCGCTGGCCGTGCGGGGAGTAGATCTTCGCGGTCGGGAAGATCGAGTCGAGGCCGAAGGTACGCGCCTCGTCCGGGATGATCGGCACCCAGCGCTTGCCGAACTCCTTGTCCTTCATGATGTCCTTGAGCAGGCGGACGAAGGCCATCGTGGTGGCCACCTTCTGCTTGCCCGAGCCGCGCTTGACGTCGGCGAACCGCTCCGGCCCCGGGATCGCCAGCTTCTTGTGGCTGGTCCGCCGGGACGGCAGGTAACCGCCGAGCTGCTCGCGCCGCTCCCGCAGGTAGGCCATCTCGTCCGAGGACTCACCCGGGGTGTAGTACGGCGGCAGGTAGGGGTTGTCCTCCAGCGCCTTGTCCGGGATGTCCAGGTAGAGCCGGTCGCGGAACAGCTTGAGGTCGTCAAGCGTCAGCTTCTTCATCTGGTGCGTGGCGTTGCGGCCCTCGAAGTGCGAGCCCAGCGTCCAGCCCTTGATGGTCTTGGCCAGGATGACGGTCGGCTGCCCGGTGTGCTCGGTGGCCGCCTTGTATGCCGCGTAGAGCTTGCGGTAGTCGTGCCCGCCCCGCTTGAGGTTCCAGATCTCGTCGTCGGACAGGTGCTCGACCATCTTGCGGGTCCGCTGGTCCCGGCCGAAGAAGTGCTCCCGCACGTACGCCCCGGACTCCGCCTTGTAGGTCTGGTAGTCGCCGTCGGGGGTGGTGTTCATCAGGTTGACCAGCGCGCCGTCGGTGTCCGCGGCGAGCAGCGGGTCCCACTCCCGGCCCCAGACCACCTTGATCACGTTCCACCCGGCGCCCCGGAAGAACGCCTCCAGCTCCTGCATCACCTTGCCGTTGCCCCGGACCGGGCCGTCCAGCCGCTGAAGGTTGCAGTTGATCACGAAGGTGAGGTTGTCCAGCTCCTCGCGGGCGGCCACGCCGATCGCGCCGAGCGACTCGACCTCGTCCATCTCGCCGTCGCCGAGGAAGGCCCAGACGTGCTGCTGGGAGGTGTCCTTGATGCCCCGGTGCTGCAGGTAGCGGTTGAACCGGGCCTGGTAGATCGCGTTCAGCGGGCCCAGACCCATGGAGACCGTGGGGAACTCCCAGAAGTCGGGCATCAGCCGAGGGTGCGGGTAGGACGGCAGTCCGCCGCCCGGGTGGGACAGCTCCTGCCGGAACCCGTCGAGCTGGTCCTCCGAGAGCCGACCCTCCAGGAACGCCCGCCCGTACATGCCGGGGGAGGCGTGCCCCTGGTAGAAGATGTGGTCGCCGCCGCCCGGGTGGTTCTTGCCCTTGAAGAAGTGGTTGAAGCCCACCTCGTAGAGGGAGGCGGAGCTGGCGAAGGTGGAGATGTGCCCACCGACGCCGATCTCCGGCCGCTGCGCCCGGTGCACCAGCATCGCCGCGTTCCACCGGACGTACGCCCGGATCCGCCGCTCGATGTGCTCGTCACCCGGGAACCAGGGTTCCTGCTCCGGGGTGATGGTGTTGATGTAGTCGGTGGTGGTCAGGGACGGCACCCCGACCTGCCGCTCGCGGGCCCGCTCCAGCAGGCTCAGCATGACGTACCGGGCGCGTTTGGTTCCGCGCTCGTCGATGACACCGTCGAGCGACTCGACCCACTCGCTGGTTTCTTCGGGGTCGATGTCCGGAAGCTGGCTCGGCAGACCAGCGGTGATCACCGGGCGCTTGCGTTCCGTAGCCACAGGCGTTCCCTCGGTTGTGTGTGGGATAGGTCTCTAGCGCCATCCTGCCCTCTGGTGGCACCCGTCGTCACCTCTAGCTCCCCCAGACGCGACGCTGAACACAGGTACCCACCGGTAACTTTGCCCGGTCGGCCGCGTCGGGGCCGGCCGCCGTCGCCCCGCCGGGGTCGGCCCACCGGGGGCCCGGCCCCGGCGGCCGGGGACGGCGGCGGTAACGGGTCGGATGCGGCAGAATGCGCCGTATGCGCAGCGAGGTGATCACCGTCCGGACCGGTTCCCGACCCACCGTCGTCGACGTCACGGCCGAGGCCGAGCGATTCGTCGCCGGGCAGGGCGACGGCCTGCTGCACGTCTTCGTGCCGCACGCCACCGCCGGGGTGGCGATCATCGAGACCGGCGCCGGCTCCGACGACGACCTGCTGCGGGCCCTCGACGACCTGCTGCCCACCGACGACCGCTGGCGGCACCGGCACGGCTCGCCCGGCCACGGCCGCGACCACGTGCTGCCCGCCTTCGTGCCGCCGTACGCGACCCTGCCGGTGCTCGGCGGGCGACTCCAGCTCGGCACCTGGCAGTCGGTCTGCCTGGTCGACCCCAACGGTGACAACCCGTCGCGCCAGCTCCGTTTCTCCTTCCTCCCCGGCTGACCCCGCCCCGCCCGCCCTCGCCGCCGGCCACCCGGGCGCCGAGTCCCGTCGCCCGGCCGCACCGGCCCCCGGCACGTCCCGGCCGCCGCCCCGGGGCGGCTCAGCGCAGCCCGGTCTCCGTCTCGACGGTGTACCGGTCCCGGTCCACGCCCGGCGGCAGCGCGCGGGCCGTCGTCGGCGGCCGGTCGCCCGTCTGGTGCAGGCCGGGCACCCGGTCCTCGACCACGAACGACGCCCGTGGGTACGCCGGGGCGCCCGCCCGGCTCACGTACGGCAGCACCATGAAGTCCGCACTGAGCTGCGCCGGGGTGATCGTGGTCCGGACGAAACCGCGCAGGTCGTTCTGGAACCGCAGGTGGGGATTGGTGCGCAACCAGGGGTGCGAGCCGCTGGCCGAGTCGAAGCCGTCCCCGCCCGAGGTGACCGAGGAGCAGACCAGCTCGGTGCCGACCGTCCGCGCGCCCGGGTCGGTGTAGTCCAGCTTCAGGTCGGCCGCCCAGTGCGCGTGCACGTCCCCGGTGAGCACCACCGGGTTGCGTACCCCGGCGGTCACCCAGCCCCGGGTGATCCGGTCCCGGGAGGCCAGGTAGCCGTCCCAGGCGTCCATGCTGGTCAGCCGGGTCGGCCCGGGGTCGCGGTCCCGGGCGGCGAAGAACACCTGCTGGGCGAGGAGGTCCCAGCGGGTGTCGGAGCGGCGGAACCCGTCCAGCAGCCACTGCTCCTGTGCCGTCCCGGTGATGGTGCGGCCCGGGTCGGCCGCCGCCGGGCAGTCCCGGTAGCCGTCCCCGCACGCCTGGTCGTCCCGGAACTGCCGCGTGTCGAGCAGGTGGAAGGTGGCCAGCCGCCCCCAGCGCAACCGCCGGTGCAGCGCGATGTCCGGACCGCGCGGCACCGAGGACCGCCGCAGCGGCATGTTCTCGTGGTACGCCTGGAAGGCGGCGGCCCGCCGGGCCAGGAAGTTCGGGTCCGGCTCCTCCGGCACCGCGCCGGCCCAGTTGTTCTCCACCTCGTGGTCGTCGAAGACCACCGCCCAGGGGGCCACCGCGTGCGCCGTCTGCAGATCCGGGTCGGTCTTGTACTGGGCGTGCCGCTGCCGGTAGCCGGCCAGTGTCCGGGTCTCCGGCCCCTCGTGCCCGCGCGGCCGGTCCGGGCCGTACTCCCGGGCGTACTCGTACTGGTAGTCGCCGAGGTGCAGGATCAGCTCCGGCGCGCTCTCGGCCAGCCGCCGGTAGGCGGTGAAGTACCCCTGCTCGTAGTGGGAGCAGGAGACGAAACCCATCGCCAGCGCGGCGGGCAGGGACGCCGGGTCGGGCGCGGTGCGGGTCCGGGCGGTGGGGGAGAGGTGCCCCTCGGCCCGGAACCGGTAGAAGTACTCCCGCCCCGGCAGCAGCCCGGTCAGCTCGACGTGCACGCTGTGCGCCGACTCGGGCCGGGCGATCGCCGTACCCCGCTGGACGACGTGCCGGAACAGCTCGTCGGCGGCCACCTCCCACTGCACCTCGACCGTCCGGTCGGGCATGCCGCCCAACCCGTCCTCGGCCAGCGGCTGCGGGGCCAGCCGGGTCCACAGCACCACCCCCTCGTGGTCCGGGTCGCCGGAGGCCACCCCGAGGGTGAACGGCCAGATCAACGGTCGGTGGCGGGCGGTGCCCACCGGGCGGGCGGGACGCCCGTCGGCGGCGTCGGCGGACGTCGGCAGACCGGCGGTCGCGCCGGCCGCGCCGAGCGCCGCGCCGGAGAGCAGGACGGTACGGCGGGACAGTGCCATGGGAACCTCCCGGGATGTGGTGCGTACCTGACCCCGGCAGCGTCGCGACCCACGGTGACCGTCAGGTGACGACTGGAGACCGTCGTCGTCTCCGCCAGCCGAACAGCGGCCGGCGACCGCCCCGGGCGGCGTGTCGGGCGGCCGTTGGTCGGGCGGCGCAGCCCGACGTCGGCATCCGGCGGGCAGCGGTGTCGATCGGCCCGGTGGTGCGGTGGGCGGTAGGCGCGGCCGTACAGTCGGGGGATGACGCAGGAGGCCGGCCGCACGCAGGCCGACCGGGGCGACCGCGCCGGGTTGACGGGCGAGACGGTACGCCGGTTCCTGCACGTCGCCGACGCGATCCGGCACGACCAGGAGGCCGCTCTCGGTGCGCTGGGACTCACCCCGGCGGCGGCCGCACTGTGCGAATTGGACCCGGACCGGCCGTCGCCGGCGCGTGACCTCGCCGTCCGGTTGGCGTGCGACCGGTCCAACGTGACCGCCCTGGTCGACCGGCTGGAACAGGCCGGGCTGGTCACCCGCCGGGTCGACCCGATCGACCGGCGGCAGAAGACACTGCTGGTCACCGACGAGGGCCGCCGGGTGCGGGAACGGGTGCGCGAGGCGCTGTCGGGTTCCCGGCTGCTCGTCGGATTGACCGTCGAGGAGCTGTCCACGCTGCGGGAACTGGTGGAGAAGGTGTCCGACGGGGACTGCCCGCAGCGGTGCGCGGTGGACTGACTCACCCCGGTCGGGTCGTGTCTGAGTGGGCGACCGTGGCCTCCGTCGGTAATGCTGATCGCGTGACCACCCCGCAAGATCTCGACGACCGGTTCCGGGAGACCCTGGGCGCGTTACCCGAGCCCGAGCGGCGGCGTGACCCCGGGCAACCGCTACGGCCGGCCGCCGCGCTGACCGGCCGGCAGTTGCTCGCCCTCTTCGACGCGCAGGTGACCAGCCGTCAGCTCGACCTGGCCGGCCGCTGGCTGCGCAGCTTCGACGAGGGCTTCTACACGATCGGCTCCGCCGGGCACGAGGCCAACGCGGCGGTGGCCGCGGCGCTGCGCCCCACCGACCCGGCCCTGCTGCACTACCGCTCGGGCGCCTTCTACTGTCTGCGCGCTGCCCAGGCGGCCGGCAGCTTCCCGGGCGGCGACGCCTCGGCCGGCAGCTTCCCGGACGGTGACGCCGTGGCTGTCGGCTCCCCGGGCGGCGAAGGTCCGGCCGGCAGCTTCCCGGATGGCGACGGCCCGGCCGGCAGCTTCCCGGGCGGCGACGCCGTGGCTGTCGGCTTCCCGGACGGCGACGGTCCGGCCGTCGACCGCACCGGCGGGGACGGCGTGGCGGCGATCGGTTCCCCGCCCGCCGGCGGTGACCCCGACGACGGCACCGCCCCGGGGGCCGGTGAGCCGGAATCCCTCCACCCGGTCGGGGCACCGGACCGCACAGGTGCGTCGTCGGCCGCCGGGAGCGGCCCCGCCGGATCGTCGCCGGCAGCCGGTCCAGCGGCCGACGCCGGGGACGAACGCCCCGCGCCGGTGGGCACGACCGACCCCCTCGACGGTGACGCCGGCCCGGTCGGCCAGCCCGCCCCGGTCGGCCCGGTGGCCTACCGGGTGGGCAGCGACGGCACCACCGAGCCGGTGCCCTGGCAGCGGCCCGCCGCCCCGGAGGGCACCCCCGCCGAGCCCGCCGCCCCCGCCGCCGCCCCGGTGACCGCCGCCCCGGACCCCGCCCCGGGCAGTCCCACCGCCGCCGATGCCGTCTCCGCCGCCGTGGGTCCCGTCTCCGCCGGTCCCGGTCCGGCCGGCCCCGGGCTCCCGGTGACCGGGACGTCCCCGGCAACGGCGGTCGACCCGGGACCGGGCGGGGACGACGGGTGGCAGGAGGCGTACGCCGGGGCGGCCCGGGACGTGCTGCGCGGGATGGTCGCCTCGACCCTCGACCCGATCGCCGGGGGCCGGCACAAGGTCTTCGGCCGGGCCGACCTGGCGGTGGTGCCGACGACCTCCACCATCGCCTCGCACCTGCCCCGGGCGGTCGGCCTGGGCCTGGCCCTGGAACGGCTGCGCCGGATCGACACCGCCGGCCGGCGCGACGACCCGGCCGGTCCGCCGCGCTCGCCGTGGCCCCGCGACGCCATCGTGGTCTGTTCGTTCGGCGACGCCTCGGTCAACCACGCCAGCGCCACCGCCGCGTTCAACACCGCCGGCTGGTACGACCACACCGGCCTGCGGATCCCGGTGCTCTTCGTCTGCGAGGACAACGGCCTGGGCATCAGCGTCCGGTCGCCGGACGGCTGGGTGGAGCGGGTCCTGCGGGCCCGGCCCGGGGTGCGCTACTTCACCGCCGACGGCACCGACCCGGTGGCCGTGCACGCGGTGGCCGCCGAGGCCGCCGGCTGGGTGCGGCGGCACCGGCGGCCGGCGGTGCTGCACCTGCGGACGGTACGGCTGCTGGGGCACGCCGGGGCGGACGCCGAGCGGGCGTACCGCAGCACCGCCGAGATCGCCGCCGACGAGGCGCGCGATCCGGTGCTGGCCACCGCCCGGCTGCTCGTCGAGGCGGGGGTGGCCACCGGCGAGGAACTGCTGGCCCGCTACGACGAGCGGGGCTGGCAGGTGCGGCGGACCGCCGAGGAGGTGCTCGACGAGCCGAAGCTGGCTGCCCCGGTCGACGTGGTGGCCCCGCTGTCGCCCCGCCGGCCCAAGCGGGTCGCCACGACGGTGGCGCAGGCGGCGCAGCGGGCGGCCGGGCCGGATGCGGCCGACCGGGTGGCGGCGTTCGGTGGCAAGCCCCCGGAGTTGGCCGGCCCGCTGACCCTGGCGCAGAGCATCAACGCCGCGCTCGCCGACGGGATGCTCAGCCACCCGCAGTTGGCGGTCTTCGGGGAGGACGTCGCGGCCAAGGGCGGGGTGTACGGGGTCACCAAGGGGCTGCGGGAGCGGTTCGGGGCGGCCCGGGTCTTCGACACCCTGCTGGACGAGACGTCGGTGCTGGGGTTGGGGCTGGGCGCCGGGCTGGCCGGGATGCTGCCGGTGCCGGAGATCCAGTACCTGGCGTACCTGCACAACGCCGAGGACCAGCTGCGGGGCGAGGCGGCCACGTTGCAGTTCTTCTCGCAGGGGGCGTTCCGCAACCCGATGGTGGTTCGGGTGCCGGGGCTGGCCTACCAGGAGGGGTTCGGCGGGCACTTCCACAACGACAACTCGGTGGCCGTACTGCGGGACGTGCCTGGTCTGGTGGTCGCGGTGCCGGCGCGGCCGGACGACGCCGGTCCGCTGCTGCGGACCTGCCTGGCCGCCGCCGTGGTGGACGGCACCGTCTCGGTGTTCCTGGAGCCGATCGCGCTCTACCACACCCGGGACCTGTACGAGCCGGGTGACGGCGAGTGGCTGGGGTCCTACGCCGAGCCGGCCGACTGGGCGGCCGGTCACGCGCCGATCGGCCGGGCCCGGGTGTACGGCGTCGGCTCGGCCGAGGACGTCACCATCGTCACGTTCGGTAACGGGGTGCGGATGTCGCTGCGGGCGGCGTCGACCCTGGCCGACGAGGGGATCGGCTGCCGGGTGGTGGACCTGCGGTGGCTGGCACCGCTGCCGGTGGCGGACCTGATCCGGGAGGCGTCCGCGACCGGTCGGGTGCTGGTGGTGGATGAGACCCGGCGGTCCGGCGGGGTCGGTGAGGGGATCCTCGCGACGCTTGTCGACGCCGGATTTGTGGGAGCGGCGCGGCGGGTGGCCGCAGTCGACTCGTTTGTACCATTAGGTCCGGCTGCCCGTCAGGTGCTGGTCTCCGAGGATGCCATTACCCAGGGTGCCCGTACGCTGCTGGCACGGTAAATTCCGTTCCACCCGGTGCGCCACTTGCGCGACGGACCACAACTGTGTGGACTCTGCCTGACGGCGTCACCGCGACGCCGCTGGGCAGGGACGAGATGAGGAGGCACGCGACAGTGAGCGCGACCGCTGGTCAGGCCGCCGACGGGGTACGTCTCCTGGCGGACCGGTTCGGGATCGAACCGGGCATGGTCGTCATGGAGATGGGGTACGACGAGGACGTCGACCAGGATCTCCGGGACGCCCTGACCGACCGCTGTGGAGAACTGGTCGACGAGGACACCGACGAGGTGGTCGACGCGGTGCTCGTCTGGTACCGCGACGGAGACGGTGACCTCTTCGAGCTTCTCGTCGACGCCCTCGGTCCGTTGGCCGACGCCGGAGTCGTGTGGCTGTTGACCCCGAAGGCCGGCCGGGACGGGCACGTCGAGCCGAGCGAGGTCGCCGAGTCGGCGCAGACCGCCGGGCTCCAGCAGACCTCGACCCTCAACGCCGGCCTGGACTGGAGCGCCGCCCGGCTCGTGCTGCGCCGGGGGTCCAAGGGGCGTAAGTAGGCTCCCCGGCCGGGCCGTGGCCCAACTGAGCAATCCCGCACCCGGGGCGTCCGCGCCGGGTGTGGCAGGCTGGACCCACCTCAGAGTCGACCCAAGGAGTTCGCATGCCGATCGAGGTTGGTGCCGAGGCGCCCGACTTCCTGTTGAAGGACCAGAACAACCAGGAGGTACGGCTCTCGGACTACCGGGGCAACCGCACCGTGCTGCTGGTCTTCTACCCGCTCGCCTTCACCGGCATCTGCCAGGGTGAGCTGTGCGAGGTGCGGGACAACCTCAACGACTACGTCAACGACGACGTGCAGGTGCTCACCGTCAGCGTCGACTCGATCTACGCCCACAAGATCTGGGCCGAGAAGGAGGGCTACCAGTTCCCGCTGCTGGCCGACTTCTGGCCGCACGGGGCGGTCGCCCAGGCGTACGGCGTCTTCAACGACCTCGCCGGCATCGCCAACCGGGGCACCTTCGTCATCGACAAGGCGGGCATCGTCCGGTTCGCCGAGATGAACATGCCGGGTGAGGCGCGTGACCAGCAGAGCTGGCGCAAGGCGCTCGCCGACACGGTCGCCGCCTGACGTTCCCGCGGCGACCGCGCGTGCCGTCGTACCGGTTCCGTCGGTGCGGCGGCACACCGCTCGATCGGCACACCGTTGCGACGGGCCGGCGGCCGGCAGGTAAGCTTGCCAGCCACCGGCCCGCCCGCACGGGCGTTCCGGGCGCGTAGCTCAGTGGGAGAGCACTCGCCTTACAAGCGAGGGGTCGCAGGTTCGAAACCTGCCGCGCCCACCCCGCACCACAGGCACCGTGGCGATCCCGTAGAGCGGGGATCCGGCGGCTGACCGCAGCGACGGTCCCGACCGGCCTCCCGTGGAGACGTACATCGGGCATACTCGCCTGGTGGATCAGGGACGCCGGATCGCCGAGCGCATGTACGACGCGTTCAACCGTCGGGACGTGGCGGCCATCGAGACCATCTTCGCCGGCACCTTCTACAGCCATCCGTTGCGGGCCACCGGCCGGGGGCGCGTGCAGCAGGCCTGGCAGCAGATGTGGGCGCAGCATCCCGACCTGAGGGTGACCCTGAAGGATCTGGTCGCGGACGGAGAGCGCGTGGCGACCCGGACCGAGATGGTCGGCCTCGCCGACGGCTCGACGGCGACGATGCTGGAGATGTTCACCTTCCGCGACGACCGGATCGTGGAGCTGTGGGGCCTGTCGGCGAAGCCGCAGGCTGCCCCCGCCCGGCCCGAGGCGTGAGGCGCTGCCGTCGTGGTGGCCCGGGCGACGCCCCCGGGCCCGAGGCGGGGAGACACCGGTGAGCTACGCGGACGTCAACGGGTTGCGCCTCTGGTACGAGGAGCACGGCGACGGACCGCCGCTGGTGCTGTTGCACGGTGGTTACGGCTCGACGGAGACGTTCGCCCCGATCCTGCCGGCGTTGGCCGAGCGTCGCCGGGTGATCGCGGTGGATCTCCAGGGCCACGGCCGGACCGCCGACGTGGACCGACCCCTGCGGTACGAGTCGATGGCCTACGACGTCGCCGCGCTGCTACGCCACCTCGACCTGCCCGGGGCGGAGGTGCTCGGCTACTCCCTCGGTGGCGGGGTGGCGCTGCGTACCGCGATCCAACACCCGGAACTGGTGCGTCGGCTGGTGCTCATCTCCACCCCGTGCCGGCGGCGGGGCTGGTATCCCGAGGTGCTGACCATGATGGCCGGCCAGGACGAACGGGCGGGCGAGCAGATGCGTGGTACGCCCCCGCACCAGCTCTACCAACGGATCGCCCCCCGGCCCCAGGACTGGCCGCAGCTGTGGGCCAAGTCCGGTGCCCTGCTGCGCCACGAGTACGACTGGTCGCCGGAGGTGGCCGCCCTCGCCGTACCGACCCTGCTGGTCTTCGCCGACGCCGACTCGATCCCGGTCACCCACATGGCCGAGTTCTACCGGCTGCTCGGCGGTGGCCACCGGCACCCGGGCGCAGACGGCACCGGCCGCCCCACCTCCCGCCTGGCGGTACTCCCCGGCCTCACCCATCACGACATCCTCACCACCCCCCTCCTGCCCCAACTGGTCGTCCCCTTCCTCGCCCACCAGCTCCGCTGACCCCGACCCGCCGAGGTCACCCCACCACCGGTGCGGTGATCAAGAGGTATTCGTCAGAAAAGCGGTGCAGGCTGACGTGAACCTCTTGATCACCGGACTGCTCCGGGGGTTTCGAGGCGGTGGCGGAGCCAGGGGACGAGGGCGGTGGCCTGGGCCTGTTGGAAGGCACGGACGGTGGGGATGCCGGCCGGTGGCGGGCGGCGGGCGCTGTCGGTGAAGAAACCGGCCAGGCCGGCATAGAAGCCGGTCAGGGTGGCGGGGTCGACATCGGCGGTGAGTGGCAACCGGCGCAGCAGCGCCTCGGTGTCGTGCCCGCCGTGCAGCCGCACGTTGACCAGCAGCAGCGCCGTGTCCAACCAGGTGGGCCCCCGGCAGGCCCACGGCCAGTCCACCACGGTGACCGCACCGTCCGCGTCGATCAACAGGTTGTCGGCCCGCACGTCCAGGTGGCACAGGGTGTCTCCGGTCAGCCCGGCCAGCCCCCGGTCGGCCGCCGCGCACAACTCGACCAGGTGCGCGGCGACCCACGGGTCGAGCCGGGGCGGCGGGTCGGCGACGATCCGCCGCCAGCCGGCGAAATCGTGGGCCAGCCGCTCGGCGGCGGTCGGCACGTCCGGCACCGGGCTCGGGGTGAGCGTGTCGGCCAGCGCCTCCAACGCGCGCAGCACCGGGTCGAGGTCCGCGGGCCGCCACGGCGTGTGCGGGTGCCGGCCGTCGACATCGGTGAGTACGAGCGCCACCCACTCACCGTCGTCGTGACAGCCGAGCAGCCGGGGCGTCGGGGCGCACCGGGGCAGTGCGGCCGTGTGCCGGGCCTCGGCGCGGTGCATCCGGGGGGTGTCCGGGTTCTGCGCCGAGCTGACCGCCTTGACGAACGCCCGTCGCCCGTCGGCCGTCAGCACCCGGTCGGCCGTGCCGGGGGAGTATCCACCGGGCTGGGAGACCGCTTCGACCACCCGGTCACCGATGATCCGTTCCACCGCCTGCCGGACATGCCCGGGCAGCTCATCCCACCCGATCCTGCCCCCACCCGCGCTCGCATCCGCCATCCCCCCACCCTGGCGAGCACCCCACACCCCAGGCAACCCGATTACCCCACCCACCCCACGTACCGCCCCACCCCGCCCTCGTCCCCGCCCTCGTCCCGTCCCCGTCCCCGCCCCGTCCCCGCCCCCGTCCCCGCCCTCGTCCCGTCCCCGTCCCCGTCCCCGCCCCGTCCCCGCCCTCGTCCCGTCCCCTCCCGCGCCCCGGTGATCAAGAAGTTTGCGTCACCCCACCGGCCCGACCTGACGCAAACCTCTTGATCACCCGCCCACCCCCACCGCTGTTTTCGGTGATCAAGAGGTTTACGTCATTCCGCCCGGGTGGGTTGACGTAAACCTCTTGATCACCGGGGCGGGGACGGGGGAGGGCGGGGACGGGGGAGGGGCGGGGGCTCGGCTGGGGCATGGGTTGGGGTTGGGGGGGAATGCGGGCGGGACGGTTCTGGGGAGGAGTGACGGATGAGGGGTCCCACCGGATTGACCATCGGTGTGCTCGGCTCGTACGGCGGTCGGAACCTCGGTGACGAGGCGATCCTCACCGGTCTGCTGGCTGACCTGCGGGAACAGGAGCCGAACGCCCGGATCATCGTGTTCTCCCGTAATCCGGCGCACACCGCGCTGGCCCACCCCGACGTCGAGGCGGTGCCCTGGGAGGGCGTGAGCCGGGTCGACTCGGCCGAGGTGCTGGCCCAGCTCGACCTGCTCATCCTCGGCGGGGGCGGCATCCTGTACGACAAGGAGGCCCGCCGCTACCTGCGCGTCGTGCGGGTCGCCCAGGAACGTGGGCTGCCCCTGCTGACGTACGCGGTGGGGGTCGGGCCGCTCAGCGACGGGGTGGACACCGGCATGGTCCGGGAGACGCTGGCCGGGGCGACCGAGGTGACCGTCCGGGATCAGGAGTCCCGGATGGTGCTGGAGGAGGCCGGGTTGCTCAACCCGATCACCGTCACCGCCGACCCGGCGTTCCTGTTGGAGCCGGAGGACTTTCCGGCCCGGCTGCTGCGCGAGGAGGGGGTGCCCGCCGGCAAGCGGCTGGTCGGGCTGAGCGTCCGGGAGCCGGGGCGGGCCGCGGAACGACTCGACGTCGACGGGTACCACCGGTTGCTCGCCCAGATCGGCGACTTCCTGGTGCAACGGATCGACGCGCACGTGCTGTTCGTACCGATGGAACGCGACGACATCCGGCACTCGCACGGGGTGCTGTCCCACATGATCGCCGCCGACCGGGGGCGCATCCTGCACGGTGACTACTCGCCCCGGCAGGTGCTCGGCCTGATGAAGCACTTTGACCTGGCGGTCGGCATGCGGCTGCACTTCCTGATCTTCGCGGCGATGGTCGGCACCCCGTTCCTGCCCCTGCCGTACGCGGGGAAGGTCTTCGACCTGGCCCAGCGGCTCGGCGTGCCGGCGCTGCGCGGCGTGGAACGTGAGGTGGAGGGTCCGCTGCTGGCGGAGGTCGACCGGCTCTGGGACGAACGGGACTCCCGCCGCGAGGCCACCGCCCGCCGCGTCGCCGAGGTGTGCGACCAGGCCCGAGGCACCTCCCAGGTCACCCGGGCGGTGCTGGACGGCCTGCGTTCACGCACCCTGGCCCGGATGGCCGCCTGATCGGCGGGCACGCGGCCCGGATGGTTGTGTGATCGGCGGGCACGCGGCCCGGATGGTTGTGTGATCGGCGGGCAGGCGGCCCGGATGGTTGCCTGATCGGCGGGCAGGTCGGTTCCCGGCAACCGGGGCGGGGTCAGAGCACCGGGCCGCGCCAGCGGTAGCGCCACTGGTCGCCGGCCGACTCCAGCTCGTAGATGTGGGCGTCGGCCAGCCCCTGCGGGCCGAGGTGGTGATGGGTCAGCGGGGGCCGGTCGTTGCTGTCCAGCTCGACGTCGACCGCCTCGCCGTCAGCCGGGCCGTCCGCCAGGGGAATCCGTACCGTCGAAGACATGCGCCCATCCTGCCAAGCCGGCCGCCGGGCCGCAGGGTTTGCCGGGACAGCGGGACGGCTCCGACGGTCCGGGCCGCGCCGGTCGGCCGGCAGGGTCGGGGTGCGGGTATCGTCCGCTGATGGCGGAGATCCAGATCGACCCGACGCTCGCTCCGGTACTGGCCCGCACCGGTGACGAGCGGGCGGTGCTCGACGCGTTCCTCGACTTCCACCGTGCGACCGTGCTGCGCAAGGCACGGGGCTTGACCGACGCCGAGGCGTCCCGTCGGCTGGTGCCGTCGGCGACCACCCTGGCCGGCATCCTGCGGCACCTCACCCTGGTCGAGCGGAACTGGTTCCCGTTCCTGCTCGCCCCGGCCCCCGGCGACGTCTTCCCCACCTCCGAGGAGGACGCGGCGGCCAGCTTCGCCCTGATGCCGGGGGAGACCCTCGACCAGCTCACCGACGGCTACGAGCGGGCGTGTGCCCGGTCCCGAGAGTTGGCCGCCCGGTTCCCCCTGGACCATGTGGTCGCGCAGCCGCAGCTCGGTGAGGTGTCGCTGCGTTGGATCATGGTGCACATGATCGAGGAGACGGCCCGGCACGCCGGGCACGCCGACATCCTCCGTGAGCTGACCGACGGCAGCACCGGCGCGGTCTGACCCCCTGCCGGAGCACGACGTCAGCCGGGCCGGCGTGGGCCGGGCGTGGCGGGGAACAGCCCGGTCGGATACTCCATCCCGTCGTGGGTGCAGGCAGCCGCAGCGACCCTGGCGGCGTACCCGGTGGCCGGCAGCAGCGCCGCCCCGCGCAGCCGGGCGGCGATCAGGCCGGCGGCGAAGGCGTCGCCGGCCCCGTTGGTGTCGACCACCGCACCGGGCGGTGTCGTCGTCGGCACCCGCACCGGGGGCCGGTCGCCCGGGTGGACGTCCGCGCCGTCCGCTCCCCGGGTCACCACCACCGTCCGGGGGGCGAGCGCCGCGGCGACCGCCGGGGCCCGGTCGCCCAGCCGGACGCCGCTGACGAAGACCAGGTCCGCCGCCTCGGCGAAGGGCCGGTGGTACGGGTCGTCGCCGTCCCAGTCGTGCAGGTCGGTGGAGAGCAGCACGCCCGGGGCCAGCGCGGCGCGCAGCGTGGGCAACCGGCCCCGGACCCAGTCCATGATCGAAACGTGGACGTGGGCCGCGCCGCCGGCCAGCGCGGCCAGTTCGGCGCGCGGGAACGGCGGCTCCCCACGCCACGGTCGGGGGTCGTAGAGCGCCATCCGGCGGCCGGCCGGGTCGACCAGGTTGACCGACCGGCGGGTGCCCCCGGGATCGTCGGCCAACACCGACCGGATGCCGGTGCGGGCCAGCGCGGCGCGGACCACGTCGCCGGCCGGGTCGACCCCCAGCACGTCGACCACGGTCACCGCCAGTCCGAGCGCTGCGGCGGCCAGCGCCACCCCCGACCCGGTGTTGCCGACCCGCAGCTCGATCCCGGGAACGGTGACGGAATCGGCGAGGGGCAGCGGCAGCGCGGGCACCCGGGTGCGGATGTCGACGCCCAGCCCACCGACGACGAGCAGGTCCACCATGGCGTCGACGGTAACCGGGCGCCGCCGCCTATCCTGGCCCCCGGGCGTCGACGAGGGGGAAACTGTGCTGGTCATCCACGGGGTGTGGCTGGTCGGGGCCGGTCTGGCGGTGTGGGCGGAGGATTCCACCCGCCCGACGCAGGTGCCGCGCCGCCCCGGCCGGGCCCCGCGCGAACGCCCCCACCCCTTCGCCGCCGAACCGGCCGCCCTGGGCGCGTTGTTCGGTGACCGCCCGGCCGACGCCGTGCTGCTCACCCTCCCCACCCGGGCCGGTGCGCCGCTGCACTCCCCGGAGCTGGTCCCGACCACCGTCGGGGAACCGGTCCGCGGCCCGGTCACCCTCGCCGCCTGGCGGACCCCCGCCCTCCGGTACGCCCCGGACGACGCGTTCGCCCTGCTGCGTACCCTCGACGGGCTCGACGCCGTGGTCGGGGCGGGCCTGCGGCACCTCGCGGAGCTTGCCGACTTCGCCGCCGACCTGGTGGCCCGCGGCCGGTTGCTGCCCGGTGTGGCCGACCGCCCGCCGGGGGAGGTGCCCCGGTCACCGGCGGGCCGGCGGGCGGGCGGCCGGTCGGTGCCGTCGGCGGGAGCGGCGGTCGGATGGGCGGTGTGGCGACCCCTGCTCACCGGCGCGGACGCCGCCTGGGCCCGGTCGTTGGCCCTGGCCCTGCCGCCGGCCACCCGGGCCGCCGTCGACACCCCCACGCCCACTTCCCGCTCCCGTTCCGGGTCACGCCGGCCGACCGGCCTGCGGTCCGAACCCGGGGAGGTGTCGCCCGGTTCCGGCACCACCACGGCGGCCCGACCCGGTGTCGACGTGCCGGCCGGGGCCTGGTCCGGTTCCGACGCGGTGGCGGGCGCGCGGTCCGGTATTGCCGTGGTCGGGTCGGCAGGTCTGGTCGCCGACGCGGTGGACCTGCTCACGGATGCCGCCGCCCGCCGGGTGCTGGCCGACACCGACCTGGTCCGGGGCGGTCGGCGCGACGGCGCGACGGCCGGTTGGCTGGCGGCCCTGACCGGCCCGCAGCGGCGTTTCACCGCCGAGCCCACCGCGTTGGCCACCCTCCGCACCGAGCTGGACGCCTGGCAGCGCGACGCGGTGGGCGGCCCGGTCCGGGCCAGTTTCCGGCTGGTCGAGCCGGCCGACGACGAGATCGTCGAAACCCTGACCGTGGTGCCGGCCGACCCGTCGACCGTCATCGGGCAGGGTGGACGGTGGCGGATCGAGTTCGGCCTCCAGGCCGCCGACGAGCCGGGCCTGCACGTGGCCGCCGGTGACATCTGGCGGACGCCGGAGCGGTTGCCGGCGCTCGCCGGCCGGTGGAACGACCCGCAGGAGACCCTGCTGGCCGAGCTGGGCCGGGCCGGGCGGCTCTGGCCGGAGCTGGACGAGGCGTTGCGCAGCCCCACCCCGGAGCAGTTGGAGTTGGACGTCGAGGGTGCGCACCGGTTCCTGCGTGACGGCGCACCGGTGCTGCACGCCGCCGGCTTCGGGGTGCTGCTGCCGTCGTGGTGGCGGCGGCCGTCGGCGCGGCTCGGCACCCGGTTGCGGGCCAGCAGCCGGACCGCCCCGGGCACCGTCGCCGCCACCTCCGGGGGGCTCGGGCTGGACGCGCTCGTCGACTACCGATGGGAGGTGGCGCTCGGTGACGAGACGGTCGACGCCGACGAGTTGGCCGCCCTGGCCGCGATGAAGACCCCGCTGGTGCGGCTGCGGGGCCGGTGGGTGGAGCTGGACCCGAAGCGGCTGGCCGCCGGCCTGCGGCTGCTGCGTTCCCCCGGCGAGCTGACCGTCGCCGACCTGCTCAAGATGGGTCTGACCGGGGCGGACGACCCGGAGGCGCTGCCGGTGCTTCAGGTGACCGCCGACGGGCCGCTCGGTGACCTGCTGGCCGGGCAGGCCGAACGGCGGCTCGTCCCGCTGGACCCGCCGCCCACCTTTCAGGGAACCCTGCGGCCCTACCAGCGGCGCGGGTTGGCCTGGCTGGCCTTCCTCCAGTCGTTGGGGCTCGGCGGGGTGCTCGCCGACGACATGGGGTTGGGCAAAACCGTGCAGCTGCTCGCCCTGCTCGCCGGGGACCGACCGGACGCCGGGCCGACCCTGCTGGTGTGCCCGATGTCGCTGGTCGGCAACTGGCAGCGGGAGGCGGCCCGGTTCACCCCCGGGTTGCGGGTGCACGTGCACCACGGCGCGGACCGGGCCCGGGGAGCGGAGTTCGAAGCTGCGGTGCACGCCGCCGACCTGGTGCTCACCACGTACTCGGTGGCGGCCCGGGACGCGGTCGCGTTGGCGTCGGTGGGCTGGCACCGGCTGGTTGTCGACGAGGCCCAGGCGATCAAGAACGCCGCCACCCGGCAGGCCGAGGCGGTCCGGGCGCTGCCCGCCCGGCACCGGGTCGCCGTCACCGGTACGCCGGTGGAGAACCGGCTGGCCGACCTCTGGTCGATCATGCAGTTCGCCAACCCCGGCCTGCTCGGCCCGGCCAGCAGCTTCCGACAGTCCTACGCGGTGCCGATCGAGCGGCACGGGGACGCCGACGCGGCGGCCCGGCTGCGCCGGATCACCGGCCCGTTCGTGCTGCGCCGGCTCAAGACCGACTCCTCGATCATCTCCGACCTGCCGGAGAAGCTGGAGATGGAGGTGGTCTGCAACCTCACCGCCGAGCAGGCGTCGCTCTACCGGGCGATCGTCGACGAGATGCTCGCGAAGATCGAGTCCAGCGACGGGATGGAACGGCGGGGCCTGGTGCTGGCCACCATGACCCGGCTCAAACAGGTCTGCAACCACCCCGCCCAACTGCTGCGCGACGGTTCACCGCTGGCCGCCCGCTCGGGCAAACTGCAACGGTTGGAGGAGATCGTCGACGAGGTGCTCGCGGCCGGCGAGAAAGCCCTGCTGTTCACCCAGTACGCCGAGTTCGGCGCGCTGTTGCGCGGCCACCTGTCGGCCCGCTTCGGTCGCGAGGTGCTCTACCTGCACGGCGGGGTGGGCAAGGCCGACCGGGACGACCTGGTCACCCGCTTCCAGTCCCCGGACGGACCGGCCCTGTTCGTACTCTCCCTCAAGGCCGGCGGTACCGGGCTCACCCTGACCGCCGCCAACCACGTCGTACACGTCGACCGGTGGTGGAACCCGGCGGTGGAGGACCAGGCCACCGACCGGGCGTTCCGGATCGGCCAACGGCGACGGGTGCAGGTCCGCAAGTTCGTGTGTGCCGGCACCGTCGAGGAGAAGGTGGCCGCGATGATCGCCGACAAGCGGGCCCTGGCCTCATCGGTCGTGGGCAGCGGCGAACAGTGGGTCACCGAGCTGTCCACCGGGCAGCTGCGGGAACTGTTCACGCTGGACGCCGGGGCGGTGGTCGAATGACCCCCCGGCGTGCCGGACCCCCCGCCGACGGCCCCGGCACGGCTGATCCTGACCCGGTCGGGTCGGGGCCGACTGGTCCGGCGGCGGAGGGCTCCGGGGTGGGGGGCGCGTTCGCCGACTTCGGCCCGCCGCGTCGGGTCGACGGCGGATTGCGGGCGCGCAGCACCCGGGGGGCGATCGGGGTCTCCTGGTGGTCCCGGCGGTTCCTGGAGGTGCTGGAGTCGTTCGCGCTCGGCACTCGACTCACCCGGGGCCGGGCGTACGCCCGCCGGGGGCAGGTGCTCCGGCTCGACGTGTCACCCGGGCGGGTCGAGGCGAGTGT
Source organism: Micromonospora sp. NPDC048894 (assembly GCF_040649765.1). NCBI lineage: Bacteria > Bacillati > Actinomycetota > Actinomycetes > Micromonosporales > Micromonosporaceae > Micromonospora > Micromonospora sp. NPDC048894. The sequence goes on along the minus strand of NZ_JBEZFY010000006.1, from coordinate 209,948 downwards.
GCAGGGTTCCCGCCCCCGGCCCTACCCGGTGGTCATCACCCTGCCGCCGTTTCCGGAGGCGCTCTGGGCCCGGGTCGAACGCGAGCTGGCCGGTCAGGCGTTCTTCAGCGCCCGGCTGCTCGCCGGTGACCTACCGGCCGAGTTGGAGGAGCTGTTCGCCGGTGCCGGTGCGCCGTTGTTCCCCGACTCGGTGGGGGAGCTGACCCAACGCTGCGGGTGCCCCGACTTCGCGGTGCCGTGCAAGCATCTCGCGGCGACGTTCTATCTGCTCGCCGAGGCGTTCGACGCCGACCCGTTCCAACTGTTGCACTGGCGGGGCCGCAGTCGCGACGCCCTGCTGGGCCGGCTCCGCTCCCTGCGCGCCGAGGCGGTCGGCCGGCCGCTGCCTGCCGGGGCGGTCGGGTCGTCTCCGCCCGCCGTCGTCGACCCTGCCGCCGGGCGGCAGGGGGTCGGATCGGCGAGCGGGCCGGCCGGTGTTCCGGTGTCGCGCGTACCGGACGGTGGGCCGGACGCCGGTACGCCCGATCGGACGTCGGGGCCCGGGTCGTCGGTGGTGGAAGGGGTGGCATCCGGGCCACCGAGCGCTGTGGCGGGGGCGGCCCGGGTGCTCGCCGACCTGCCCGACGCGCCGCTCACCGAGGCGGTGGACCGGTTCTGGCTGCCGCCGGTGCCGTTGCCGGACCGGCCGCCCATCCTGGCCACCGGTCCGGAACTGCTGCTGCGGCAACTCGGCTCGCCCGCTGCGACGATCGGCGGCCCCGGCCTGCTGGAACGCCTGCGCCGGGCCTACCAGGCCCTCGGCCCGTCCTGACCAGTGGTCCGCCCCGACCCGTGACGGTTCATGGTCGACACCAGTGGGGCGATGTCGGGGTGTCCCCGTCGCGTCGACCCCGCACCATCGCCACCCTGGTGTCGACCATGACGCGGGTCAACGCCAGCGGTGCCGGAAATGCCACATCAGGCCGGTGTTGGCTGCCACGAGCACGACGCACGCGGCACCGGCCGTCCGTCCGGCCACGACGGTCATCGCGGGCAGCGACGCCCACAGGATGACGGTCAGCAACATCAGCCAGCGTCCGCGCCGGGCCCGGACCCGATGGTCGAGTCTCGCGAAGAACTTCGGGTCGCTCTCCCGGAGCTGCCGGGTGATCTGTTCGAATCTGCGCTGATCCTCTTTGCTGAGCATGGCGGTGCCTTCCCCTCACGGCTGTCAGCGGTTCGGCGGCTTGTCAGCGGTTCGGCGGCTTACCCGCTCCGGCTGCGGGTCACGCCCTCCTGCTGCTGCTACTTTCGGTCCCACCCACCAGCCGAAGGGGACAGGCCGACCGAAGGCGCACCCGGCCGACCGAACGACGCAGAGCGGTCGACGGCACCGCGACAGACCGGCCGACACCGGGCCCGGCTGGCGGACGGGCGCGGCGAGGCTGCGGGTGGCCCGGCCCGGCCTGAGGGTGGGCGGGCCGGGTGAAACCGGGCTGCGGGGGCGTGCGGTGACTCTTCGCCCAGGCTTACCGGTGGCTTAAGTTTCGCTGTGCCGGTGAACGTCGGATGCGGTGACGCGTACCGCTGCGTCGTGACGGCAGGGCTGCCGACGGACACGTCGTCCCTGCTGGGGACGCCGCCGGCCGACCGGGGTGTGGCAGCCCGGCTGATCGGGGTGCTGAGCTGCGGCTTAAGTGCCCGCCGGGGCCGCCGCGACCCGCCTTGAAGGCGCCGCAACCCTTGGCTACCTTCCCCGCAACGACTCCTCCGGCAGCCGCCGCCGCACCCCTGCCCGCCCCTGGCCGCAGTGGTACGACGCATCGAAAGAAAACGGGACCGGTACATGGCCGACCAGAAGGTGCCACCGCGCCGACCGCACGCCACCGACGAGAGGCGTTCCGGCGCACCCTACGGCGAGCCGACCGCCGGACCCCCGCCGGTGTCCCGGGGACCACAGTGGGTGGGGCCCGAGGGGTTGGGTCGGCAGGCGTTCCACCAGCCGGCCGGCACCGGACTACCGCACCTGGACGACGACGGCGACGCCCGCGACCGGGTCGGCCGGCGGCGCGCACTGGTCGCGCTGGGCGGCACCGCCGCCGTGGTGGCCGGCGGCGCGGCGCTGGCGATGAGCCCCCAGGTGCGCGGCCTGTTCGGCGACGACGCCGCCGGGGACGCCACCGGCGTCACCGCCACCGACGGCACCCCGGCCCGCCCGAGCGGCCAGCAGCCCAGCACGGTACGCACCTACACCGAGCAGAACGAGAGCTACATGGGCTCCCGGGCCGGTGCGGCGCTGAAGAAGAACTCGCCCAGCGGGGGGCGTACCTTCTCCGGCCCGGCCGACGCGGCGGCGCAGACCCGGGTGACGGTGCAGACCGTGCTGGCCAAGGACCCGGTGCGGCACCTGGCCGGCCGGGCCACCTTCGGGGCCACCCCGAAGGTGCTCGCCGACATCAGGCGGATGGGCATCGACGCCTGGGTACGCCAGCAGCTCGACCCGGAGAAGATCGCGCCGAGCGCCGCCGAGCTGAAGCTCGCCGAGCTGCCCACCCTCAAACTGACCAGCCAGCAGCTACGCGACCAGCGGGAACAGCTCAACGCGCGGGGCGCGCAGCCGGAGCGGGAGATGGTCGACGGGACGCTGGCCCGGCAGATCTGGTCGGAACGGCAGCTGTACGAGGTGATGGTCGACTTCTGGAACGACTTCCTGCACGTCGCGGCGGACTTCGACGGCGGTGAGGCGTACCGGAACTCGTTCGATCGGGACGTGGTCCGCAAGCACGCCATGGGCAGCTATCCGGACATGCTGGTGGCGGCCAACAGGCACCCGGCGTTGCTGCTCTACCTCAACCAGAACGACTCCCGGGCCGACGCGGTCAACGAGAACCTGGCCCGGGAGAACCTGGAGCTGTACTCGGTCGGGGTCGACGGCGGCTACACCGAGAAGGACGTCCGGCAGGCCGCCCTGCTGCAGACCGGCCGGGGCGTCGACGACGGGCGGTACGTCTTCCGTCCCGAGCGGCACTACCGGGGCAAGGTGAAGATCCTCGGCTTCAGCCACCCCAACGACTCGACCGACCCGAAGAAGGCCGACCAGGTCATCGACGCGTACCTCACGTACCTCGCGCTGCACCCGTCGACCGCCAGGTACGTGGCCCGCAGCCTGGCCACCCGGTTCGTCTCGGACACCCCGCCGAAGTCCCTGGTGGACCGGCTCGCCAACATCTACACGGTCAACAGGGGCTCGGTGAAGCCGCTGCTGATGTCGCTGTTCAGCTCGTCGGAGTTCTGGGCGGCGGTCGGGCAGAAGGTGCGCCGACCGATGGAGTACCTGGTCGCCACGTACCGGACGCTGGGCGTCGGGCCGCAGGCCGGGCCGGGCTTCCGGCAGGGCGACAGCAAACGCACCGCCTTCGCCCAGGGGCTGCGCCAGATCCACGACAAGCTGCGCGAGCTGGGCCAGTACCCGATGGGCCAACCCACCCCCGACGGCTACCCGGACGTCTACGTCGCCTGGACGTCGGCCGGCACGATGGTCAACGGCTGGAACGAGGCCGCGGAGCTGATCGCCGGCCGTCGCACCCAGTTCACGTACACCCGGCCGGAGAAGCTGGTGGCGAAGCCGCCGACGACCGCCGGGGCGTACGTGGACGCGTTGGCCCTGCGGCTGGTGCACCAGAAGCTGTCGGCGCGGGAGCGCACCCTGATCCTCGGGGTGGCCGGGGTGTCCGCCACCGCACGGGTCGACGCCACGTTCAACGGGGCGATCGCCGCCGTCGCGCGGGCGATCCTCGCGTCCCCCCAGCACCACCTGCGGTGAGGCAGACGATGGACAAGCCGGTGACGCACCCGAGGGAGAAGACCGTGCCCGCGTTCCCCCTGCACCCCGAGTGCCCCGACCTGCGCCGCCTCGCCGACGACCCGACCGAGGCGCTGCTGCGGGCCGAGGCCGACGTCGTCGCCGCCGAGAACGCCGCCGAGGCCGACCGCTACCGCCGGCTGGAGGACCTGGAGGAGGCCCAGCAGGACGGGCGCGGGGTGACCCGGCGGACGTTCGTCGCCGGGGCCGCCGCCACCGCCACCACGCTGGCCACCGCCCAGTTCGTCACCACCTCCGCCTCGTTCGCGGCGACGAGGACCGGCACCCTGATCCACGTCTTCCTCTACGGCGGGCTCGACGGGCTCAGCCTGGTCGCCCCCGCCGACGACCCGGTGCTCGCCAAGGCCCGCCCCGACCTGCTGCTCGGCGGCGACTCGCTGGCCCTGGGCCGGGGCTTCACGCTGACCAGCGCGTTCGCCCCGTTGGAGAAGTGGCTCAGGGCCGGTCAGCTCGGTTTCGTCCCGGCGGTCTCCGACGAGCGGTTGTCGCGCAGCCACTTCCAGGCCGCCGACGCCTGCAACCTGGGTGGTCTGCCCAGCGAGACCGGCGGCCGGGGCTGGCTGGACAGCCTCGTCGACGCCCTCGGCAAGGGCACCGCGTTCCGCAGCGTCGGCATCGGCAGCACGCTGCCCCGCTCGCTGGTCGGCACCAACGGCGCGTTGTCGCTCAACAGCGTCGGCTCGCTGCGGCTCAACGGCGACGACCGCTACCGGGCGGCCACCGAGAAGGCGATCCGGGGCCTGTTCACCGGGATCAACCACCCCGTCGAGGAGGCGGTGATCGAGGGGATGGGCGCGTTGGCGACCGCCCAGCAGCTCGCCGCCAAGCCGTACCAGCCGGCGGAGGGCGTGACCTACCAGGGCGTCGGGTACGCCTTCCAGCAGCTCGCCCAGCTGATCAAGGGCGGGGCGAACGTCCGGGTCGCCACGGTCGGGATGGGCGGCTACGACACCCACGAGAACCAGGGCACCCGCCCCGGCGGTCAGCTGCACCGTCGGCTCGGCGAACTGGCCGGCGCGATGGCGGCGTTCTTCACCGACCTGGGCGACCGGGCCGCCGACGTCACGATCATGGTGTCCAGCGAGTTCGGCCGTCGGGTCGCCTCCAACGGCGGCGGCACCGACCACGGCCACGGCGGGGTGGTCACCATCCTGTCCGGGCGTCGGCTCGCCGGCTCGCTGCTCGGCAGGTGGGACGGATTGAGCGATCTGGACTCGGGAGACGTACCTGAGTACAACAACATGTTCGACGTCTACGGTGCGGTGGCGCAGGGCCGGTTCGGGCTGACCACCGCCCAGGTCGACAAGATCTTCCCAAGGAAGAAGTACACCCCGATGAAGCTCTACGCGTGACCTATCAGGACATGCACGCCGCCGGCCGTCGCACCGGGGACCCGTCCCGGTCCGGCGGCCGGTCGGCTGCGTCCGTACGCCCGCCGCCCGCCCTGCCACGACGGGGGTCGGCCGGTCGGCGGGTGGTGTCCGGGCTGTTCTGGGTGGGCCTGGTGGCCGCGGTGCTGCCGTGGTGGCTCGACACCCCGGCCGGTTCGCTGGCCGGCACCGCCGACGTGCTCACCGCCGCCGGTCGGGTCACCGGCCTGGTCGCCGGCTACCTGCTGCTGGTGCAGGTGCTGATGATGAGCCGGCTCGGGGTGCTGGAACGCGGGGTCGGCGGCGAGCGGCTGTCCCGGGTGCACCGGGACCTGGGCGCGACGCTGCTGGTGGCGGTGCTGGCCCACCTGTCGCTGCTGGTGGTCGGCTACGCGCGCACCCAGGGCAACCCGGTCACCGCCCAGGTGGGGGTGCTGCTGCGTGACTTCGACGACATGGTGTCCGCGTTCGTCGCGGCCGGCATCCTGGTGCTGGTCGGCTGCACCGGCATCCGGGCGGTCCGCCGGGCGGTGCCCTACGAACTCTGGTACCACCTGCACCTGACCAGCTACCTGGCGCTGCTGCTCGGTTTCGGCCACCAGTTCAGCAACGGTGCGCAGCTCTTCCCACCCGGCCCGGTACGCACCGGCTGGATCACCGGCTACCTGCTGGTCGCCGCCGCCCTGGTGTGGGGCCGGCTGGTCGCGCCGCTGCTGCTCAACCTGCGGCACCGGCTGCGGGTGGCCGACGTGGTGGCGGAGAGCCCCGACACGGTGTCGCTCTATCTGACCGGTCGTCGGCTCCAGCAACTCGACCTGCTCGGCGGGCAGTACCTGCGCTGGCGGTTCCTGACCCGGGGCTGCTGGTGGCAGTCACACCCGTTCTCGCTCTCCGCCGCCGCGAACGGCCGCTGGCTGCGGCTGACCGTCAAGGTGGTCGGCGGGCACACCGCCGACCTGCGCGACCTCGACCCCGGCACCCGGGTCTGGGTGGAGGGCCCGTCCGGCACGTTCACCGCCGCGCACCGGACCCGGGACCGGGCCCTGCTGATCGCCGGTGGCAGCGGCATCGGACCGCTGCGGGCGATGCTTGAGGAGTTGCCACCCGGCGCGGCCCTGATCTACCGGGCCCGCACCCCGGCCGACGTGCTGCTGCACCACGAGCTGGACTGGTTGGCCCAGGCCCGGCAGACGTCGGTCTGGTATGTCATCGGCTCCCGGGACGACCCCGGCCCCCGCCAGGTGATGAGCCCGGACGGGCTGCGCCGGCTGGTGCCCGACCTGATCCGCCGCGACGTGTACCTGTGCGGGCCGGAGGGGCTGGTCGAGTCGTCGATGCGGGTGCTCCGCCAGGCCGGTGTGCCCCGCCGGCAGATCCACCTCGCCCCGTTCGAGCTGTAGGAAGGCACCTGACATGCGTCGCGCGCTGCTCGCGATCACCGGGCTTGCCGCCGGCACCACCGCCCTGGTGGTGCTCAAGGGCGCACCGGACGCCCGCCAGGTCGCCCAGGACCTGCCGGCCGGTGCGCCGGGCGGCACCACTGCGGCCACACCCGGCGCGGCTCCGGAGCGGGCCGCCGCGAAACCCCGACCGACCGGCCGACCCGACACCACCGCGGCCCGCACCCCGGGGGCGGGCCGGACCGGCACCGGAGCCGGCCCACGCAGCACCCCGGCCGCCCCGAGGACCAGCGCCGCCGCGCCGAAGTCGACCACCCGCAAGGTCACCGGGCCGGTGGTCGTCACGGAGTTCGGCAACGTGCAGGTGCAGATCACCGTCACCGGCACGAAGATCGTCAACGCGGTGGCCCTGGAACTGCCCCAGGGCGGCCAGTCCGACCTGCGCAGCAACCGGGTCGACGACACCTACAGCGGCACCTCCGGCACCGTGGTACGCCAGCAGGACGCCAACCTGGACACCGTCTCCCAGGCGACCGCCACCAGCAACGGTTACCGGCAGTCGTTGCAGGCCGCCCTCGACCAGGTGCGCTGATGACCGCGCCGGTGACCCGGCCCGGCCTGCGCCGGGTCGAGCAGGTGATGGGTACGGCGATCAGCCTGGACCTCGCCGACGACCTGCCCGCCGCCACCCTGCGCGAGTTGGCCGACGACACGTTCCACTGGCTGCGCGAGGTCGACGCCCGGTTCACCACCTACGCCGAGGACAGCGAGGTGCGCCGCGTCGACCGGGGGGAGTTGCCGCTGTCCGGGGCGTCGGCGGACCTGCGGGCGGTGCTGGCCCGCTGCGCCGACCTGTGGGGCGACACCGACGGCTTCTTCGACGCGTACGCCACCGGGCGGCTGGACCCCTCCGGTTACGTGAAGGGCTGGGCGGCGCAGGTCGCCTCTGACCGGCTGGTGGCCGCCGGGGCGGTCGACCACTGCCTCAACGCCGGCGGTGACGTCCGGGTACGCGGGCACTCGTCGTCCGGGCGGCCGTGGCGGATCGGCGTCCGGCACCCCTGGGACGCGTACGCCACCTGCCTGGTGCTCACCGGCACCGATCTGGCGGTCGCCACCTCGGGCGTCTACGAGCGGGGCCACCACGTCGTCGATCCCCGGCGGGGCGGCCCGGCCCGGGGGCTGCGCTCGGTCACCGTGGTCGGCCCGGACCTGGGCGTCGCCGACGCGTACGCCACGGCGGCGGTGGCGATGGGCGTGGCCGGGATCGGCTGGCTCGACCGGCTGCCCGGCCACCTGCACGCGGTGGTCACCGACGACGGTCGGCTGCTGCGCTCCACCGCCCTGCCGCTGGCCGACTGACCGCCCGTGCCGAGTGTCACCAGGTCGGTGGACGACGCGCGCCGACGCACAGGTCGGCGGCCCGCAGTCCGGGGTGCTCCGGGCCGTGTGGGTTGCGGGCGTTCACCGGGCCGCGTGGGGTGCAAATTTTCACCCGGCCGGGCGCGGTGTGGGCTCTCACCCGAGCGTGCCCGGTGCGGGCGTTCACCGGGCTGTGCGGTGGGTGCCGGCCGGGCGGGAGCCGGTCGGCCGGGGGCGGCCGGGTCGGGAACCGGCGGGCCGGGTGTCCGACCAGTGTCGGGGCCGTCGCCGGTGGGGTGGTTCGGTGCCGCCGGTGTGCCGCATCTCGTCGTCCCTGGCCATGTCCTACCCCCGCTCCGGTGGCGCGTGCGCGCCGTCGTGGTGTGCAACGAGTCCGGCGTCGGCGGGGACGTTGGCGGGAACCCGACCCCGCCGACGCCCGTCCCGTCGCGCCCCGGCGGTCAGTGGCCGCGGCGGGGCAGCGGGAGCTGGCCGGGCAGCAGCTCCGGGGTCAGCGTCACCCCGTCGGCCCGCAACGCCCCGATCAAAGTGTTCTGCAACAGGTACGAGTCGGGCAGCTGCCAGCGGGCCTGCTCGGGGGCGACCGCCCAGCGCACCGGTCCCTCGGGCAGCCTGGTGGGGGGCGCGGGGATCCACGAGCCGGTGCCGTGCCGGACCACGTGGAAGCAGTGTTCCAGCTCGGGGCGCAGCGGGTCACCGGGGCGGACCAGGAACATCCACCGCCCGGTCGGGGTCACCACCACCGGACCCCGGGCCCCGGGGCCGGCGGGGTGGCCGGGCACGGCGTCGAGCAGCCGGCGGCCCAGGTGCGCCGACACCTCCAGCACGTCGAACGCCCGACCGGTGGGCAGCAGCACCCCGTGCGGGCGGCTGCGCCACCAGGTGGCCACCCGGGCCGGATCGGTGCTCGCCCCCCGTTCCCAGTTCTCCAGCGCGGGATGGCAGCCGACGGTGGGACAGCCGGCCCGGCCGCACACGAAGCGGCTGCGCGCCAAACAGGCGCCGGGGGTCACCTCCCAGCCGTGCACCGCGTACCGCACGGCGATCCGGCGCAGCCGGACCCGTTCGATCGGCGACAGCTGGGCGACCCGTGGCCCGACGTTCCCCCACATGTCCCGTGCTCTCCTCTGGCCTCGACCGGTCACCCGCCACCCCTCACGTCGAGCGCCGTCACTGTCGTGATCCGGGATCGTTGACCTGACGAACGGCTCATGCAACTTGCACGAAGGTACGAAAAGCAGGTGTACGAACGACGTACACCCTGTGCGACCAGCGAATACCTGGGACGGACGGATCGGAGGCGCCCAGTGCGGGTCGTCCGGAGCCCGGTCGGACGACCCACGAGGGGGAGGAACGGGAGAAGATGGACGAGCTTCCGATAGGGCGGCGGGTGGCCTACTGGCGCGGACGGCGCAAAATGTCCCAGCAGGTCTTCGCCGACCGACTCGGCAAGTCCAAGAGCTGGGTCGACAAGGTCGAGCGCGGGGTCCGCCGGCTGGACAAGTTCTCCGTGCTGTACGAGATCGCCGTGATCCTCCGGATCGACGTGCAGCTGCTGCTCGGCAAGGACCCGGAACGGCGCAGCGACGCGTTCAGCTGCATCGACCAGGTCGAGGTGCAGGAGATCCGGGCCGCCCTGGAGCAGTACGCCTCGATGACCGTCTACTTCGACGCCGTGGCGTACCCGCCGCCGCTGTCCGACATGCGCAAGGCCGTCACGCACGCCTGGCTCACCTACCAGTACGGCCGCTACGGGATGCTCACCCGGGCGCTGCCGAAGCTGCTGCGGGAGGCCCAGGCGGCCGACGCCGGCTACGGCGGGGAGCAGGGCAAGGAAGCCGCCCACCTGCTCGGGCAGGTCTACCAGATCGCCTCCTCGGTGCTGCGCAAGCTCGGCGAGTGCGAGCTGGCCTGGTTGGCGGCCGACCGGTCGATGGCGGTCGCCCAGCGGGCCGACGACCAGTTGCTGGCCGGCGTCGCCACCGCCCGGGTCTGCAACGCGCTGGTGGCGATGGGCCGGGCCCGGCCGGCGCTGGAGCTGAACGTCAGCATCGCCAACCGGCTCGCCCCCGGCGGCATGAACGACAGCGCGCCGGACCGGCTCTCCGTCTACGGCATGCTGCTGTTGCAGGGCGCGATGGCGGCGGCCCGGTTCGGCGACTCGGACACGGTCGAGGACCTGCTGCACGGGGCCCACGAGGCGGCCCTGATGCTCGGCGGCGACGAGAACCACTACTGGACCTCGTTCGGCCCGACCAACCTGGAGCTGCACCGGGCCGCCGCCGCCGTGGAGCTGGGCGACGGCGGGCGGGCCGTGGAGATCCACCAGCGCATCCCCGAGCCGAGCTTCAACGGGCTGCTGCCCGAACGCCGGGCCCACCACCTGCTCGACATCGCCCGGGGCTACGCCCAGCTCGGTGACGTCGCCAAGGCGGGGGAGATGCTGCTGCGCGGTGACCGGCTCGCCCCGTCCGAGATCCGCTGCCGACCCATCGCCCACGAAGTGATGTCCGACGTGCTGCGTCGCACACGGGGTGCGTTGCCCGCGCCGATAGCGGAGTTGGCTGAGCAGATGGGAGTCGGAGTATGAACACGGCGGCGGCCGGATGAGCGGCAGCCCCCACCAGAGCAGTGAGCACCGCGGAGTGCTCTACGTCATCGCCTGCGGTTCGCCGCTGGCCCGTCACCTCGATCGACTCGTCGGCCTCGCCCAGGACGACGGCTGGGAGGTCTGCGTCGTCACCACCCCCGACGGGGCCAAGTTCGTGGACCGGGCCGAGCTGGCCCGGCAGACCGGGCACCCGGTGCGTACCCATTACAAGAATCCGGGCGACCCGGATCTGCTGCCCCCGGCGGACGCGATGGTGGTCTGCCCGGCGACCGTCAACACGGTCAACAAATGGGCGGCCGGGATCACCGACACCCTGGCGCTGGGCCTGCTGGTCGAGGGGCAGGGCCGGGGGGTGCCGGTGGTGGTGGTGCCGTTCACCAACGCGGCGATGGCCGCGCACCCGGCGTTCCGGGCCGGTCTGCAACGGCTGGGCGAGTGGGGTGCCACGGTGCTCTTCGGCGACCACGTCTACCCGCTGCACCCGCCCGGCACGGGGGAACGGCACCTGCACACCTTCCCGTGGGAGGCGGCGGTGGCGGCCCTGCCCGACCGGTCCCGGGCCGCCTCGGCCGCCTGACCCGCCGGACGGGCGTGGGCGTGGCCGCCAGTGCGCGCCGGTAAGCTGACCGGCCGTGAGCACAACCGCGTCCCCGCCGTCCGTCGCCGACGTCGTCACCGAGCTGGACCGGCGTTACCCGCCGGCCTGGGCCGAGGAGTGGGACCGGGTCGGTCTGGTGCTCGGCGAGCCCACCGACCCGGTCCGCCGGGTCTACGGCACGGTGGACGTCGTTCCCGAGACGGTCGCCGAGGCCCTCGCCGCCGGGGCCGACCTGATCGTCGCGCACCATCCGCTGCTGCTGCGTGGTGTGTCCTCGGTCGCCCCGACCACCTGGAAGGGGCGGATCGTGCACGACCTGATCCGCGCCGGGGTGGCCCTCTACGTGGCGCACACCAACGCCGACATCGCCGCGCCGGGTGTCTCCGACGCGCTGGCCGCCCGGTTCGGGCTGACCGGCCTGCGTCCCCTCGCGCCGTCCGCCCCCGGTGCCCCGTCCGCCGGTGGTGGTCGGGGCATCGGCCGCATCGGCGAGCTGCCCGCCCCGCTGACGCTGGCCGAGCTGACCCGGCACGCCGCCGCCGTCCTGCCCGCCACGGTCTGGGGGGTTCGCGCCGGAGGCGATCCCGGGCGTATCGTGCGTACCCTCGCGGTCAGCGGTGGCTCGGGCGAAGGTTTCCTGGCTGCCGCGTCCGCCGCCGGGGTGGACGCGTTCCTCAGCTCCGACCTGCGGCACCACCCCTCCGGTGAGCACCTCGCCGCCGGTGGGCCCGCCCTGTTGGAGGCCGCGCACTGGGCGACCGAACGACCCTGGCTGGACGACGTGGCCGCCCACCTGCGGGCCGACTTCGGCGTCGAGACCGTGGTGTCCGATCTGGACACCGACCCGTGGACCGTGCACGCCGCCGCACCCGCGATGGACGACAAGGAGCCCCGACCGTGAAGGCTGAACCCCAGGTCCAGCGCCGCCTGCTCGATCTCCAGGCGATCGACACCACCCTCGCCCAGCTCGCCCACCGCCGCCGGTCGCTGCCCGAACGGGCCGAACTGGAGGGCCTGGCCCGGGAGCTGTCCGCGCTGGAGGACGAGCGGGTCCGCGCCCAGGTCGCCGTCGACGACCTGGACCGCGACATCGCCCGGCTGGAGAAGGACATCGACCAGGTCCGGGCCCGCAAGAGCAAGGACGAGTCCCGGTTGGCCAGCGGCAGCGGGCCGGCCCGCGAGCTGGAGGCGCTCCAGCACGAGCTGGTCTCCCTCAACCGCCGCCAGGGTGACCTGGAGGACGCCGAGTTGGAGCTGATGGAGCAGCGGGAGACGGCGCAAGCCACCCTCGACGGGATCGAGTCCCGGCTCGCCGAGACCCGGGACCGGCGGGCCGCCGCCGAGCAGCGCCGCGACGAGAGCCTCGCCGCCATCGCCAAGGAGGAGGAGTTCAAGCAGGGCGCGCGCAAGCCGCTCGCCGCGGACCTCCCCGCCGACCTGGTCACCCTCTACGACAAGATCCGCGCGGACACCGGCCTCGGTGCGGCGCTGCTCACCGCGGGCCGTTGCGGTGGCTGCCGGCTGGAGCTGTCCGGCGCGGACCTGGCCCGGATCCGCAGTTCGGACCCGGACGAGGTGGTCCGCTGCGAGGACTGCCGGCGGATCATGGTGCGTACCAACGAGTCGGGGCTGTAGCCCGGTGGCGGTACGCGCGGTCGTCATCGAGGCCGACGGCGGGTCGCGGGGCAACCCCGGGCCGGCCGGTTTCGGTGCCGTGGTCCGGGACCCGACCTCCGGCGAGGTGCTGGCCGAACGCGCCGAGGCGATCGGGACGGCCACCAACAACGTCGCCGAGTACCGGGGGCTGATCGCCGGGCTGGAGGCCGCCGCCGAGCTGGGCGCGGTCGAGGTCGACGCCCGGATGGACTCCAAGCTGGTCGTCGAGCAGATGTGCGGCCGGTGGCAGATCAAGCACCCCGGGCTGCGTCCGCTCGCCGCGCGGGCCGCCGCCCTGGTGGACCGCTTCGACACCGTCCGGTTCAGTTGGATCCCCCGGGAACGCAACCGGCACGCCGATGCCCTGGCGAACGCGGCGATGGACGCCGCCGCCGGCAAACCGTCCCGCGCGGTGGCCGTACCGGCCGGCGGCGAGGCGTCCCGGTCTCCCGGTGACGAGCCGTCCCGGTCGGTGGCGGGCGTCGACTCGCCGGGCCGGGCGCAGGCCCGCGAGGTGGCCGCCCGTGCCGCCACCCGCAGCGCCGGGACCGACCCGGCGACCGCCAAGGCGTCCTGGGAGCCGAGGCCGAGCTTCACCGCCACCCGGCTGATCCTGGTCCGGCACGGAGAGACCGAGTGGACCGTGCAGCACCGCTACGCCGGCCGCGCCGACGTGCCGCTGTCCGAGTCCGGCCAGGCCCAGGCGCGGGCCACCGCCACCCGGGTGGCCGCGCTGGCCCCGTCCGTCGCGGCCGTGCTCAGCTCCCCGCTGTCCCGGTGTACGGCCACCGCCGAGGCGATAGCCGGGGCGCTCGGCGGTCTGCCGGTCCGTCGGCAGGCCGACTGGGTCGAGTGCGACTTCGGCGACTGGGACGGCCACACCTTCGCCGAGGTACGCGACCGGTGGCCGGGCGAACTGGACGCCTGGCTCGCCTCCACCCGGGTGGCCCCGCCGGGCGGCGAGTCGTTCACCGAGGTCGGGCAGCGGGTCGACCGGGCGATGGTGGCGCTGCGGGAGGCGTACCCCGGGGAGACCGTGGTGGTCGTCTCGCACGTCTCGCCGATCAAGCTGGCGTTGCGCGACGCCCTCGCGGCCGGCGACGCCATCCTGCACCGGCTCTACCTGGACGCGGCCGGCATCTCGGTGCTCGACATGTGGCCCGACGGGGGCGTCGCCGTCCGCTCCGTCAACGACACCGCCCACCTCCCGACCCGCTGATCACGGATAGTCCGTCGGCCGGCCCGGGACGTCCCGGGCCGGTTCGTCGTTTCCCGGTTCGTCGTTTCCCGGTTCGTCGTGAGTCGCCGCATCGTTCGTCGTGGGTCGATGTGTCGGCCCGTGCGTCGCGCCGTTCGGCGCAGCCGGGCGGCCGTTGAGCGCATCGTCGCGCGCCGATTGAACGTGATCGGGTTCACCGGGTCGTAGCGTCCGGCCGTTACTGGCCGGCACGACTACCGGAGGTGGGTCAGATGACCGCTGCCGAACCGGAGACGCCGCGTGCGGCGTCGTCCAGGGCGAAGGACCACAGCCCCTGGAACTGGTTGCTCTTCATCCCGATCGTGGTACCGCTGATCCCGATGTTCTTCAATGCGGACTCGCCCCGGTTGTTCGGCTTTCCGCGCTTCTACTGGCTGCAACTGGTCTGGATCCTGCTCGGCGTGGCCACCACCACGCTGGTCTACCAGATGACCAAGAAGCGGGGGCACCGGTGAGCGCGAGGAGTGAGCCGGGTTTGCGAGCCCCGCAGTCGCGAACGGAAGAGGGTCTGGTGAGCGCGAGGAGTGAGCCGGGTTTGCGAGCCCCGCAGTCGCGAACGGAGGGGGTGCTCTGATGTGGCGTGATCACTTGACCGAGATCATCGTCTTCTCGGCGCTGTTCCTGCTGGTCAGCGGCATGGGTTTCGTGGCGGCCCGGTGGCGGGCGCCGAAGGACATGGCCCACCTCGACGAGTGGGGGCTGGGCGGGCGCAGCTTCGGCGGCTGGATCACCTGGTTCCTGGTCGGCGGTGACCTCTACACGGCGTACACGTTCGTGGCGGTGCCGGCGCTGATGTTCGGGGCGGGCGCGGCCGGGTTCTTCGCCGTGCCGTACACGATCGTCATCTATCCGCTGGTGTTCCTGGTGCTCTGCCGGCTCTGGTCGGTGTCGCACCGGCACGGCTTCGTCACGCCGGCCGACTTCGTCCGCCGCCGGTTCGACTCGCCGGTGCTGGCGCTGCTGATCGCGATCACCGGCATCGTCGCGACCATGCCGTACATCGCGTTGCAGTTGGTGGGCATCGAGGCGGTGCTCAAGACGATGGGGGTCACCGGGGACAGCGCGGTGGCGCGGCACCTGCCGATCATCATCGCCTTCGCGATCCTGGCCGCCTACACCTACCAGTCGGGGCTGCGTGCTCCGGCGCTGATCGCGTTCGTCAAGGACACCCTGATCTACATCGTCATCCTGGTGGCGGTGATCTACCTGCCGTACAAGCTGGGGGGTTGGGGTTCGATCTTCGACGCGGCGGACGCGAAGTTCGCCGCCTCACCCAATCCGAACGACGGCATCCTGCTCAACGCCAACAACCAGCTCCAGTACGTCACCCTGGCGTTCGGTTCGGCGCTGGCGCTGTTCCTCTATCCGCACAGCATCACCGGCGTGCTGGCCAGCCGGAACCGGGACGTGATCAAGCGGAACATGTCGGCGTTGCCGGCGTACAGCCTGCTGCTCGGCCTGATCGCGCTGCTCGGTTTCATGGCCATCGCGGCCGGGGTGAAGCCGCTGCCCGGGGCGAAGGAGGGCACCGTCGACAGCAACACGGTGGTGCCGGTGCTGTTCGACCAGCAGTTCCCGGACTGGTTCGCGGGGGTGGCGTACGCGGCGATCGGCATCGGCGCGCTGGTGCCGGCGGCGATCATGTCGATCGCGGCGGCGAACCTGTTCACCCGCAACATCTACAAGGAGTACCTGAAGCGGGACGCCAGCCCGGCCCAGGAGGCGAACGTCTCGAAGATCACCTCGCTGGTGGTCAAGGTCGGCGCGGTAGCCTGCATCGTCTTCCTCGACCCGCAGTTCTCCATCGACCTCCAGCTCATCGGCGGTGTGATCATCCTGCAGACGCTGCCGGCGGTGGCGCTGGGCCTCTACACCCGCTGGTTCCACCGGGGCGCGCTGATCGCCGGCTGGGCGGCCGGCATGGGGTTGGGCATGTGGATGCTCTACCAGATCCCCAACCCGGCGTCGAAGCGCGCGCACTTCGGCGGGTCGGCGTTCCCGCTGTCCGACTTCGGCTTCGACACCAAGAAGACGATCTATGTCGGCATCGTGGCCGTGCTGGTGAACCTGGTGGTGGCGGCGCTGGTCACGCTGGCACTGCGGGCGGCGAAGGTGGCCGAGGGAGTGGACGGCACCACCCCCGACGACTACTTCGCCGACGAGGGCGACCCCCGCGTCACCCCCGACCCCGCCCGCGCCACCGACCCGGCCCGCGAACCAATCGCCTAACCCCGCCCCCCCGCCTCCCTGCCTCGCCCCCGCCTCCCCGCCTCGCCCCCCGCCTGCCCCTGTTGATCAAGAGCTTTACGTCAACATCCGACCAAGAACTGACGCAAACCTCTTGATCACGCGACCGACCCGGTCACCGTGCCCCGGGTCGGCCGGCTGGGGCTGGTGATCAAGAGGTTTGCGTCAAGTTCGATCTTCAAGTTGACGCAAACCTCTTGATCAACGGGGGTGGGCGGGGGGTGGAGGGGAGCGGGCGGGGGTGGGGTGGGGGTGGGGTTAGGGGCGGCGGGTGCGGGTGTCCAGGGCCTGGTTGAGGCGGGTCAGGAGGGTGGCCAGGGTGTCGCGGTCGGTGGGGGTCCAGTCGGCCAGGATGTCGCCGTAGAGCCGGGTCCGGGCGGCCCGGACGGCGGCCATCCGGTGCAGGCCGGCGGGGGTGGGAGAGATCACCGTGCCCCGGCCGTCGACCGGGTCGGGGGCGCGGGCGATCAGGCCGTCGCGTTGCAGCGCCGACACCTGGCGGGTGACCGTGGAGCCGTCGAGGTTTAGCCGGGCGGCCAGCGCCGAGACGTTCTGCGGGCCGGTGGTGTCCAGGTGGCGCAGGATCACGTACGCCGCCCGGTCGAGGACCCGGTGCTCGGCGCTGCCGGTGGCCCGGCGGGTGGCCTCGCCCAGCCGCATCAACAGGGCGACCTCGGTCTCGATCCGGCCGAGGGTGGCCTCGTCCGACTCCGTTCGCTTCGCCTGGTCGTCGCTCATAGCTGTATGATACAACAGAATTAACTGTATGATACAGCTATCTGTGGCTTCGGCCCGACAGGAGGCGGAGTGGACCGGCGAACCGAGCCCCACCGCAGTGCCATCTACGCCACCACGCTGGTGGCCTTCCTCGCCATCGCCGGTATCGCCGTGGTGGACCCCATCCTGCCCGCCATCGGCACCGCGATCGGGGTCACCGCCTGGCAGGTCGAGCTGCTCTTCACGGCGTACATCGCGGTGATGGCGGTCGGGATGATCCCGGCGACCCTGGCCAGCGGACGCTTCGGCTTCAAACCGGTGCTCGTCACCGGCGTCTCGGTGGTCGGGCTGGCCGCCATCGCCGCCTCGTTCAGCAACGACATCGTGCAACTGTCGGTGCTGCGCGGCGTCTGGGGGCTGGGCAACGCGATGTTCTTCGCCACCGCCATGGTGGTCCTGGTCAACCTCGCCAACGACCGGGAATGGGTGGTCGGCCTCTTCGAGACCGCACTCGGCCTCGGCTTCGCCGTCGGCCCGCTGATCGGCGGCCTACTCGGCGAGATCAGCTGGCGACTGCCGTTCTTCGTCTGCGGCATGTTCATGGTGTTCGCCCTGCTGGTCGCCGCCCGCAAGCTCCGTGAGCCGACCAACCGGCAGCCGCCCGTACGACTGGGGCAGATCTTCGCCACCTACCGCCGGCCGGCGTTCCTCATCCTCTGCGTGGTCACCGCCGCCTACAACTTCGTCTTCTTCGTGGTGCTCGGCTACACGCCGCTCTTCCTCGGCCTCGACGTCATTCCCCTCGGCCTCGCCTTCACCGGCTGGGGCCTCGGCCTGGCCGCCGGCATCCTGCTCATCGGCCACCGGCTCGCCCACCGGATCGGCGCGGTGCAGACCGTCGGGGTGGCCCTCGTGGGCCTGCTGGCCTGCATGGTCCTCTTCGCCACCTCGGCCGGCACCGCCGAGTCGCTCGTGGTGCTCGTCGTCGCCGGCCTGTGCATGGGCCTGGCCAACGCCAACCTCACCGACCTGGCCCTCGGCCTCGGCTCCGCCGACCGCCGGGTCGCCACCGGCGCGTTCAACCTGGTCCGCTGGGGTGCCGCCGCACCCGCGCCGATCCTGGCCGGCAAGCTCGCCGAGCACAGCCTGACGCTGCCGTTCTGGGTCGGCGCCGGGGTGCTCGCCGTCGGCCTGCTCGTCTACCTGACCTTCGCCCACCTGATGGCCGCCGGCTACGGCGAACGGCTGCGCTGGTCCCACTGGAACCGGGCCGCCCGGCAGGCCGAGCACGAACCCGTCGGGGAGGCCTACTGAACGGCCCCGGGGCTGCTCAGCCCAGCGCCCGCCAGAGCAGGTAGAGACCGATCGCCGTACCGAAGCAGACGATCAGCGTCCGGAGCACCACCGGCGGCAACCGGCGGGTCACCCGCGCCCCCACGTACCCGCCGAGCATCGTGGCCGGCGCGACCACCGCGACCGCCGCCCAGTTGACCGGCCCGAACAGGGCGAACACCACGAGCGTGGTCAACCCCACCACGGCCGACAGCAGGTTCTTCACCGCCGACACCCGGGCCAGCGTCGCATCGAGCACCAGGGCCAGGCCGGCCACCAACATCACCCCGAGCGCCGCGCCGAAATAGCCGCCGTACACCGTGCCGACCGCGACCATCGCCTGCACCGTGAGGGTACGGCGGCGCGGGCCCAACTCGGCCGGATGACCGACCAGCCGGCGCAGCGGCCCCTGGAACGCCAACACCGCCGTGGCCCCGAGCACCAGGAACGGCACCACCAGGTCGAACGCCCGCGCCGGGGTGGCCAGTAGGAGCAGACAGCCGACCCCCGTGCCGAGCACCGCCGTCGGCAGCAACGGCCACAGCGTCCGCCGGTGCGGCAGATCCATCCGGCTGCCCGCCACACTCGCCGCATAACCGGGAAAGACCGACACCGAGTTGCTGACGTTCGCCGCCACGGGCGGAATGCCCACCGCGATCATCGCCGGAAAGGTGATCAGGGAACCACCGCCGGCCGCCGCGTTCACCGTGCCCGCGGCGAGACCGGCGATGATCAGCAGTACGGCATCGGAGAGGTCCATGGTGCCCAGAGGCTAGTACGCCCTGATCAGAGCCCCTCCACCGCGTCGACCGCGTACCATTTTCGGGTTTGTTACGGCCCGGCCCGGGGTGAGATGGGCGCGGGACGCCGCGCCGTTAGGATGGGGACGCGACGGACGAGTCGACCGGGCGGTCGCGTCGGCGGGCTGCGGCCCGCCGCCGAGGAACGTCCGGACTCCACAGGGCAGGGTGGTTGTTAACGGCAACCCGGGGCGACCCGCGGGACAGTGCCACAGAAAACAGACCGCCGACCCCACTCGGGGACGGTAAGGGTGAAACGGTGGGGTAAGAGCCCACCAGCACCCCGGGTGACCGGGGTGGCTAGGTAAACCCCACCCGGAGCAAGGCCAAGCAAGGGCCGTCACCGCAAGCTGACGACCCGGCGCAGACGCTTGAGGGCTGCCCGCCCGATGTCTGCGGGTAGGCCGCAGGAGCCTGCCGGCGACGGTAGGCCGAGATGGATGGCCGCCGCCGGTGCGGGCCCCGCAAGGGGTACGCGCCGCGCACAGAATCCGGCGTACAGGTCGACTCGTCCGTCGCCCACCAGCTCAGAGCCGTGATCAAGGCTCTGAGCTGGTTCTATGTTCGGGCGTCGATGGTCGTCCTTGGTCATCGTTAGGTGGCATTTGACGGCCCGGTGACGGCCCAGACGGCCCAGAGACGGCCCAGGAATCCTTGACTCTCGGATCAGTTGGACCCGTTCTGCGGTGGCCTGCTGAGGGCTCGGTGGCGGCCTGGTCCTCGTCGACGGCGGAGGGCCTGCGGGATGGGGCTGGGTACGTCCTGGCGGTCGAGCTGCTGGCGTGACCCGGATACCCGGTGGCAAGCCAGTCCCGGGGTTGGACTGGTGCGGCAGCCGGAAGCCCCGACCACGCGACCAGGCCGACCCGCCGGCTTCCGTCACGGCCTCGCTGAACCTGGTCCCTCTGGTTGGTGGGGCGGTGTCCCGGCGGCTGTCGGCGGCTTACCGCCCCGGTGCCGTAGGCGTCCGGGGCGGCTTGCCGCCGGCCGGGCTTGCCGCCCCGCACCGCGCGGAGCGCGGTGCCTTGATCCAAAACAGAACAATTCAGCAGCAGTGCAGGGTGCGTGGTAGCGGGTACGCAGAAGCGATAAATCGCTTACAAAGCTCTGTGCGCCGGGGCTGAACGCTCGGAAGGCCACCCACGCCAGGGCTCATCAATCTGCTGCCAGACGGCACCGTTGCTGTCCGGGCACCTACGACGTCATGGCCCTTGCCTGGTTCCGCGCAACAGCAGAGAACGAGAGGAATCCTCACAATAGCCAGGTGTCGGCGGGTCACGCTAGGTATGTAAAGACCTGGAAGGATGGAGGTATGACTGACGAGGGCAGCGCCCCGGCCGGCGCGATCCATCAACTTCCTCAGCAGCGGCTTCCTGCTGACAGCTTAGATGCCCCTTACCAGCCCATCGTCGACTTCGCGGATTGGTCTAGTCCTCATTTCGACTTGACGGACTGGGAGGCGGCCTATGATGACTTCGTGAGCCGAGCTGCACTTTGGCCACCACAGATATTGCATGGGACTCAAAGAAAGCTAGACCGTGAGGCGGCGGCAGAAACCGGCGCGGTTGAGGGCCTCTACGAACTCGCTCCAGGGGCTACACGTACGATTGCCGAGGAGTCGGAAGGATGGGAATCAGCTCTCCCGCCGCGAGGAATTGGCCTGTTTGATTCCCAGATTGGTGCCTACCAGGCGGTTCGTAAGTGGGCTGACACGGATACGCCGATCACGGAGGCGGATATCCGGGAGCTGCACGCCATTCTGTGTCGCGCGCAGGATACCTACAAGGCGACCGCACTCCTTAATGGGGAGCAGAGGCAGATTGATCGCCCCCTCCCAAAGGGTGAATACAAGACCACGTCGAACTTCCGCTATTTAAGGGACGGTAGCTATGCCGAATACGCACCTCCGATTGATACCAGTCCGGAGATGCGTCGTCTCATTGAGCAGATGCAGACCGTTGAATTCACATCGGCCCATGAGCTAATCAGGGCGGCGTACGTGCACCATTCCGTAGCGAAGATTCATCCATTCGTTGATGGTAATGGCAGGGTGTGTAGAGCGCTTAGCTCTGTCTATTGTTATCAGCTTTGCGGGCTTCCGCTGATAGTTTATGGGGATCGCAAGCAGGCGTATTTTCAGGCTCTTGAGGCTGCAGACAAAGGTGACACCCGGCTGTTCGTTTCGTATATTGTGGACCGAATGATAGACACCCTTGGTCGCGCTCAGCAAGAGGCTACCGGTGCACAGACGCTGCCATTCGCTGCGAGTATAGTTCAGCTGCAATCTCTTGTTGCTGCCCGCTCGACGTTGACAATTGGCAGCGCCCGCAAGGTGGGAATCGAGCTGGGTAGGTACGTTGAGAGTGAGGTGCGGCAAAGGCTGCGAAGCCTGCCTAGCGATGCTGGGCTGAAAGCCGAAATGGAGTCCCCTCGTTTTCAGGGTGAGACGATTCCAAGCTTCCTTGGGTTCCCCGACGACTTCAATGAGGTATTCAGTCGAGAAGTCGATCTCCACCTGCAAAGACCTGCCGAGGTGTCACTATCGGTGGCGTTTGGGGTGGGTTACGCTAAACGCTTAGATTCTCGCTTTACGTTCATTCTTGTCGGCCGCACAGGCGAGTATCGTAGCAGCAGGTTTTCGAACCTGCCTGACGTTTCATTAAGGTTCGAGGATGTCTATCCCTCAGTCGGGACAGGCGCGGAAACCCGAGTCGACCTTTTTGTGGATGGCCTCATGGCGGCCATGGTGCAAAGTGTTATCTATGAGCTCCGCCAAGTGCTGCGACAGTTGGGCCATGATGAAACATAGAACTTGATCGTTGCTGACCCGGCTGTCATCGGCCCGCCCTCCTGGGGATCTGGCAGCTGCCCGGCCACCACGTCAATCGGACTTTGACGGCTCCCACGAGCGTTGGTGGATTGGGCGGTGGTCTGCTCGACTTGCTTGGGTCGATGGCAGGCGGGGCGGCTCAGGCATTCACCCCCAGATCGCGACCCATCGACGAATCCCCGCGATCCTAGAGCCAGCGTGCGTGAACTGCTCTAGCTCTTCTCCTGGAGCAGTCGGTAGGTTCTGACGACTGTTCCGACGACTCCGTTTGTTCGAGTGAGGCTTTGGTGTTCCAAGAGTGCCGTGCCCACATCGACAGCGAAAAGAGCTGCTAGTTCTGCGTCCGCAAAAACCTGGCGCTGTTCCGTTTCCGTCTCAAAACACCCGTCCCGCTCTGGCGCGTTTCGGTGGGGTGCGGCGTATGTCCCGCGCCCGTGATCGGTGACCACCAAGTCAACCTCGCGCAATGCGGCTATAGCCTGACGAACTGTGCCGCGCGCTGCCCGGAACTCAGCGGTAAGTGCACTCTCGGTCGGCAAGAGGGCTCCGGGCGGGATGGCACCACTCTCGATGCGCTTTCTGAGCTCGTCGGCGATGGTGCGGTAGCGGGGTTGGCCGTAGTGCGGGGTGGGCACCTGTTCACCGTACCTGGCACTTGTTGTACCAAGTGCCAAGCAAGCGACGTGTTTCGACGTCTAGACAACTCGTCCACTTGTAGATACGTTTCCTGGTGTGCGGCCGGGGTGACGGCTCGTGTCAGGAGTGGTCGCGGTGTCGGCCCTGGTCGCACCTATGCGCGGCGTCCCTGGGGACCGGTTGCGGTAGCCGCGTAGACAAGTTGGCTCGGCGATACCCGACCCGTCCGGCGTCGGACGGTGCGCCGTGCCTTCATCCGGGCCGGCGGCCGGCCACAGACGTGCTCGTGGTCGGCCGCCGGTTCCTCGTCTACCTGTGGAGGTGCGATGTCCGGCTCTCATCGTCGACGCGGTTGGTTGTCGTCCTGGTGGCCCCGCCGATGTACACCGATCCCGACCACCAGGAGCGATACGCCGTCGGCGTCGTCCGGTGGGTCGGTGGTCCCTGCGCCGTGGTGGTCGGTCGGTGTCACTCGGGAACTGCCCGTGCTGCGGTATGCGCCGTTGATGACGGTGGCTCAGGCGCACCGGGGGCACGGCGGGCGGTGGACACGATGACCCGCCCGAGCAAGCCGGCCCCGGTCACGAGTCACCCGGACTGGTGCACTCCGGAGCGGTGCGGCTATCTGGTGCCGCCGGTGATGGCGCACATGGCCCGTCGTCATCGCGGCCACATGCTCCGGGTCGGTGAGAAGCGGGCGAGTGGGCTCGTCGTCACGTACCTGATCAGCGCCGAGGCTCCCGGTGCTCCGCTGGTGTGCGTGCACGCGTCGTGTCGGGCGGGGAACGCCTGGGCGGAGTTGTCGCTGTCGGAGGCGGCCGAGTTGGTGGCGCAGTTGCGCGGGTTGCTGGCGCGGGCCGGCGGGCAGGGGGCCGGCGATGAGTGACGGCTTCCCGATGAACCGACGGCTGCCGGCGTCGCCTCGGCCGGTGGTGTGTCCGCCGTGGTGTCGGGGCTGCGGGCCGAACGATCCGATGCACCGGGGGTACCTGGCCACGATCGGCCGGGAGGGGACCGGGTGGGTGAGTCTGCAACTGCTCATCGACCGGTTCACCCGCCGCGACCCGGCGATCAAGCTCGACGCGACCCACTACGGCACCACGCAAACCGTGCTCCTGACGCTCACCCACGTCGACCGGCTCATCGAGGAACTGACCCACGCCCGACAAGCCATGCATACACAGGCCGGGCGACACGGGCGGACGGGAGAAGCACGGTGAACACCAACGGCCGGCGGGGCGCTGCGGCACGTACTCCTGGTGGCCGTCGTGGGCAGCTCCCGCGAGCAGGGGCGGTGGTGGTGCCGGTGGTTCCGGAG
Source organism: Micromonospora sp. NPDC048894 (assembly GCF_040649765.1). NCBI lineage: Bacteria > Bacillati > Actinomycetota > Actinomycetes > Micromonosporales > Micromonosporaceae > Micromonospora > Micromonospora sp. NPDC048894. The sequence goes on along the minus strand of NZ_JBEZFY010000006.1, from coordinate 185,930 downwards.
CGGCCGGCTGGGGGGACCACCTGGCAGACGTTGGAACGTCTAGGGGGTACGGTGACCGGTGTGCATGGCCGGGACTGGCGCCCTCGCTACCTGCAACTCGCGGAAGAGTTGCGGGTGAAGATCATGAGCGGGGAGCTTGCCCCCGGCACGCTGATGCCCAGCGAAACCGAGCTGGCCGAGTCGTCCGGGCTGTCCCGCACGAGCGTCCGCAACGCCATCCGGCAGCTCCGCGAATGGGGCCTGGTCCGCGCAGAGCAGGGACGCGGCACCTACGTGCGGGCACCCCGCCAGCGGGTACGCCGCCGCAACACCGAGCGGTACCAGTGGGAGAAGGACCGGGTCCTGCTCGACGAGGACGAACGGTTGAAGACCGGCGCGACCGAGCACGACACCGGCCTGACCGTCGACGACCTCAAGTTCCACGCCGAGTACACCCGTGTCGACGCCAATGAGGAGATGGCGGCGGCCCTCCAGGTGGAGCCGGGTGCGTCGCTGCTGCGCCGGGTCTACTGGACGTCGTCGCGGCACGAGAACGCGCCGCTGACCGTGTCGTACTCCTACCTCCCGTATGACCTGGTCGCCGCGAACCCGGACCTTCTCGACGCCGGCAAGGAACCCTGGCCCGGCGGCACGCAACACCAGCTCTACACCCTCGGCATCGAGCTGGACCGCATCGACGACGAGATCCGCGCCCGGCCCCCGTCGCCGGATGAGGCCGAGCTGTTGGACATCGACCCGGGCGTCTCCGTGCTCACCGTGCGGAAGACCTCCGTCGACACCACCGGCCGGGTGGTCGAGGTGGCGGACGTGGTGATGCCGGGGGACCGGACCGAGCTCGTCTACTCCCACAAACTCCAGCGGTGGAAAACTTGACGCAGCTCGTCTCGGTCATCACCCCGGTCCACGCGCCCAGCATCGAATACCTGGCTGGCGCGTACGCGTCGCTGGCCAAGCAGGAGATGCCGCCGGGGTGGGACTGGCAATGGCTCGTCCAGGAAGACGGACAGACCGGAGCCCTGGCCGACGTCCTGCCCGACGACCCACGGATCAGCCTCGGCACCGGTCGTCCCGGTGGCCCGGGTGTTGCTCGGACCCTTGCGCTGTCCCGGGTTGACGGGGATCTCATCAAGGTTCTGGACGCTGACGACCAGTTGACCCCCGGTGCGCTGGGGCGGGACATCGCCGCGTTCGACGCGCACCCACAGATCGGGTGGACCACCTCGCGGGTACTCGACCTGCTCCCCGACGGGTCGACCGCCGGATGGGACAAAGACCCGGCCGGCGGGGTCATCGACCGGGGCGCGGTCCTGGCGTTCTGGCAGGCCAACGACTACCGGGCATCCGTACACCCGGCGACCCTGTGCCTACGCCGGGACCTCGTCTTCGCCCTGGGTGGTTGGATGGCCCTACCCGCCTCCGAAGACACCGGCCTACTCCTGGCGGCCAACGCCGTTACCGCCGGCTACTTCACCCGTGAGTATGGCCTGCTGTACCGGAAGTGGCCCGGACAGGTCACCAGCCAAGCTGCACACCGCGAACCCGCCGAATACCAAGCGCGCATGAAGATCATCGAGGCCAGAGCCAACGCCCTGACCTCGATGATCCCCAACTTCGGTGGCGGCGGCGCAAAGGCATAGCTCTGTCCCGGTATCCCATACGTATACCTCTGTGTCTCTTTTACCCAGCCACCGGCACTGGTTCAACTCTCGCGGCCCGCGTGATGCCCTGGGCCGCGCACAAAGACTGTCATTGGACTGTTCCGCGACCTGGAAACGTCCATCTATTCGCCAAAACGTTGCACTCCCGCACCGAAATTCAGGTCGACTAGCTCTGGCTGGACCACACAGCAGGGACCTCGCCTGTTCGCTCCTGCGATCAATCCGTGACCATGAGATGCAACGCGAGATGTTGTCAAATTTCTGACAATTGCGTTGTCTGGTTGCCCTTAGGTTGCGACTCGCCCACTATCGATGCAAGGCTCAGCAAGTGGCCGGCTGCGATCTTGGCCTGGAATCCGAAGATGGATGCAGGCTGTCGAAGCGTGCCGCGAAGTTGTTGAGAAGGAGGTGATTAGGCTGCGAGAAGTCGTTACCACTGTCGTTATGGCACTGGGCACCGCAGCGCTCCAGCTTGTAATGAAGGGTCTCAGTCGAACCAATTATGCAGGAAAAAACCACGGCTTGAGTCGAGACGATGCCCTCTTCTGGTCCGATTGGGTGATTGCGGCAGCGCTTGCACTCTCTGGATCTATAGTCGTGTCAGCGAGTCAGGGCAAGCAGATTCCTCAGCTGCAACTCTTCCTATGTTTCGTTGCAATATTCTTCGGCTGCAGCGGCCTCCCCTTTTTCCTGAGAATATTTGCCTACGGGCCTAATGCTGAAATTAAGCCTTGGGGCTGGTGGGGGCTTGGGTGGGTCCTAGTGGCTAATGCCTTTGGAGTGCTCGTTCTCTTGAGCGCCGTTTGGGCAGGGGTGGCAGTTTATGACCGGCAATAGGAATGACTCTGACAATTTCGAAGGTCACTCTCAATCCGAAAAGGTGGCTGCGGCCGCAGGTGCGGCTGCAACTGTTGGCAGCGCAGTGGCTTCTATAGCTGTGGCGGCCGGAGTGGCTGCGGTCCCTGCGATTGGTGTCGCTCTTGCCGCCTCGGCCATTATTACCAAGGTGGTGGCGGAATACCTTCGCAAGAAGCGGGATGATAGCTAGCCGACTAGTGGCCATGTTTGTGATGCATGCCTGTGGCCTTGTAGAGGGCTTCAACATCACGCCCTTGCCGCGTTGATAACTTGCCGAAGGTTCCTCGCGTGCGGATCTTCCGGCGGAAAGAGCAGTGGCCACCCCTGGGGGGTGGCCACTTTGTATTCAAGGCTTCGCCCCTGAGGTACGCGCTGCTGGGTGCCCGAAGGCGGGGGTGCGGTGCCATCCAGGGTTGTTGACTTGTCTGCCAAGTGGGGTCTACCTTGGAGTCTCCACTTGGCAGACATGTCAACGACTTGGAGGTTGAGCGATGGCTCTGCGTGGCGGTACGAGGTTCGCCGTGCGTTGTGAGGACGTCTTCCCGGCGGGGTGCGCCCTGGTCCCCGAGTCGCTGGGTGAGGTCGAGGATTACGACGAGAAGACCGGGCGGCGTAGCCCGGCGAAGGACAAGTTGACCGGTCAGCGGGTGTGGCAGGTGCGGGTGATGGACCTGGACCCGGAGCTTGGGAAGCGTTCCCGGGAGACGACGGTCAAGATCTCCGCCGACTACCAGCCGGTGCCGCCGACGGGTGCGCCGTTCGAGGCGGTGGAGTTCGAGGGCATGACGGTGACGCCGTACGTGACCAACAACAACCGGATGGCGTACTCGCTGCGGGCGACCGGGATGCGTGCTCCGGCGGGTGTGGCGAAGAAGGCGGCGGCGTAGCCGCTGAAGGTTGGGGGCGGGGCTGTCTGGTCTTGGCGGACGGCAGCCCCGCCCCCTTGGTGTCTCTTTCCCCTGCTCTGTCGAGAGAGGTAGTGACGTGTCCAAGCGTAGGCGTTCGGCTGCTCCGGCTTCGCCTCGGTGCGAGGTGTGTCAGTCCCGGTTCGATCCGGCCACCGGTGCCGATGGTCGGTGTGGCGGGTGTGTCGGGCAGCTCGTTCTTCCGTTTCCTCCGGTCCGGGATGCGTCGGGCCGGTTCGTGTCGCTGCGGGGTGGGCGATGATCCGCCGGGCTCGTGGCGGGGTGGTGATGGTGACCGCCGGGGATCTGATGGTGGTCCGGCCGAAGCGGTTCGTCCTGCCGATGTGGCTGGTCGTGCTCGGCCTGGTGCTGCGTTGGGCGGCCCGGTTCTGCTGGTGGTGCCTGCGTCACCCGGTCGCCGTGGGCCTGGTCGTGACCGCCGTCGTCCTCTACGTCGAACACGGTTGGCCGGGTGTGGTGGTGCCGCTGGTGCTGGCGTCGGCGGTGTCGGCGTTGTGGCGGTGGCGTGATGAGGCGTCCTGGTGGCGGTGGTGCGCCGGGCCGTTGCTCGGCCGGTTCCGTCAGGTCTTCGTCTATCGGCGGGCCTGGGACGAGGCGATGACCCTGTGCGGCCTGGCCGCGACGTATGACCATCTGCCGGTTCTGCCGCAGTTGCTGCGGGTGCGCTCGGATCAGGCCCTGGATGTGCTGACCGTGCGCATGGTCCGGGGGCAGACTCCGGCCGACTTCCAACAGGTCACCGCGAATCTTGCGTACGCCTTCGGTCGGCGGCACGCCCGGGTCTACTCCGAGCGGCCCGACACCCCGCCGACCCGTACCGGCTACTGGGCGCTGCCGCTCGGCTGGGCGGATCGGCTGCGGTTCCGGGACCGGCCGACGCTGGTGTACCTGGTCCTCGTTCGCACCGATGCGCTGCGGCCGGTGGTGCCGCCGTTCGACACCCCGGCTGTCCCTGACTTCACGGCGTTGCCGTTGGCGCGGCGGGAGGACCTGGGGACCTGGTCGCTGCACCTGCTCGCCACCCATGTGCTGATCGGTGGGGCCACCCGCTCCGGGAAGGGCTCGGTGCTGTGGTCGCTGGTGCGGTCGCTGGCCGGTGGCATCACGTCGGGCCTGGTGCGGCTGTGGGTGATCGACCCCAAGGGCGGGATGGAGTTCGCCATGGGTCGGCCGCTGTTCGCCCGGTTCGCCTGCAAGTCGTTCGAGGCCATGGCCGATCTCCTCGACGAGGCCGTGACCGTGATGCGGGAGCGTCAGACCCGACTCGCCGGCACCGTGCGGGTTCACACGCCGACCGAAGCTGACCCCCTGGTCGCGGTCGTCATCGACGAGATGGCCGCACTGACCGCGTACCTGCAAGACGTCGACCTGCGTAAGCGCATTGCTGGCTCGCTGGGGTTGCTGCTGTCGCAGGGTGCCGGGGTCGGCGTGCTGGTGGTGGCGGCGTTGCAGGACCCGCGTAAGGAGGTGTTGCCGTTCCGGGACCTGTTCCCGACCCGCATCGCCCTCGGCCTGACCGAAGCTGCTCAGGTTGATCTCGTGTTGGGTGACGGTGCCCGCAACCGTGGCGCCCTCGCCGACCAGATGCCCCGATGGGCCAAGGGCGTGGGGTACGTGATCCTGGACGGCACCCCGGAGCCGATGCGGGTGCGGTTCTCCTACGTCACCGACGACGACATCCGCGACCTGGCCCAGCGATACCCGGCTCCGGCCGACGCGGCGGACATCCTCGCCCAGGTCGGCCGCGAGTCCACCCCGGAACCGGCCCGGCCGGCGCTGCCCCGGCCCCGACGCGGGCCACTGCTCCCCGACGCGCTGCGCACCATCCTCGACGCCGACCAGGGCGAACCCCGATGACCGGCCCGACCGACGGCCGACGCTTCTACCGGCTGCGTACCCCCGAACCGGTCACCGCCGTGTCCGTCCGCGTCGACCCCGACCGACCCGACCCGTACCCCGTCTATCTCGCGGTCGGGGCGGGCCGGCGGCGGATGTCCCTGACCCCCGATGAGGCGTGGGCGCTGTGGCGCTGCCTCTCCGAAGCCGTCGCCACGCTCGGCACCCCACCCGACTACATCCGCACCGACATCCGACCGGCCCGGAGGTAACCGCCATGACCACCCTTGCCCGCGTCATCAACCGGTTCCGGCGTCCGCTGCGCATCCGGCTCGTCGGCCCCGCCGACCAGACCGCCGCCGCCCTGCACGGCCTCGCGCACATGGTCAACCGCCGCCCCGACATGGCCGACCGGCGCATCCGCATCGACCTCACCATCCGCGAGAAGCCGATGCAGGAGTGGCGATGACCGCACGCACCGAAACCGCCGTACGCCTGGTCATCCTGCTCGCCATCGGCACCATGGCCGGCGCAGCCGCCTTCACCCACGTCCACGACCTGTCCGTCACCCACGGCCAACCCGACTGGATCGGCTGGGCCAACGCCGTAGCCGTCGAGCTGATGGCGATCTACCTCGGCCTGGAGCTGCGCGCCCGCCGCCGTACCGGTCGGCCCGTCGGCCTGGTCGGCTCGCTCCTGGTCGCGTTCGCACTGCTGTCCCTCGCCGCCCAAGTGGCAGAAGCGGAACCGTCGGTGTGGGGCTGGACCGTGGCGGCCGTGCCGTCGCTGGCGTTCCTCGCCCTGGTCAAGGTCGTCCTGTCCAACGCCCCCGCCACCCCGCCGGCTGCCGCACCGGACCAACCCCCGGGCGACTGGTACGAAGTGCCCGAGCAGGCCACCACCGACCCGGAACCCGAGCGCCCGGCCGGCCCGGTGCCGCCGGCTGTCCCGGCTCCGGCTGCCATCTCTGCCCCGGCAGCCGTCCTGCCTCCGCGTGTCGTCCCCTCGAACCGGCCGCACGTCGTCGGGATCATCCGATGACCGCCCCCACCCTGCCGGGCCTCGAATCCGCCGCCCCGACCCCGGCTGCGCCTCCTCGGCCGGGGTCGCGGGCGGCCCGCATGGCGCTACCCCGCTCGGTCGACGTACTCAAGGAGATCGCCGCCGAGTACGGCGTCTGCGTGCGCCCCCTCGCCATGCGCCGTACCGATCTCGACACCGGCCTGACCGAAGTCATCGACCTGCCCTGCGGGGCCACCCGGGAAGACAAGTGCGCCCCGTGCGCCAAGAAGAACCGGCGGCTGCGGCAGGCCCAGATCCGGGAGGGCTGGCACCGCGATGACGAGCCGTTGCCGCCGCCGGAACCGGCGACCGAGGAACAGAAGGCGCTGATCCTGCTGCGCGGGCATCTGGAGTTCTCCCGTGACGAGGCATCCCGGGCGTGCCAGTGGGACCAGGTCGAAGACCTCGACGACGCTATCCGCGAGGTAGAAGAGGCGATTACGGCCGAAGGGCTCCGGGGTCGGGTCGCCCCACCGCACGCAACCGGCGACGACGACCAGGGCGACGACGACACCGGCCCACGTCGTAAGCGCTCGACCCGGCGGCGGCAGGATGCCCCCGAGCTGCCACGCCGAAAGGTCGAGCGGCGCACGGTCGGCAGGACGTACACCGCTGCGGACGGCACCATCTACCGGCCGTCGATGTGGCTGACGCTCACCCTCGACTCCTACGGCCCGGTGCGCCCCGACGGCACCCCGGTCAACCCCGACCGGTACGACTACCGTCGCGCCGCCTGGGACGCCGTCCACTTCCCCCGCCTACTGGACCGGTTCTGGCAGAACCTGCGCCGCTGTGAGGGCTGGAACGTCCAGTACGCCGGCTGCGTCGAGCCGCAACGCCGTCTCGCCCCACACGCCCACTTCGCCATCCGGGGCACCATCCCCCGAGACACCCTGCGCACCGTCGCCGCTGCCACCTACCACCAGGTGTGGTGGCCGGCAGTTGACGTCCAGCGGTACACCGCCGACCGGCCCCCGGTGTGGGACGAGCGGGTGGCGGCTTGGGTCGACCCGGACACCCACCAGCCGCTGACCACCTGGACGGAAGCCCTCGACGCCATCGACGACAATCCGCACGCGGAACCGGTGCACGTCGTGCGCTTCGGTACCCAGGTCGACGCGCGGGGCGTCATGCCCGGCACCACCGACGCGGAACGGACCATCCGGTACGTCACGAAGTACATCACCAAGCACACCGGCGACGTGCACAAGGCCACCACCGACCGGCAACGCAAACACCTCGACCGGCTATGGCGGGAACTGCGCGTCACGCCCTGCACCGACCGGTGCGCCAACTGGCTGCTCTACGGCGTCCAACCGAAGAAGGCACACGCCAAGCTCAAGCCCGGCCGCTGTAGGGGCAAGGTCCACCAGCGGGACACCCTCGGCATCGGCGGCCGGCGCATCCTCATCTCGCGGGACTGGTCCGGCAAGACGCTCAGCGACCACAAGCACGACGTGCGGGCCTGGGTGCGGTCGCTGCTCGGTGTCACGGTCGGCCTTGATGGGGTCGACGACCAGGGCGCCACCGTCGAGCCGGTCCGGCACGCCTGGGAACTCGCCCGGCCCGATGACCCTGACGTACCGGCCATGGCTCATCGACTGCTGCGGTCAATCAGCGAACGTGCCCGCTGGCGCTCCGAACTGCTCGCCGCCAAGGACCGAGCCGCGCAACTCCCCAACGACGGATCAGCAATGGAAACGGGCGGCACGTCGGGGGAGGGGCTGTGACGGTGGTGAACGATGGGCTCTGGACGGTGCGGGAGGTGGCGGCCTACCTGCGGGTGCCGCAGGAAACGCTGTACCGCTGGCGCAAGGTCAAGTACGGTCCGCCGGCGGCCCGGGTCGGCCGACACCTGCGGTACGAACCGGAGACGGTCCGGGCCTGGGTACGGGCACAGGCGGCGGCCTGATGGGGCACGTGGAGGATCGTTGGTACAAGGTGATCCGGCACCCCGGCGGCCGGAAGGAGCGGATCAAGTCGAATCTGTTCGGCAAGGGGATGCGCTACCGGGTGCGGTACATCGGCCCGGACGGGCGTGAACGTAGCCTGTCCTTCCCCGACCGGGCCAAGCGCGACGCTGACGCCTTCCTCGTCTCCACCGAGACGGACAAACTCCGGGGCTCCTACGTCGACCCGTCCGCCGGTCGGATCACCTTCGCTGAGTACGCGGAGAACTGGTTGCGGACCCGTGCCTTCGACGAGTCGACCCGGGAGAGCACCGAGTTCCGGGTACGCAAGCACCTGGTGCCGTTCTTCGGCGCTCGGCAACTGGCCGCGATCAAGCCGGGTCATATCCGGGAGTGGGACGCCGGGATGGTCGGCAAGCTGGCCCCGGCGACCCGGCTGTGGTGTTTGCCCACCTGCGGACCATCCTCGGCGCGGCGGTCGACGACGAGCGGATCGCCAAGAACCCTTGCTCGGCGGCGTCGGTCAAACCGCCTCGACCGGTGCAACGTCGCGTCGTTCCCTGGCGGGCCGACGAGGTTTCGGCAATCCGCGGTGGCCTCGCTGAGCGATACCGTCCGATGGTCGACCTGGGGGCCGGCTGTGGGATGCGGCAGGGCGAGATCTTCGGCCTGGGCGTCGATGACGTCGACCTCGCTTCGGGCTGGGTGCACATCGTCCGGCAAGTCAAGGTGGTCCGCTCCCGGTTGGTCTTCGGCCTGCCCAAGAACGACCGGGACCGCCGCGTACCGCTGCCCGACTCAGTGGCCCAGTCACTCAAGGACCACGCCAAGAAGTACGACCCTCTTTCGATCACCCTGCCGTGGGAGGACCCGTTTAGTGATGAGCGGGTGACGGTGCCGCTGATCTTCACCACCACCCGGCGAGGTGCGATCAAGCGGGCAACCTTCGACGGCAAGAGCTGGCGACCAGCGGTGGCGGCGGCCGGCATCGTCCCGACCCGAGCAACCGGGATGCACGCGCTGCGGCACTTCTACGCCTCGGCGCTGCTCGACGCGGGGGAGAGCATCAAGGCTCTCGCCTCGTACCTCGGGCACTCCGACCCCGGCTTCACGCTCAGGGTCTACACCCATCTGATGCCCGCAAGTGAGGAGCGGACGCGCAACGCGATCGATGGTCTTTTTGGAGATCGGAAGCCTAGTTCTCGGCAATGACCCCCGGGGTCCCTGTCCATCGTAGAGGAATCGGCCTACAGTGGCAGGTGTGGCGGGAACGATCACTATCGGGGTGCGGCCGGTGCATGTATATCAGCGGAGATTTGACTCCGATGATATGGCTGGGGCGTTAAGGAACTCCCATCTGTATCTGATTTCGCGCCGCCCTCAATTGCGCCTTGACGCGGCTAGCCTTGTTTGGAAGCCGTATGGTGTCAGGGTGGACGCCTATGGTCGCCGGGAAGGATCCGGCGATATTTGGCGTCAAAAAATTGTGATCCCCGCGCCCGAAGGTGAGCCAATATCCGACTTTCGACTCTATGCGGACGGTAGTTATTTCTCCCTGCGTGGTAGTCGGGGCTTGATTCATGGTGACGCCTGGTCCTTCGCTAGCTTTTTCACTAATGCGGCCGAAGAGATTGCGGGCCAGGAAGTGATGTACGTTGGGAAGGCGTATGGCCAGGATGGCTCAAGCAACGTATGGGAGCGGACTCGGAAGCACGAGACTCTGTCAAGAATCTATGAGGACCATCTTTCAAGCGGATTCGACGTCTTCCTGACTCCGCTCGAGGTGGAGTATGCCACGTTGAGTTCTATGGACCATATCAACGACAACGATGACGGCCCCATCCTGTTTGGAGGATTCTATGGTCGTTACGTCGAGCTTGAAACAACGCGAGTGCTTGGGCCTGCCATAGATCTTGCAGAGCATGCTTTAATCTCCCACTTTGTGCCTCACTATAATAAGAATCTACGCGAGTGGTGTGCTGCGAGTCCAACTAAAGACATGCAGCTCATGCGCTCGGGTGGTTTCAGGTTGTTGCATGTTCACTTCAATGGATGGTGGGGGCTTTCGCGCTTCTACTCGCGCCAGGAGCCTGCGAGGGTTCGTAGTCACTTAATTTCGCATGACCTTCCACCGAATCCCTCCCGCGCGGTAAGAAGGGGCATTGGATCGACTGATTTTGACAATTGGGCGGCTCAATTGAGTTTGGTTGAGAAAGGTCACCAATTCTTTGCAAACGACGCTGAGCGGGCGGGGGTGGCCCTACGCGTCTTCGGCGAGAGTGCTCCGGGGGAACGTCGGCCACCCGAAGTCGTATTTGATCTCTGAGATGTGCGAGTCGTAGCTCTGGAGCTTGTCGGCTTGCTCATGGTGCCCGCTCAGGACGCCTCGACGGCCTGGCGGCGGCCTGCAACGGCTGTCGCTGGGCTCCGTCCCTGGTCAGTGAGGCTGCGGTGATCACAATCCGGCGTACAGGTCGACTCGTCCGTCGCCCACCAGCTCAGAGCCGTGATCACGGTTCTGGTGGGCCTTCTTGCGACCCTGTAGGCGGCGGTGCCGGTGGGGTCTGCCCCAGGCGGACGGGATCAACTCGACGCGGAGATGTCCCTTGTGGTGACCGCACCCGATCGCTGGGCGTAAGGGTGCGGGTGGTGTGGCAAGCCTGAACCGCATTCGGCCCGGTTCAGGCTTGCCACACCATTACGTCCCGATGGGATCGTGGGCTTTATTCACCCGGAAAGAGATTCCGAGGGTCGGTCGGTCAGCTCTGTGCTTCCAGCCAGCGGTAGCTCAGGATGACACCCACGGCGGGGCACTCCCGACGGGAAACGCGGGTCGAAGACGTTCCCGTGTTCTTCCATCCCCGTAGTAGTCCTGACCGTTCGAGCAGTGGATGCCGACCCGGTGCGTACCGGTTCCCGACGCGCACTTGGTCGCGCCGCCGATACCCACGCCGTCCTCGTAGATGGTCCAGACGTCGCAGTTGCTCGGGAACGCGTGCGCTGGTGTCGCTGCCACCAGCCCGGCCGCACCCACCATGACGACCACCGCGGCCCGTCCGAGTTGACGGCGAATGCCGGCAGTCATGTAGTTTTTCATTTACTATTCTCCTCGCCTGCGGTAAAGAACTCGGCGGAGGCCGAGATTCCACATTGAGGATCCCCGTGTATCGTCGTACGACTGCCTGTCACCCTAGCAATCGGTTCGGCTGATGGAAAGCCTTTGTTCTCGTACGATTCCTGTCGGGTTTCGTGGGGGTGTTACTGGCGCTGGAAGACAACGCAGAATGGCATTGACGGACAACGCCGGCTATTGACTGCACGACTTTGCATACGGTCCTGCCGGCCGTGCCGCGAGGGTGGGCGGGTCAGCTGTGGTCGCGGCAGCCGAGCTGGTCGCCGATCTCCTCCGGGATGCCGTACGGACTGCACTCCAGCCCACTGCCCTCGCCGATCTTCTGCCACCTGCCCGCCGAGTGCGCGAACACCAGCAGCCCGTCGCCCTGTTGCCCCGGGTCGACGGCGATCACCCCGGCGGTCGCCCACTGCCGCGCGCAGTTGATGTGGTCGGGGTCGATCCGGTGCGTTTTGACGTCCAACCCCGCCACCTTCTGGAGGGTGGCGGCGCTGACCGGACAGGCCGCCCTGGTGGCCGTCGGTGCGGCGGACACCGCGCCGCGCGTCGGCGATGCCCTGTCGGGGGACGGAGTGACGTCGGTGGCTCCCGTGGTGCCGGCCGCGGGCGGGGTGGTGCCGGAGCCCGTCACCGGGTCGGGTGAGCTGGGGTCGCAGGCGGCCACGGCTACCAGCACGGCGACGGGTGCCAGAACACGCAGGTTCTTCAGGGCCATTGTTCCTCCAGTCCGGACGTGTTCGGTGCTCTACCGGATACACCCGTGACGGGCGGGACAGGTTGCGGCTGGGGCGGATTCCGGTCGGCTCTGCTCGTCGTCCGGACTGGAGGAACGACAGGAACGTCGGCGTCGGCACCGGTGGAGGTGTCGACGCCGACGCCCGGACGTTCAGCTCAGGCCGTGCACGCGTGCGGCCCGGTGGCCGCGAGGTCGGTCAACGCGCACACCTTCACCAGCGGGTAGTGCGGCCCCATGACGGCCGCGGCGGTCTCCGCCGTGCTGTCCACCGGCACGTTCTGGGTGGCGTGCGGGAAGTTGGCGACCGGCATCAGGTTGCGCAGCAGGACCATGTGCGGGGCCGCCGGATAGGAGACGGAGAACGGCAGGAAGGTGGCGTCGTCGACCGCCTCGATCGCCGTCCGCTGCTGCTCCCGGCCGAGCACATAGGTGTAGTAGCCGTGCCGGTCGAGGCGGGTGTCGTCGTCGTAGCGGCAGCCGAGGCTCGCCGGTGCGTCGGTGAACCGGTTGATCACGACGGGCTTGACCTGGCCGCCGAGGTTGGTGCACATCGAGAAGTAGCGCAGGTCGGTGTGCCGGCGCGGCCAGACGCCCGGGTGGTTGCCGGAGACCGTCCGCGGTGCCCGGCCTCGGATCACCACCACCTGATCCGCCGTCGGCGGGGTGACCCAGGTGCCGAGATACGCGTTGTCCGGGTTCGGCGCGAGGTTCTCCACCTCGGATGTCCGGGTGAAGAGCTTCTGCCCGGTCTCCTCCGGATGCCCCGGCCCGCCGGGTCCGCCGGGTCCGCCGGGTCCGCCGGGTCCGCCGGGTCCGCCGGGCCCGCCGGGCCCACCAGGTCCGCCGGGTCCGCCAGGCCCGCCGGGCCCACCAGGTCCGCCGGGTCCGCCGGGCCCGCCGGGCCCATGAGGACCACCAGGCCCGCCGGGTCCGCCAGGCCCGCCGGGTCCGCCGGGTCCGCCGGGCCCATGAGGATCACCAGGCCCGCCGGGCCCACCGGGTCCGCCAGGCCCATGAGGACCGCCGGGCCCGCCAGGCCCTCCGGGATGACCGGGTCCGCCGGGATGACCGGGTCCGCCCGGTCCACCTCCGGGAGGTCCCGGCGGGCCACCGGGCCCGCCGACGCCGGACGGTCCTGCCTCCCGGGCGCTCGCCGTCGCGGGCGTGCTGGGGCCACCACCTCCCGACGGGCAGGGCGGCAGGGTCTGCGCCACCCCGTCGAGGGTGAGGGTCATGGTGGGCAGTACGACCGTAGCGTCCCCGCCGGCCGGCAGGTAGACCCGGAAGATCACCGATGCCTTCGCGCCGGGCAGGGCGTCCTCCCGGGCCAGGGGCAGGCGGTTGGTCTGCCCGAACGCCACGTCGGGGGTGATGGTGAGGGTGAACCGGCCGCCCGGCGCGGCGGCGGTCTGCCACGGATTCTGGCTGCCCGCGTCCGGGGTGATCAGGTAATCGGGCATGCTGGAGCTGACACCATTGCGCGTAAAGTAGGTGGGCTTGTCGTCATAGACGTTGAAAGACGCGTATCTGGCGTCGGGGAAAGCCCCCGAGATGGTGATTTCCAGGCCTGGCGTGACCGGATAGACGGTCGACCAGTAGGTGGCGGCGGTGTCCGGCCAGTAGGCGTTCAGGCTCGTCGCCCCGTACTTCGACGACCAGGCGCAGGTCGGCATGGTGACGGCGGCGGCGGAACGTTCCGCCTCGGCAGGGGTGCCGACCAGGGGAATGGTCAGCGCGATCAGTCCGGACAGTAAGAGGAATGGCCGACGCGTGGCCCGCGTCGGTGGCGTGAGCACCGAGAGTGGCATCCGTCGACTTGATCAGACACTTGTGTCGACGTAGTTACTTTCGCGGTCAATTATCGTTGCTGATTTGCGCGTCCCGGCCCATCGGCGATAATTATTTCCCGGCAGTGTTGGCTATTTCGGAAAAGCCAGATCCGGGATATCTGGTCGGGTGGTGCGGTGGAGTGTGGACAGTGGCCGGGATTCGCCCGGTAAAGAATGTCTGCGCCCGGGTGGGCCGGGCCTGCCGGTCGGGCTCGGAGCCGGCCGCTGGGGGTGCGGCGTGCTCCGCCGCGACCCCCGTCGTCCGGTTCAGGCGTCCGTCGGTACGCGGGTCAGCAGCGCCGCGAGGCGGCCGGCCACCCCCGGGGCGTGCAGGTGCAGCCGGGCCACGTTGACCGCGTCCGTGCCGACCACGGCGAGCAGGGCCTGCTCACTGACGGCGTAGACGCTCAGGTAGCCGTTCTGGTTGCGTACCGTGGACTGTTGGAAGTCTCCCTGGTCGAGCCGCATGCCGACCTGCCGGCCGAGGCCGAAGGTGGTCGCGGCGAGCGCGGCCAGGTCGTTGGGGTCCACCTCGGTCTGCAGGTTGTGCGTGATGAGCAGGCCGTCGACGCCGCCCAGTACGCAGCCGTGCACCCCCGGGATCTGGTGCCGCAGCTCCGCCAGCTCGCGACTGATCGCCGGGTACGGCAACGAGCGGTCTCCGGCCAGCGACGGGGGGAGCGGTCGGGCGGCCGGTAGTTTGCTGGCGCGCGTGGAGCGGCGGGGCAGGACGGTCTCGGTCTTGTCGGCGCTCACAGTTCCAGGCTCTCCTCGATCGTGCGCAGCTGGTGTCGGGCCATGGCCAGGTTGGCCCGGCTCTTGCTCACCATCAGATAGAGGAACAGGCCCTTGCCGGTGCGGCCGGTCAACGGCCGGATCAGGTGGTACTGGCTGCCGAGCGTGATGAGGATGTCCTCGATCTCATCCTCGATCTTGAGCATCTCCAGGGTGCGCATTTTGGCGCGGACGACGTCGGTGTTTCCGGCGGCGGCGACGGTCAGATCGATCTCGCCGGTGCCGCCGGCTACGCCGAGGGTCATCCCGCTGCTGTAGTCGACGAGCGCCACCCCGATCGCTCCATCGATACTCATCGCATTCTTCAGGGCGACGTCCAGGCTAGCCACGGTGGTGTTCTCCCGGTTCGACAGGGCGGCGCCGTTGACATCGTCGTCCTCGTCCCGCCCGGTTGACGGGCGGTGGCAGCGCCGCAAGAGGTCTGACGAGGCTCGCACACAACCCGGTCCGGCCGCACTCGGGGCTGCCGCATCGGGGCTGTCCGGCCGACCCGGGCCGGCCGGCGGTCCCGTCGAGGGGACCGGGTGAGGGATGGTCCGTCTCGGGGGCGAGCTGATACCAGGTACCAGGTCCGGATGGTAGGGCCGGAAGTCCCCGACCCGTCGGCCACCGCGCGCCACGGACCGGCGGCTGTCCCGACCGTGGACACCCGGACGGCGGCTCAGCCGGTCCAGGCGACGGTCCGGGCCGTCCGGTCGAAGTGCCGGCTCAACTCCGCGTCGGCGCGGACACGTCCCCGTCATGATCGCGCTGTTCGATTCTGCCGGGGGTCGTCGAAGTCGTACCACCGGCTCTTCGGCTCGGCCGGTCCCGCCCACCGCCGACCACGCGGGGTGGCGTCGCCGTCGGTGGGCCCGCCCCGGCCGCTGCCGAACCCGGCCCGACGTGGGTGCCGCCGGGCCGCTGCGACGGCCTCCGCGCAGGTCAGGGCCAATTTCGTGGTTTCGCCTCCGGCGCCGCCGAGCACGTCTACTGTGGATGTGGTCGCGACCAATTGCGGCGATCCGGTGGCGGTCGGGCTGCGCCCGGTGCACAGTGATCTCATGAACGACAGCGGAAGTGGTGGGCACTACTACTGGTGCACCCGACACCACCGGGTCGAGACCGATGCCGACGTGTGCCCTGCCAAGCACGTTCTCGGACCGTATCCCTCGGCTGCCGACGCGGAGAACGCCCTGCAGAAGGTGCAGGAGCGCAACGAGGCGTGGGAAGCCGAAGACGCCCGCTGGGCCGGGGAGGGCAACTGAACGGCGCGGGACGGCCCGCGTCGAGGACTCCGTGCCTCCGTGAGGAGGCACGCGGGAGCATGTCCCCAAGGAGGGAACCGAGATGGCCGAAGCAGCAAAGGCCACCACCCGCCCGGCCGCGACGAAGACCGCCGCGGCGGAGCGGACCGCAGGCGCGACCCGGAGCACTGCGGCCCGCCGCTCCACCACCACCATGACCGCGGCCCGCAGGGCGTCGGCCGGCCGGGCGACGGCGAACGCGGCGGGTGCCGGCGCGGGCCGGCCCCCGTCCACCGGCACCGCCAGGACGGCGGCGACCGGCCCGGCGAAGAAGACCCCGGCCACCCGCAGCGCCGCCAGCAAGGCTCCCGCGTCGAAGTCGACCGCGAAGAAGGCCCCGGCCGCCCGGAGCACCGCGGCTAAGTCGACCGCGAGGAAGGCTCCGGCGAGGAAAGCCGCCGACACGACCACCGCCGCCGCCCGGAAGACCGCCGGGGCGGCGAAGAAGACCACGGCCACCGCCCGGACCACGGCGGCGAAGAAGACCACCGCAGCGAAACGGACGACCACGGCAGCGGCGAAGAAGACCACCGCGACCGCCCGGACCATGGCCCGGAAGACCGCGCCCGCGAAGAAGACGACCGCCAAGCGGACCACGGCCGCGAACACCACGGCCGCCAAGCGGACCGCGCCCGCGAAGACGACGGCCGCCAAGCGGACCACGGCCGCGAACACGACGGCCGCGAAGCGCACCACGGCCGCGAAGACGACGGCCGCGAAGGCCATGCCCGAGAAAAAGACAGCCGCGAAGAAGGCCGTGCCCGCGAAGAGGACGGCCGCCAGGAAGGCGACGCCCGCGACGGCGGCGAAGAAGACCACGGCGGCGAGGAAGACCTCGGCGGCGACGAAGACCACGCCCGCGAAGAAGGCCGCCGCAGCCAAGAAGGCGCCGGCCAGGAAGTCGACCGCGAAGACGGCACCCGCGTCGAAGTCGACCGCGAAGAAGGCCCCGGCCCGGAAGGCGAGCGCGACGGCCACCCGTACGGCGGCGGCGAAGAAGGCGACCGCCACGAA
The DNA here is from genome assembly GCF_040649765.1 of Micromonospora sp. NPDC048894. Lineage (NCBI taxonomy): Bacteria > Bacillati > Actinomycetota > Actinomycetes > Micromonosporales > Micromonosporaceae > Micromonospora > Micromonospora sp. NPDC048894. Next base: position 168,887 of record NZ_JBEZFY010000006.1, on the reverse strand, counting down.
GACGCCCGCCAAGAAGGTCACCGCCCGCAAGGCCCCCGGCCGTACGGCGCCGGCGCGCGCCACCGCGCCGGCCAGCGCCCGGAAGGCCACCGGCTGACCGTACGGAGACCGTCGCCCGCCTGCCGGAGAGCGGATCGCGCGGCACGCTGCCAGGATTGACCCGTGGTCATCCGACGTGTGCTCGCGCCCCGCATCGACTTCGGCGCGCTGCGCCGCGAGCTGGGACTGCCCGACAGCTTCCCGGCCGCAGCGCAGCGCGAGGCGGACGAGGCGGCCGACGCCCCGCCGCCCGCCGTGGCCGACCGTACCGACATCCCGTTCGTCACGGTCGACCCGGCCGCCTCCCGCGACCTGGACCAGGCGATGCACCTCAGCGCCCGCCCCGGCGGCTACCGGGTGCGGTACGCCATCGCCGACGTCGCTGCCCACGTGCGCCCCGGCGGGCCGTTGGAGGAGGAGACCTGGCGGCGCGGGCAGACCGTCTACCTGCCCGACGGCAACGTGCCGTTGCACCCGCACACCCTCAGCGAAGGGGCGGCCAGCCTGCTGCCCGACGTCGACCGGGCGGCGGTGCTCTGGACCATCGACCTCGACACCGACGGGGCCACCGTCGCCGTCGGGCTGGAGCGCGCCCTGGTCCGCAGCCGCGCCAAACTGGACTATTCGGGCGTGCAGGTGGCCGCCGACGCCGGTCGGCTCCCCGAACCGATCGCCCTGCTGCCCGAGATCGGCGCCCTGCTCACCGCCCGTGGCCTGCGCCGGGGTGCGGTCAACCTGCCCCTGCCCGAGCAGGACGTCGAGCCCGACGGGGACGGGTGGCGGCTGGTGCTGCGCGGCCCCGGTCCGATGGAGGACCACAACGCCCAGATCTCGCTGCTCACCGGGATGGCGGCGGCGGACATCATGCTCGCCGGTCGGATCGGGCTGCTGCGCACCATGCCGGCACCGAAGCCGGAGGCGGTGGCCCGGCTGCGCGCGGCGGCGGCCCCGCTGGGCGTGCACTGGCCGGACGGGGTACGGGTGGGGGAGGTGCTGGCCGGGTTGGACGCCTCGCAGCCCCGGGCCGCCGCCTTCGTCGACCAGGCGGCCGAACTGATGCGCGGTGCGGCGTACACGGCGTTCGACGGCGAGCTGCCCGAACAGCCGGAGCACGGTGGGGTGGCAGCCGCGTACGCCCATGTCACCGCCCCGCTGCGTCGACTGGCCGACCGGTACGCCACGGAGGTCTGCCTGGCCCTGCACGAGGGCCGTGAGGTGCCGGAGTGGGCCCGTACGGCGCTGCCCCGGCTGCCGGAGGCGATGGCCTCGACCGACCGGACGGCGGGCACCGCCACCCGGGGTGCGATCGAGCTGGCCGAGGCGGTGCTGCTGGAGCACCGGGTGGGGGAGACGTTCTCGGCGGCGGTGCTGGACGTGGACGCACCGCCGAACAGTCAGTCGAAGCCCGGTCGGGTGCCCGGCGGGACGGTGGCGTTGGACGATCCGCCGGTACGGGCCCGCTGCACCGGTGAGCTGCCACTGGGGGAGCGGGTCACCGTACGCCTGGTCACCGCCGACCCGGTCGGCCGCAAGGTCCTCTTCGCGCGGGCCTGAACCCGGCCCCGGCGGGTCCCGCCCTGTCCGGCGGCCCTGGCGGGGCGGGCAGCGTCACAGCGCCTTGTGCCGCTGACCGTGCGGGCGGTTTGCGAGGATGACGCCATGGCATACGACGCGAGCACCCTTCCCGACGTGTCCGGGCTGACCGTCGGCATCATCGGTGGCACCGGCGACCAGGGGCGGGGGCTGGCCTACCGGTTCGCCCGCGCCGGTCAGCAGGTGCTGATCGGGTCCCGCTCCGCCGACCGGGCGGCCGACGCGGCGGCGGAGATCGCCGTGCTGCCCCGGCTGCCCGCCGGGGTCGACGTGACCGGCGCGGACAACGACGAGGTGGCCCGCCGCAGCGACGTGGTGGTGATCGCGGTGCCGTGGGACGGGCACGCGGCCACCGTCGGCGCGCTGGCCGGGCCACTGGCCGGCAAGATCGTCGTGGACTGTGTCAACCCGCTCGGCTTCGACAAGCAGGGCCCGTACGCGCTGCCGGTCGCCGAGGGCAGCGCGGTGCAGCAGGCGGCGGCACTGCTGCCCGACTCGCGGGTCTGCGCGGCATTCAACCATGTCAGCGCGCCGTTGCTGGCCGACCCGGAGATCGACCGGATCGACCTCGACGTGCTGATCTGCACCGAGGAGCGGGAACTGGTCGACATCGTCGGCGCGTTGGCCGCCCGGATCCCCGGGATGCGCGGCATCTACGCCGGCCGGCTGCGCAACGCCCACCAGATCGAGGCGTTCACCGCCAACCTGATCGCCATCAACAAGCGTTACAAGGCGCACGCCGGCATCCGGGTCACCGACCTCTGACGGTGGGAATGTGGGAGCAGATCACCCCGGCTGCCCCGACTCGGTTGCTGACCGTGCGGATGCGGGAGCGGGCCACCCGGCTGTGCCGAGGTGTGCTGCCCCGTCGCGGTCACGGGTGACCTCCGGGACCCCGGCCGGCCCCCGGTGCGGGCGGTCGGGCGGTGGGTCGGACGGCCCGGGTGACCCGCTCCCCTCTCGTCACCGTCAGAAGTTGATGTCGACGCCGGCCTTCTTGCAGGCGGCGTTCGCCATGGCGCTGGTCTTCTGGAACTCGGGGCCGTCGGCGGCGGCGTCCATGTCCGGGGCGGTGGCCACCCTGCCGGCGGCGACGCCGAACGCCGCCAGCGCGGTGGCCGCCTCGCTGCCGGGGGTGCCGGCCGTGGCCTTCGCCAGGCCCGACGCCATCTCGTTGTAGGCCTTCTTGATGGCCGGGTTCGGGTCACCACCCGCCATCGCGGCCTTCACGACGTCGACCTTCGTCGTCTCGGCGATCTTCTTGGCCGCCGTGCAGAGCTTCTTGTCGGCTGCCGGGTCGGCGGCTGCGGTCGGGGCGTCGGTGGTCGGCGCGGCCGTGGCGGAGGGGGAGGTGGCCGGCGCGGCCGCGCTGGTGGCGGAGGACGACGGCGCGGCCGTCGTCGACGGCTTCGCCTCGCTGCACGCCGCGAGTGCCAGGACGGAGAGACAGGTCAGGGTGACAGTCGAGAAGCGAGCATGATTCACGAGCGGAACCCTAGCGGAGCCTGGTGGGGCGGTGGGGGCAGCGCCCCACCAGGCTCCGGCGCGACCTCAGAAGGTGTGTTCGGTGGCGGGGAAGTCGCCGCCGCGTACCTCGTCGGCGAACCGGCGGGTCGCCTCGGTCAGCGCCCCGGCCAGGTCGGCGTAACGCTTGACGAACCGGGGGGCCTTCCCGGTGCGCAGCCCCGCCATGTCCTGCCAGACCAGCACCTGGGCGTCGGTGTCGGGGCCGGCGCCGATGCCGACGGTGGGAATCGCCAGTTCGGCGGTGACCCGCTTGGCGACCTCACCCGGCACCATCTCCAGCACCACCGCGAACGCCCCCGCCCCGGCCACCGCCCGCGCGTCGGCGAGCACCTCGTCGGCGGTGTCGCCGCGACCCTGCACCCGGTAGCCGCCCAGGGTGTGTTCGCTCTGCGGGGTGAAGCCGATGTGCGCCATCACCGGGATGCCCGCCCCGGTGATCGCCGCGATCTGGTCGGCGCAGCGTCGGCCGCCCTCCAGCTTCACCGCGTGGCAGCCACCCTCCTTCATGAACCGCACCGCCGTGCGCAACGCCTGCGTCGGCCCCTCCTCGTACGAGCCGAACGGCAGGTCACCGACGACCAGGGTGTGCCGAGTCGCCCGGACCACGGCCCTGACCAGCGGCAACAACTCGTCGACGGTCACCGGCAGGGTGGTCTCGTAACCGAACACGTTGTTCGCCGCCGAGTCGCCGACCAGCAGCACCGGAATCCCCGCCTGGTCGAAGATTCCGGCGGTGTACTGGTCGTACGAGGTGAGCATCGCCCACCGGTCGCCGCGCTCCTTGGCGGCGATCAGGTCGCGGGTGCGGACCCGTCGGGTGGCCGGCCCGCCGTACAGGGCGGTCACCTCGGTCGGGGTGGACTCCACCATGACTGTCTCCTTTCCTCGAGGCCGCTGTCGCGGTCCCCGGGTTCCGTCGCGATCGTCGCACCACGCGACCGGTCGACGGCAGGGAACAGTGCAGGATTTCACTCCGCCGGGGCGACGCCGACCGACCGTGGCCGGCCGGCGTCGGGGTGCCCGACCGACCCGGGTCGGTCGGGCTGTGCTGCTCAGCCGACCGGGTCGGTCGGTCCCGGATGCTCAGCCGGCCGCAGGTCGGCCGGCCCGGATGCTCAGCCGTCCTCGCGCCAGCGGTTGGTGATCGGCAGCCGACGGTCGCGGCCGAACGCCTTCATCGAGATCTTCGTGCCCGGGGCGGACTGCCGACGCTTGTACTCGGCGGTGTCCACCAGCCGCAGCACCCGGTCGACCACCGCCGGGTCGTGGCCGGACTCGACCAGGCCGGCCCGGCCCAGGTCACCGTCGACGTAACCGATCAGGATCGGGTCCAGCACGTCGTAGTCGGGCAGGCTGTCACTGTCGAGCTGGCCGGGGCTCAGCTCGGCCGACGGGGGCTTGCCGATGGAGTTCTCCGGGATCGGCGGGGTCTCGCCCCGGCGGGCCGCGTCGGCGTTGCGCCACTTCGCCAGCCGCCAGATCAGCGTCTTCCAGACGTCCTTGACCGGGTTGAACCCGCCGACCGAGTCGCCGTAGAGGGTCGAGTAGCCGACCGCCAGCTCACTCTTGTTGCCGGTGGTGAGGACCAGGTGGCCCTCCTGGTTCGACAGTGCCATCAGGATCACCCCGCGCACCCGGGCCTGGAGGTTCTCCACCGCCACCCCGGACAGCGAGATGTTCGCCAGGAAGGTGTCCACCATCGGCTGGATCGGCTCGACGCGGTAGTCCAGGCCGGTGCGCTTGGCCAGGTCCTCCGCGTCGGTCCGGGAGTGCTCCGAGGAGTGCTGGCTGGGCAGTGACACGCCGACCACCCGCCGTGGGCCGAGCGCGTCGACGGCCAGCGCGGCCACCACCGCCGAGTCGATCCCGCCGGACAGGCCCAGCACCACCGAGGGGAAGCGGTTCTTGTTGACGTAGTCCCGCAGGCCCAGCACCAGCGCCTGCCACACCTCGGCCTCGTCGGCCACCGGCGCCAGCAGGCCGCCGTCGGCCGCCGGCCCGGTCGGGGCCGCCGGCACCACCTCGACGGTACGACGCAGCACCCGCATCCCGTCGGCGAGGTCCTCGGTGTCGGCGGCGTGCGGTCCCGCCCCGGCCAGCTCCACGTCGTGCACGAGCAGGTGCTCGACGAACTGCGGCGCGCGGGTGAGCAGTTCCCCGTCGGCGTCCACGATCATCGAGTCGCCCTCGAAGACCAGTTCGTCCTGACCACCGACCATGTTGACGTACGCGATCGGGGCCCCGGCCTCGGCGGCCCGGCGACGCACCAGCGGCAGCCGGACGTCGTCCTTGTTCAACTCGTACGGCGAGCCGTTGATGTTGACCACCAGGCCGACGCCGGCCTGCCGGGCCACCGCGAACGGGCCCCCGGCCTGCCACAGGTCCTCGCAGATGGTCAACGCCACGTCCACCCCGCCCACCCGGACCACGGTCAGGGTGTCGCCGGGCACGAAGTAGCGGTCCTCGTCGAAGACGCCGTAGTTGGGCAGGTGGTGCTTGAAGTAGGTCGCGACCACCTCACCCCGGTGCAGCAGCGCGGCGGCGTTGCGGGCCCCCCGGCCCGGCTGGGCGTCCCCGCTGACCTGGGGTGGACCGTCGGCGTCCAGGTAGCCGACCACGACCGGCAGGTCGCCGAGGCCGTCGGCGGCCAGATCGGCGGCGAGCTGCCGCACCGCGGCCTGTGAGGCGGCGACGAAGGAACGGCGGAAGACCAGATCCTCGACGGGGTAGCCGGTGAGTGTCATCTCCGGGAAGGCGACGAGCTGGGCGCCGGCGTCGGCGGCCCGACGGGTCCAGGCGCGGATCAGCTCGGCGTTGCCGACGGTGTCGCCGACGGTCGGGTTGACCTGGCACAGGGCCAGACGCAGGGTGGGCATGACCTCATCTTGCCCCAGCCGCAGGCGGTCGACCCGGCGGCTGCGACGAGACGACGGCCACCCTTTCGCCGCGCCCGGCCGGCCCGCCGCTGGTGGCGGGGCCGCCCGTCGATCCGGCCGTCGGGACACCGCAGGACGAGCGGCGGCAGGTCGCGTAACGTCTGCTTAACCAGGCCGGTGAAGACTGGGCGGTCAGGACGGACCGGCCGACCGGTGCCGGACGTACGTCGCGAGGGGTTGGGGAAGTGGACCGTCAGCAGGAGTTCGTCCTCCGTACGCTGGAAGAGCGGGACATCCGGTTCGTCCGGCTGTGGTTCACCGACGTGCTGGGGACGCTCAAGAGCGTCTCAGTCGCCCCGGCGGAGCTGGAGGCAGCCTTCGAGGAGGGCATCGGGTTCGACGGCTCGGCCATCGAGGGCTTCGCCCGGGTCTTCGAGTCCGACATGGTCGCCATGCCGGACCCGACGACCTTCCAGGTGTTCCCGTTCGAGGGCGGGGTCAGCGGTGAGAGCGCCCGGATGTTCTGCGACATCCTGCTGCCCGACGGCGGCCCGTCCTGGGCCGACCCGCGGCACGTGCTGCGCCGGATGCTGTCCAAGGCGGCCGAGAAGGGCTTCACCTTCTACACCCACCCGGAGATCGAGTTCTTCCTGCTGGAGAACGGCCCGCAGGACGGCTCGGTGCCCACCGCCGTGGACACCGGCGGCTACTTCGAGCACACTACGCACGCCGTCGCGCGGGACTTCCGCCGCCAGGCCGTGCTCGCGCTGGAGCGGATCGGCATCTCGGTGGAGTTCAGCCACCACGAGGTCGCCCCCGGCCAGCAGGAGATCGATCTGCGCTACGCCGACGCGCTGACCACCGCCGACAACATCATGACCTTCCGGCACGTGGTCAAGGAGGTGGCGCTGTCCACCGGCGTACAGGCCAGCTTCATGCCGAAGCCGTTCACCGACCAGCCGGGCAGCGGCATGCACACCCACCTGTCGCTGTTCGAGGGGGAGCGCAACGCGTTCCACGACTCCGGTGACCCGATGAAACTGTCGAAGGTGGCGAAGTCGTTCATCGCCGGCCTGCTGATGCACGCCCGGGAGTACACCGCGGTCACCAACCAGTGGGTCAACTCGTACAAGCGGTTGTTCCCGCAGGCGTTGCCGGACCGGATCACCGAGAGCCCGGCGTACGTCTGCTGGGGGCACCTGAACCGGTCCGCGCTGGTCCGCGTCCCCGCGTACGGCAAGCCGAACTCGGCCCGAGTGGAGGTCCGGTCGCTGGACTCGGCGACCAACCCCTACCTGGCGTTCGCGGTGATGCTCGGCGCCGGCCTGAAGGGCATCGAGGAGGGCTACGAGCTGCCACCCGGCGCGGAGGACGACGTCTGGTCGCTGACCAGCGCCGAGCGCCGCGCGATGGGCTACGAGGCACTGCCGGAGAACCTGTCCGAGGCGATCGACGTGATGGCCGGCTCCGAGTTGGTCGCCGAGGTGCTCGGGGAGCACGTCTTCGACTTCTTCCTGCGCAACAAGCGGGCCGAGTGGGAGCAGTACCGCCGCGAGGTCACCCCGTACGAGCGGCAGCGCTACCTGTCGTTGTGATCCGTTGACGTCGAGGACCCGGGGCCCGCGCGGCCCCGGGTCCTCGACGTCCCGGGTCCGCCGGGGCCCAGGGCGTTCGGCGGTGCCGGGCCGGCTGACGGTCCGGGCATTCGACGGTCCGGGGGGGTGTCGGGGGTGGCGCGGTGCCGCTATCGTCTCGATCACCGTGCCGGCACCCGCGCCGGGCGCAGGAGGTCGGGAGGCCGTCGGTGCTGGATGATCTGCTCACCGGAGCATGGCAGAGCGTCGTGTTCGGGATCGTCGGGGTGGCGCTGATGGCGGCCGGCTTCGTGCTGGTCGACGTGCTCACCCCGGGCAAGCTGCGCGAGCTGATCTGGGTGCAGCGCAACGGCAACGCCGGGCTGCTGCTGGCCGCCAATCAGCTGGGTGTCGCCGGCATCGTCTTCACCGCGATCGTGACCAGCTACGACGACTTCGCCAAGGGGCTCGCCTCCACGGTGCTCTTCGGGCTGATCGGGCTGGCTGTCATGGCGCTCGCCTTCGGCGTGCTGGACCTGCTCACCCCGGGCAAGCTCGGTGAGGTCATCTGCTCGGACCAGCCGCACCCGGCGGCCCGGGTCAGCGCCGCCACCCACTTCGGTGCGGCTCTGATCGTCTGCGCCTGCATCGCCTGAACCGGGGGCCCTGCCGCCCGTACCGTCCGAGCCGACCCCCGTCCGCCCTCCCCGCCGGGGCGGACAGGGGCGGTGCGTCGTACCCCCGTCGTAGCGTGCGGGGGTGAACCGGACGGATCGTCTCTACGCCCTGGTGGAGGAGCTGCGGGCGGTGTCGCCCCGGCCGCGCAGCGCCCGTTGGCTGGCCACCCGTTTCGAGGTCAGCACCCGCACCGTCGAACGCGACATCGTCGCCCTCCAGGGTTCCGGCGTGCCGATCTGGGCCGAGCCCGGCCGCACCGGCGGTTACGTGGTCGACCGGTCGCACACCCTGCCGCCGGTCAACCTGACCGCCACCGAGGCGGTGGCGATGGCGGTGGCCCTGCACCGGCTCGCCGGCACCCCGTTCGCCGTGGCCGGCAGCACCGCACTGCGCAAGCTGCTCGCGGTGCTGCCGGCCGCCGACGCCGATGCCGCGCGCCTGCTCGCCGGCCGGGTGCTGCTGGTCGGCACCGGGCCGGGCACGTCTGTCCCGGCCGTCGTCGCCGACGCGGTCTCCGCCCGTCGGGTGCTCCGCCTGCGGTACGCCGACCGCGGCGGGGTGCCCTCGTCGCGCGAGGTGGAGCCGCTGGGTTACCTGGGCAACGACCGGCACTGGTACCTGCTCGCCTGGTGCCGGCTCCGCGACGGGCTGCGCTGCTTCCGTACCGACCGGATCGTCGGGGTCGAGGCGTTGTCGCAGCGGGTGACCCGGGAGTTCTCCCCGGCCGACCTGGACGTCCCGGCCGAGCGGGTGCGCCGGCTGACCCTGGTCTGACTCGGCGTGGGCCGGCCGCACAGTCCGGTCGGCGCGGGCTGTCCGGACGGGTCGGCGTGCGGGCCGTGCAGGCCGGTTGGCGTGCGGGCTGTCCGGACGGGTCGGCGTGCGGGCCGTGTGGACCGGGCGGTAAACACCGACAGGACGGTGTCGCGGACACCCGGGAGGCTGACTGCCGAGCCCGCCGGCCGCCCGGTCGGCGGGGAACAGGAGGCAACGCGTGACCAGTACACCCGTCACCTGGTTCGAGATCGGCACCGACCGGCCGGACGAGGCGCAGAGCTTCTATGCGGAGTTGTTCGGCTGGACCTTCACCGAGGAGGGCACGGCCGAGGGCGGTTCCTACCGGACGACCACGGCGGGGGAGCCGACCGGCATCGGCGGCGGCATCCGGGCTCTCGCCGAGGACGCGCCCGGCTACGCGATCCTCTACGCCGAGGTGGCCGACGTGGCGCAGACCTGCGGGCGGGCCGAGGCGGCGGGCGGCACGGTGCTGACCCCGCCCCGGACCACGCCGAGCGGCCTGACCCTCGCCCTGGTGCGCGACCCGGTGGGCACCCACCTCGGTCTCTTCTCCTCGGGTGGCAGCGCCTGACGCCAGTGGGTCGACGTTGCGGTTCCTCGAGTGGCAGCGCCTGACGCCAGGGGATCGGTGTTGCGCTTCCTCGGGTGGCAGCGCTTTACGCCAGGGCCGACGTTGCGGTGTCCCAGTGCGTCGGACACCGCAACGTCGGCCCTGGCGGGTCGATTTTCGGCCCGCCGGGTCGGGCGGGCCGGAGGTGGGTCACTCGCCGGGCGTACCCGCCGGGCCGCGGTGGTGACCGGGGCCACCCGGCCCCGGGAAGACCCCGGCCTCGACGGCCTTGGTGATCGCGTCGGCCTGGTCCTGGGTGAGCTTGCCGTCCTTGACCGCCTGGGCCAGCCGCTCGGCCAGCTTCTCCTGCCGGTCCTGCGGCGACGGACGCTCCGGCCGGTCACCCGTGGCGCGGTCCTTGTGCTGCTCGCGCACCTTTTCCAGGGCGGCGGTCACTTTGTCGGTGTCCACGCCCAACTCCTTGGCGAGCGCCTCGACGAACTCGTTCTGCCGGTCGGCGCGCTGCTGCTGCCGGTCGGTGCCCTGAGCGGCCTCGCTGCTGGCGCTCGGCGTCGGGGTGGCCCCGTTCTCGGCGAAGGCGACCGTGGGAGCGGCGATCCCCACCCCGAGCACACCAGCGGCGGCGAAACCGACCAGCAGGCGCTTCTTCGACATCATGCGGGACATCGGTCCTCCAGTACGTCGGTGGTGATGCGTTGACGTCACCGACAGTGACCACCGAACCTGGGAATCCCCCTTCCCGACCCTGTCCCCCAGCTGAAAATCCCGCCCACCGCCCCGGTGATCAAGAGGTTGCGGTCAGGAACGGGCTTTCCGGTGACGCGAACCTCTTGATCACCGGAACGGTCGGGGCCGGAGCGGGTGGGGGTGGGGCGTGGGGGTGGGGGTTACTGGACGGCGGGGGTGGTGGTGAGGGTGCCGGTTTCGGTGTCGAGGGTGGCGGGGGTGCCCACCGGGACGGTGAGTTGGCCGGGGCCGTGGCCGATCGGCAGGCCGCCGAGGACCGGCACGCCGAGGTCGCCCAGCCGGTCGGTGAGCACGTCCACGACGGTGGTGTCCCAGCCGTCGGCGCAGTCGGTGAACTGGCCCACCGCCACCCCGGCCAGGCCGTCCAGCACGCCCGCGCGGCGCAGGTGGGTGAGCATCCGGTCGACCTTGTACGGCGGCTCCTGCACCTCCTCGACGAGCAGCACCGCCCCGGTCAGGTCCGGCATGTCCGGGGTGCCCAGGGTGGCGGTGATCAGGCAGAGGTTCCCGCCGAGCAGCCGACCCACCGCCCGACCGGGGACCCGCACCGGGTAGGTCTCCTCCGTGGGCACCGCCGCCACGGTCACCGGCGCGGTGGTCATCAGCGCGGCGTGCAGCGACTCCGCCGAGCGCAGCGGGGTCCGCTCGTCGACCCAGGCCGCCCCGGGGCCGTGCACGCCGGTCAGCCGGGCCCCCCGCCAGAGGGCGAACTGCAGGGCGGTGATGTCGGAGAACCCGGCCACCACCTTCGGGTCCCGCCGCACGGCGGCCATGTCGATCAGGTCGACCACCCGCTGCGCGCCGTACCCGCCCCGGGTGCAGATCACCCCGCGCACCTGCGGGTCGGCGAAGGCGGCGTTCAGGTCCGCGGCGCGCAGCGCGTCGTCACCGGCGAGGTAACCCCGTCGGGCGTACGCGTTCGGTGCCACCACCGGGCGCAGCCCCCAGCCGGTCAGTAACTCGACACCCCGGGCCACCCGCTCCGGCCGGGTCGGCCCGGACGGCGAGACCAGCATCACCGTGTCGCCCTCGCGCAGCACGGGCGGGCGCAGGACGGACGGGTCGTCGGCGATCACAGCGGCCGAGCATAGTCGCCCCGCCGCGCGGTCCGAGGCGTTCCGGGTGTCCGTCGACGAACCCGATAGCCTCGACGGCGTGGGAACCGCACTGGTGATCGAGAACGACCCGACCGACGACCCCCGACGGCTGGGGGAGTGGCTGGTGGAGGGGGGCCTGGAGCTGCGGCTGCTGCGCCCGTACGCCGGCGACGAACTCCCCGACGACCTCGCCGGCCACGTGGCGCTGGTGGTGCTCGGCGGTGACCAGCACGCCTACCCGGCCCCCGACGGCACCCCCGGCGCACCCTGGTTCCCGAAGCTCGAAGGGTTGCTGCGCAAGGCCGTGCGGCACCGGGTGCCGACCCTCGGCGTCTGCCTCGGCGCGCAACTGCTCGCCACCGCGCACGCCGGCCTGGTCGAGCGCAGCCCGTCCGGCCCCGAGGTGGGCCCGGGCGTGGTCGGCCGGCGCGACGCCGCCGAAAGTGACCTGCTGTTCCGGTACGTGCCGCTGATCCCGGACGTGCTCCAGTGGCACACCGACGAGATCACCGAGCTGCCCCGGGCCGCCACCCTGCTGGCCGCCTCGACCCGCTACCCGCACCAGGCGTTCCGGCTCGGCGACCGGGCCTGGGGCCTGCAGTTCCACATCGAGTGCGACACCGCGATGATCGCCGGGTGGGCGCGCGGCTCCGAACTGCTCGCCGAGCTGGGTTACGACGAGGACCTGGTGGTGGCCGCCTGCGACCGGGTGATGGCCGACGTCGAGGAGGTGTGGCAGCCGTTCGCCGTCCGGTTCGCCGCCCTCGCCCTCGGCGAGCTGGACGACGACACCCGCCGCAGCCTGCCCCTGCTCGGGCACTGAGATGAGCAGATCGACCAGGGGACGGCTGGCCCGCTACGGCTTCGCCGAGGGCGACGGCGGGGTCCGCGCCGCCGACCTGCTCGGCGCGGACGGGCTCGGGCTGTGGCAGGCCGACGAGCAGGAGCCCACCGACCGCGCGGCGGCCGACCTGCTGGCCGCGCTCTCCCGGGCCGCCGACCCGGATCTGGCGCTGCGTCAACTGCACCGGATGGTGGAGACCGAACGCCGCACCGCCGCCGACGCCACCGGGTCGGCCCTGCTGGCCGGGCTCGCCGCCGATCCGGGTCTGCGGCGTCGGCTGGTCGCCGTCCTCGGGGCCTCCTCCGCACTGGGTGACCACCTGGTCGCCAACCCGGGGCAGTGGACGGTGCTCGGCACCGCCCCGGACGGGCTGGCCCCCACCGCCGACGGTCGACTCGACCTGGCCCTCGCCGGCCGGTTGACCGTCGCCACCGCGCCGGTGGCGGTGCTGCGGCAGGCGTACCGGCTGGCGTTGCTGCGGATCTCGGCGGCCGACCTGACCGGCGGACGCGGCCTGGAGCAGGTGATGTCGGCGCTGTCCGCGCTGGCCGACGCGACCCTCGCGGCGGCGTACGAGATCGCGGTGGGTGAGCTGCCGGCGGGCACGCCCCGGCCCCGGCTGGCCGTGGTGGCGATGGGCAAGTGCGGTGGCGACGAGCTGAACTACGTCTCCGACGTCGACGTGATCTTCGTGGCCGCGACCGACGAGGACCTGCCCGCCGCGACCACCGTCGCCGCCCGGCTGATCCACATCTGCGGGCTGGTCGCCTGGCCGGTGGACGCCGCGCTGCGCCCCGAGGGCAACCGGGGGCCGCTGGTGCGTACCCTGGCCAGCCACCTCGCCTACTACCAGCGGTGGGCCCGCACCTGGGAGTTCCAGGCGCTGCTCAAGGCCCGCCCGGCCGCCGGTGACCTGGCGTTGGCCGGCGAGTGGGTCGACGCCCTCGCCCCGCTGGTCTGGCGGGCCTCCGAGCGTCCCGAGGCGGTCTCCGACGTACGCGCCATGCGCCGCCGGATCATCGACAACATCCCGCCGAAGGAGCTGGACCGCGAGATCAAGCGCGGTCCGGGCGGGCTGCGGGACATCGAGTTCGCCGTCCAACTGCTGCAACTGGTGCACGGCCGAGGCGACGAGTCGCTGCGGGTGCCGGGCACCGTGCCGGCGCTGCGCGCGCTGGTGGCCGGCGGTTACGTCGGGCGGGCCGACGGTGAGGCGCTGCTGCGCGGATACCGCTTCCTGCGCGGGGTCGAACACCGGCTCCAGCTCCAGGCGCTGCGGCGCACCCACACCGTGCCGACCGAGCCGGCCGCGCTGCGCTGGCTGGCCGCCGCGCTCGGCTACGCCGCCATCCCGGGCCGCAGCGCCGTGGAGAGCTTCCGCGCCGACTGGGTCGCGCACGCCACCGAGGTACGCCGGCTGCACGCCAAACTGCTCTACCGGCCGTTGCTGGAGTCGGTGGCCCGGGTGCCCGCCGACGGCCTGCGGCTCACCCCGGAGGCGGCCCGGCACCGGCTGGAGATCCTCGGTTTCGCCGACCCGGCCGGGGCGCTGCGCCACCTCGAAGCCCTCACCGGCGGGGTGAGCCGGACCGCCGCCATTCAGCGGACCCTGCTGCCGGTGCTGCTCAGCGAGTTCGCCGACGCGCCCGAACCGGACCGGGGGCTGCTCAACTACCGGCAGGTCTCCGACTCCCTCGGCAGCACCCCGTGGTACCTACGGCTGCTGCGCGACTCCGGGCCGGTGGCCCGGCGGCTGGCCCGGGTGCTGTCGTCGTCCCGCTACGCGGCCGACCTGCTGGCCCGGGAACCGGAGGCGCTGCGGCTGCTGGCCGAGGAGAACGAGTTGACGCCCCGACCCCGGGAGGTGCTCTGCGACGGGTTCGCCGCCGCGGCGGCCCGGCACGCCGACCCGGTCGAGGCGACCCGGGCGGTACGCGCGCTGCGCCGCCGGGAACTCGTCCGGATCGCCTGCGCCGACGTGCTCAGCCGGGCCGGCGGGCTGGCCCCGCGACCCGAGCGTGGTGTGCCGGTCGGCCCGCTGGCCGACGTCACCCGGGTCGGCACCGGCCTGTCGTACGTCACCGACGCCACCCTGTCCGCCGCGCTGCGCGCCGTCCGGGCCGCCCAGCCGGAGCTGCCCGGCCTGCGGTTCGCGGTGATCGGCCTCGGTCGCCTCGGCGGGTACGAGTCGAACTACCTCTCCGACGCCGACGTGCTGTTCGTCTACGACCCGCCGGCCGGGACGGCGGAGAGCACCGCCAGCGCCGCCGCGCACGCGATCGCCGAGGAACTGCGCCGGCTGCTCGCCGCCCCCGCCCCCGACCCGGCGCTCGGCGTCGACGCCGACCTGCGCCCCGAGGGACGGCAGGGCCCGCTGGTCCGCAGCCTCGCCGCCTACGCCCAGTACTACGCCCGCTGGTCGCGGGTGTGGGAGGCGCAGGCGCTGCTGCGGGCCCGCTTCGTCTGCGGCGACGCCGACCTGGGCACCGAGTTCGAGACGATGGTCGATCCGGTCCGCTACCCGGCCGACGGGTTGACCCGGGAGCAGGTCGTCGAGATCCGCCGGATCAAGGCCCGGGTGGAGAACGAACGGCTGCCCCGGGGCGCCGACCCGGCCACCCACACCAAGCTCGGGCGGGGTGGCCTGGCCGACGTCGAGTGGGCGGTGCAGCTGCTGCAGCTGCGCAACGCCGGGGCGTACCCGCAGCTGCGCGGCACGCGTACCCTCGATGCCCTCGCGGCGGCCCGGGAGGCGGGGCTGGTCGACCCGGCGGACGCCGCCGCGATGGTCGCCGGGTGGACCCTCGCCGCGCAGGTCCGCAACGCGCTGATGCTGGTCCGGGGTCGGGCCGGCGACCAGCTTCCCCGGCACGGGGTGGAGCTGGCCGGTGTGGCGCGGTTGCTCGGTGCGGACGACCCGGGGGAGTTCCTCGACGACTACCTGCGCACTGCCCGGCGGTCCCGGGCCGCCATGCAGCGGGTCCTGGAGAGCTGAGCCCCCGCCGCCGGCACCGAAGCCGTTGGCATAGTCGGGCCGGACAGCCGGGCCGGGCCGGGCAGCGGTGCCGGGCCGGGCAGCGGTGCCGGGCCGGGCGGCCGTGCCGGGCCGGGCAGCGGTGCCAGCCAGCCGGGCCAGCCAGCGGGCCGGGTAGCGGGCCGGGTAGCCGGGCGACGACGGCGGCCCGGTCACCAGGGCGGCCCGGTCACCAGGGCGGCCCGGTCACCAGGGCGGCCCGGTCACCGGCGTCGCCTGGTCACCGGCGGCGGACCAGCACCAGATGGTCGATCAGGGTGCCGGCCTCGCCGTTGGGGCCGGTGGCCTGCCGCTGCGGCGCGTCGAGGCGCTCGACGTGCCATCCGTCCGGGTCGAGGTCGAGCTCGGCCAGGGTCTCCTGCGGGGTGGGGAACCGCACGTGGCGATGTTCGGCGGCACCCCACGGGGGCACCGCGCCGTGCTCGACCACCAGCAGCCGTCCGCCCGGGGCGACCGCCCGGACCGCCGCCCGCAGCACCTGCGCCCGGGGGAAGTCCAGCGGCGACTGGAGGAACTGCGCCGAGACCAGGTCGAACCTGCCCGCCGGGAAGGTCCGGGCCAGGTCGTGCCGCTGGAAGTCGACCAGGGACGCCACCCCGGCGGCCGTCACGGCGGCGGCCGACCGCTCCAACGCGGTGGTGGAGACGTCGACCGCCGTCACCCGCCAGCCCTGCCGGGCCAGCCACACCGCGTCGCCGCCCTCGCCGCAACCGAGGTCGAGGGCGCTGCCCGGCGGCAGCGCCCCGACGACGTCGACCAGGTGCGGATTGGGTCGGCCGCTCCACTGCCGCTCCCGGGCCCGGTACATCTCGTCCCAGTGCCGGGCGGTCTGCTCGTCCACGGCCGCGTCGACAACGGTTCCGTGCGTCCCGCCGCCCTGCCCGTCCTCGTTGCCGGTCCCGTGGGTACTGCGGCCCTGCCCGCCGTCCTCGTTGCCGGTCCCGTGGTCACTCACTGGCCTGTCCGCCGCCCTCGTCGCCGGTGCGGGCGGCGGTGGCCCGGTGCGCGGCCACCGCCCGGTCGGTGTCCTCGGCGATCAGGTCGGCGTTGAGCGCGGCGGCGGCCTTCAGCCCCGCCGCGGCGGCGGCGATCACGGTGGCCTGCGGGTCGGTGACGTTGCCGGCCACCCAGACGCCGGGCACCCCGGTCGCGCCGGAGGCGTCGGCGGCCACCCGGTCACCGAAGGTGTGCCCACCGACGACGAATTCCTCGGTGGGCAACCCGAGCCCGGCGAGGAAAGCGGCCCGCGCGCCGAACCGGGGGGCCACCACCAGCGCCTCCCGGGGGACCACCCGGCCGGACCGCAGCCGTACGCCGGTGAGCCGGTCGCCGGTGACCTCCAGCTCCGCCACCTCCCCGTCGACCACGGTGACGCCCCGGGCGGCCAGCTTCTCCGCCTCGTCGGCGGGCAACGGCCCGGCGGTGTGCGTGAAGACCACCACGTCGTCGGTGAGCTGACGGAACAGCAGCGCCTGGTGGGCGGCCATCGGGCCGGTGGCGAGCACCCCGACGGCCTGGTCGCGTACCTCCCACCCGTGGCAGTAGGGGCAGTGCAGCACGTCGCGGCCCCAGCGGTCGGCCAGGCCCGACACGTCGGGCAACTCGTCGACCAGGCCGGTGGTGACCAGCAACCGGCGGGTGTGCAGGGTACGGCCGTCGGCCAGGGTCACCGCGAACCGCCCCGGACCGACGTCGCCCGCCGGTGCCGTGGCGTCGTGCGGGTGGGCCGGGTCGATCGGGTGGGTAGGGTCGATCGGGTGGGTGGCGGTGACGGTGCCGTCGAGGACGGTCACGCCGTACCGGGCCACCTCGGACCGGCCCGTCGCGTACAGGTCGGCGGGTGGGACACCCTCGTTGGTCAGGAAGTTGTGCACGTGGTCGGCCGGGGCGTTGCGCGGGGCACCACCGTCGACCACCACCACGTCGCGGCGGAACCGGCCCAGGGCGAGCGCACCGCTGAGCCCGGCCGCACCGCCACCGACCACCACCACGTCGTGCACCACCGGGTACGTCATGACCGCCTCCTCACGGGCGGGTCCGTCCCGCCGATGCCCCGGATCGTGCGCCCGGATCACCGTACTGCCAAATCTGGTTGCCGAAATGGCAAACTGGTGCGGTGACCGACGACCACAGCGACATCCCCCCGGACGAGGTGCTCACCGCCGTCGGACCCCGGCTGCGGGCGCTGCGGCAGCAGCGCGGCGTGACCCTGGGTCAGCTCGGCGCGGCGACCGGCATCTCGGTCAGCACGCTGTCCCGGCTGGAGTCCGGTGGCCGGCGGCCCACCCTGGAACTCCTGCTCGCCCTGGCCCGCTTCCACCGGGTGCCGCTGGACGATCTGGTCGGCACGCCGCAGACCCGCGACCCCCGGGTCCACCGCCGGCCCGTCGTCCGTCACGGCGTCACCATCGTGCCGTTGACCCGTCGCCCGGGTGGCGTCCAGGCGTACAAGATGATCTATCCACCGCAGGTGCCGGTGGGGGAGCCGACCCAGCAGGCGCACGAGGGGTACGAGTGGCTCTACGTGCTCTCCGGCCGGGTCCGGCTGCTGCTCGGCAGCCACGATCTCACCCTCGACGCCGGTGAGGTCGCCGAGTTCGACACCCGCACCCCGCACTGGTTCGGCAACCCCTACGACGAGCCGGCGGAGATCCTCAGCCTCTTCGGCCCCCAGGGTGAGCGCCTGCACGTCCGCGCCCGCCCGTCCCCGGTCCGCCCCACCCGCCCCTGACCGGCAGCCCGGGTGCCGGCGCGCTGGCGGTGCACTGGCGGCGTGCGCTGGCGGTACGCGCGACCACCCCGGGCGGGTGTCACCGCGCCTACCGTGGTAGGACTGCTCGGTGCCGACGACCCGCCGTGAGCAGTCCGCGCGTCCCGTCCTCGCGGCGCTGGCGGTGTCGCTGCTGCTCGCCGTCGCATTCCTGCTCGCCCCGCCGATGGGCACCGACCTGTCGGCCCAGGTCGCCCGCGCGGGCTTCGCCGACCGCAACGGCCTGGCCCCCATCGACTTCGCCTGGTACGGCGGAGTCCACCAGGGCGGTTACAGCCTCTACACCCAACTGCTCGGCGCGCTGGTCGGCGTACGGCCGCTCGGCGCGTCGGCAGCGGTCGTCTCGTCGGCGGCACTGGCCTGGCTGTTCGTCCGCTCCGGTGCCCGTCATTGCCTGCTGGGCGCGGTCCTGGGCGCGGTGGTCCTGGTCGGGAACCTGGCGAGCGGCCGGATCACCTTCGCCGTCGGGCTCGCGTTCGGGCTGCTCGCCCTCTGCGCGGTGGCGGCGCAACGACCCGGCCGGCCACTGCGGCTGGTGGCAGCCGCCCTGCTCGCCGCCCTCGCCACCTGGGCCAGCCCGGTCGCCGGTCTGTTCACCGGACTGGCCGGTGCCGCAGTGCTGCTGGCCGCCCTGCGACGAGGCGACGGCCCGGGCAGAGCACTGCCCGGCGGCTGGCGGACCACCAGCCCGGTGGCCGACGGACTCGTCCTCAGCCTCACCCCCGCGCTCGCCCTCGCGCCGATGGCGGTGCTGTTCGGCAACGGCGGCACCCAGCCGTACTCGGCCGAGTCGATGCGGATCAACGTGGCGCTGGCCGTGCTGGGGTACGCCGTCCTCGGCCGGCAACACCGGGTGCTGCGCATCGGCGCGCTGCTGACCGTGGTGTTGCTGGTCGCCGCCTTCTACCTGCCCAGCCCGATCGGCTCCAACGCCCTGCGGCTGCCGATGCTCTTCGGCCTGCCGCTGCTCGCCGCGTTCGCTGCGGTGCGCGGACCGTGGCTGGCCGGTCTGCTCGTCGCCGCTGTCTGGTGGCAGAACCCGGTGATGGTCAGCGACGTGACGCGCGCCGGTTCGGTGCAGAGCGGCGCCGCCTTCTACCGTCCGCTCGTCGACGAACTGGCCCGACGGCAACCGGTGGGCCGGGCCGAGGTGGTGCCGCTGCGCGACCACTGGGAGTCGGCGTACCTCTCACCGACCGTCCCGCTGGCCCGGGGGTGGGAACGGCAGGTCGACGCCGACCGCAACGCGATCTTCTACACCGGCCGGCTGACCGCCGAGTCGTACGCCCGATGGCTGCGCGCCAACGCCGTCCGCTACGTCGCCGTCGCGCCCGACGCGCCACCCGACCGGTGGGCGCGCGACGAAGCCAACCTGGTGCTGGGCGGCCAGCCCTACCTGCGCGAGGTGTGGCGCAACGCCGACTGGCGGCTGTACGCCGTCGCCGACCCCGCGCCGATGGTGAGCGCTCCCGGACGGCTGGTCTCCGCGGATCAGAGCGGGGTCCGGTTCACGGCCGACCGGACCGGGAACGTGCAGGTGCGCGTACGGTGGTCGCGCTGGCTCTCGCTGTCGGGGGCAGCCGGCTGTCTGCGGCCGGGACCCGACGGGTGGACCGAGATCAGGGTGGACGGCCCGGGTGAGTTCTGGATGTCGAGCGACCTCCTGCCCGCGCGTCACTGCTGACCGGGTCGACCGGCCGCCGCGACGTGGCCGGCCCGCGCCCACCCGCCGAGTGGCCCCGGTGCCGACACCAGGGCGCTCCCGCCCACCGCCGCCGTAGCCCACTGCCATAGCCCACCCCCGTGGCGTCACCGTGGTACTGGCAGCATGTTCTCCCATGCCCCTCCCCTTGGCGCGCTGGACCGGCCTGGCCGGCTCGACGATGCTCGCCGTCGCAGCGTTCCTGGGCGGCGCGCTGCCTTCCTCGCGGCACGGAAACACCCCGGTCGGCATCTGGCAGGGCCCGAACGGGCCCCTGCTCGTCGCGCTGTGGGTGGTCGGGCTGGGGCTGATGGCCGCAGTGTGGTGGACGCTGCGCGATCGCGTCCCGTCGACCCGGTGGGCGCTGGTGACCATCGGGCTCTGGCTCGTCCCGCTGCTCGTCGCCCCCCCACTGGCCAGTCGGGACGTGTACGCGTACGCCTGCCAGGGTGCCACCTACGCCGCCGGGTTCAACCCGTACGAGCAGGGGGTGTCGGCGCTGCCGTGCCCGTGGTTGGACACGGTCTCGCCGATCTGGCGGGACACCCCGGCCCCGTACGGGCCGCTGTTCGCCCTGCTCTCCGGCGCGGCGGTGGCGGCGACGGACTCACTGGTCGGCAGCATCGTGCTGTTCCGGTTGCTGGCGGTGGCCGGGGTCGCCCTGCTCGCGGCGGTGCTGCCGGTACTGGCCCGCCGATGCGGGGTGGCACCGGAACGGGCGCTGTGGCTGACACTCGGGTCGCCGCTGGTCGGGGTGCACCTGGTCGCCGGCGCGCACAACGACGCGCTGATGGTCGGACTGCTCGTCGCCGGGCTGGCGGTGGTGGCGTCACATCCCGGCCGCCCCGGCCCGCTGCTGGCCGGCGGTGTGCTGCTCGGCCTGGCTGCCGGGATCAAGGTGACCGCGTTGGTCGTCGTGCCCTTCGCCGCGTTGGCCGCGCTGGCCGGAACGTACTCCATCCGCAGGCTCTGCCGGGACGGCGGCTGGGTGGTCGGTGGCGCGGTGGGGACGGTGGTCGGGGCGACGTTGGCGGCCGGACTGAACTTCGGCTGGATCTCCGGCCTGCAGCAGGGTGGCCTGGCGATCGCCTGGACGTCGCCGCCGACCGCCGTCGGGCAGACCGCCGGCTACGTCGCGGCCCTGTTCGGCGCGGACATCGACGCGCTACCGGTGACCCGGACGATCGGCATGCTGGTGCTGGCGGTGCTGCTGGTCTGGTTGTGGTGGCGGGCCCGCACCCGCGACCCGCTCTGGCACGCCGGCCTGGCACTCGCCGCGACGGTGGCCCTCGCGCCGCTGTTCCACCCCTGGTACTGGCTGTGGCCGCTGGCCGTGCTCGCCGCGACCACCCACCGGCCGACCCGGTGGTTCGCGTTGGTGGCGTTGCTCTCGTCGTTCCTGGTGCTGCCCGACGGCACCGGGCTGCCCCGGTACACCAAGATGCCCGGTGCCCCGCTGATGACGCTGTTGGTGATCGTGGTGGCCGTCCGGTTGGTACGGTCGGCTCGGGCGGGCCGGCGGCCCGCCCCCGTGGACGCGCCCGCCGACTGAGGAGAGGTGGCCGGTGACCGAGCCCGGCGTGCCGACCAGGAGGCGGGCCCGTGCGGCGCGTCACCTCGGGTTGACCGGAGCGGTGCTGCTCGCCGTGGCCGGCTGGCTGGGCGGGGTGCTGCCCGAGGTGCCGCCGACCGGGCCGTGGCGCGCGCCACACGGGCCGGCAGCGGTCCTCTGCTGGCTGGTCGGGACGGCGCTGATGGTGGGTGCCTGGTGGGCGTTGCGCGCCGGTGCACCGTCCACCCGGTGGGCGTACGTCACCGCCGGGCTGTGGACCCTGCCGCTGCTGCTCACCCCACCGCTGGCCAGCCGGGACGTCTACTCGTACGCCTGCCAGGGGTGGTCGTACGCGGCCGGGCACGACCCGTACCGGGTGGGGGTGGCGGCGGCCGGCTGCCCGTGGGTCGACGCGGTCGCGCCGATCTGGCGGGACACCCCGGCCCCGTACGGCCCCGCCTTCGTGCTGCTGGCCGCGCTCGCCGCGGTGCTCGGCGGGACCCTGGTCGGCACCCTGATGGTGCTGCGGCTGTACGCGGTGGCCGGGGTGCTGCTGGTGGCGCTCTGCCTGCCCGGCCTGGCCCGCGCCGCCGGGGTACCCACCCGCCGGGCGGCCTGGCTGGGGTTGGCCTCCCCCCTGGTCGGGGTGCACCTGGTGGCCGGCGCGCACAACGACGTGGTGATGCTCGGTCTGCTCCTGCTGGGCCTGCTGGTGCTGGTGCGCGCGCCCGGCCGGACCCGGGGGCTGCTCGTCGCCGGGGTGCTGCTCGGGCTGGCGGTGGCGGTGAAGGCGACAGCGGTGGTGGTGCTGCCGTTCGCGGCGTTGGCGGCGGTGCACGGCCGCTACACCCTCCGGACCCTGCTGTGCGACGGCGGCCGGCTAGCCGGGGTGGCCCTGGCCACCCTGGCGGCGGTCTCGGCGCTGTCCGGCCTGGGGCTGGGCTGGGTCGCCGGGTTGGCCCGCAGCGGTGACTCACAGCAGTGGACGTCGGCGCCGACGGCGGTCGGCTTCGTGGTCGACTACGTCGGCGAGCTGGCCGGTCGGCGGCCGGACGCGGTGCCGGTGACCCGGGCCGTGGGCCTGCTGCTCCTGGCGGGGCTGCTGGTGCTGCTCTGGTGGCGGGCGTGGACGGCGCTGCGCCGGCTCAACGACGTCCGGCAGCGGGTGCACCGGCTGGCGGCGGCCCGGCCCCGGGTCACCCTGGGCGCGGCGGGCGCGGCGCTGGCCGCGACGGTTCTGCTCGCCCCGGTCCTGCACCCGTGGTACGTGACCTGGCCGTTGCTGCTGCTCGCGGTGTCGGCGACCCGGACGACCTGGTTCGTGGCGCCGGCGGCGGTGGCGGCCTTCCTCACCCTGCCCGACGGCACGTCGGTCGCCCGGTACACCAAGGCACCCGGCGCGATCGTGATGACCGCGCTGCTGCTGGTGCTGCTGGTCGGCGCGGCACGGGGCCGGTGGCATCCAACGGGCCGGCGTGACGGTGCAGGTCCGCGTGACGGTGCAGGTCCGCGTGACGGAACGGGCCGGCTCCGCGGAAGCGGAGCCGGCCCGGCCGGTGGAAAAGCTAAGAGGCGGCGCGCAGCAGCAGGGGGGGGAAAGAGCGAACTCGAGGCGTGTCG
>NZ_JBEZFY010000006.1:0-145855 GCF_040649765.1 Micromonospora sp. NPDC048894 | reverse complement strand
ATCTGCGTCGCGTCACCGCCGCCCCCCCCGGCCCGCCCCCGCCGCCCCCCCGCCCGCCCCCGCCCCCCCCCCGGCCGGTGGAACGTGACAGTCGAGGCGGACCTCAGCAGTCGAAGTACATCGCGAACTCGTGCGGGGTCGGGCGCAGACGCACCGGGTCGACCTCGTTGGCCCGCTTCCAGCCGACCCAGGTGGAGATCAGGTCGGGGGTGAAGACGCCACCGTCGAGCAGGTAGTCGTGGTCGGCCTCCAGCGCGTCGAGCACCTCCGGCAGCGAGCCCGGCACCTGCTTGACGTCGCCCCACTCCTCCGGCGGGAGGTCGTAGAGGTCCTTGTCGATCGGAGCCGGCGGCTCCATCTTGCTCTTGATGCCGTCCAGGCCGGCCATCATCATGGCCGAGAAGGCGAGGTACGGGTTGCTGGACGGGTCCGGCACCCGGAACTCGACCCGCTTGGCCTTGGCGTTGCTGCCGGTGACCGGAATGCGGGTGCAGGCGGAGCGGTTGCGCTGCGAGTAGACCAGGTTGACCGGGGCCTCGTAGCCGGGCACCAGGCGACGGTACGAGTTGACCGTCGGGTTGGTGAACGCCAGCAGCGACGGGGCGTGGTGCAGCAGGCCACCGATGTACCAGCGGGCGGTGTCCGACAGGCCGGCGTAACCGGTCTCGTCGTAGAACAGCGGCTCTCCGTTGAGCCAGAGGCTCTGGTGGGTGTGCATGCCGGAGCCGTTGTCGCCGAAGAGCGGCTTGGGCATGAAGGTGGCCGTCTTGCCGTTGGCCCAGGCCTCGTTCTTCACGATGTACTTGAAGAGCTGGAGCTGGTCACCGGCGTGCAGCAGGGTGGAGAACTTGTAGTTGATCTCCGACTGGCCGGCGGTGCCGACCTCGTGGTGCGAACGCTCCACGGTGAACCCGCCGTCGACCAGCCGACGCACGATCGAGTCGCGCAGGTCGGCGTAGTGGTCCACCGGCGGCACCGGGAAGTAACCACCCTTGTACGCGGTCTTGTAGCCGCGGTTGCCGCCGGCCTCCTCACGACCGGTGTTCCACGCGCCCTCGATCGAGTCGATGTAGTAGAACGACTGGTGCGCCGAGGTCTCGTGGCGGATCGAGTCGAAGATGTAGAACTCGGCCTCGGCACCGAAGTACGCGGTGTCGGCGATGCCGCTGGCGGCGAGGTAGGCCTCGGCCTTCTTGGCCACGTTGCGCGGGTCCCGCGAGTACGCCTCACGGGTGAACGGGTCGTGGATGAAGAAGTTGAGCGCGAGGGTCTTCTGCGCGCGGAACGGGTCGATGAAGGCGGTCGCGACGTCCGGGAGCAGGAGCATGTCCGACTCGTGGATCGCCTGGAAACCGCGGATCGACGAACCGTCGAACGCGAGACCGTCGGTGAAGACGCTGTCGTCGAAGGACTCCACCGGCAGATTGAAGTGCTGCATCACGCCGGGCAGGTCACAAAAACGTACGTCGACGAACTTTACGTCCTCGTTCTTGAGGTATCGCAGGAGTTCCTCGGGATTGGCAAACACACGTCCTCCTGGCACGTCCACTCCGGTGGCTGGGCTCTGGCGACGCTATGACCGTGGGGTTGCTCGCCCGTGTCTCCAATGTTTCTGCCGTGTTACGCCGCTAGCGGAGCGTCATCTGCGCCGCTCAGTACCCGCCGGGTTGTCCGTTCGGACGATACCGGCTGAAGTGCTGTGCTGCCATTCGTAGTGATTAGACCGAATGTGCACAGATTGCTGGAACACCCTGCCTGTCCACCTGGTGACCGGCCGCCGACCGACCCGGGGCCCGGGTGACCACCCCCGGCCGGCCGCCGTCCCTGAGCGGTAGCGGGTGCCGGTGCCGCCCTGAGTGGTGGCGGGTGCCGGTGCCGCCCCGGCCGGTGGCAGGGCGGTGCTGACTACCCTTGAGCACCGTGACGAGTTCGCCTGCGGCGCCGGTGCCGCCCGCCACCGATCCCGCCTTCACCCCGCCGACCCTCGGCCGACGGTTCGGGGCCCTGGTGATCGACTGGGTGCTCTGCCTGCTGGTGGCGAACTTCTTCGCCGACCCGGTCCGCGACGGCTGGGCCCCGGTGGCGGTGCTCATCGCCGAGTACGGCCTCTTCCTCGGCCTCTTCGCCCAGACCCCCGGGATGAGGATCACCCGGCTGCGCTGCCTCGACTGGTCCGACGGCGGGCGGATCGGCGTCCCCCGGGCGCTCCTGCGCGGCCTGCTCCTGGCCCTGGTCGTACCGCCGCTGATCATGGACGAGCAGCGCCGGGGCCTGCACGACCGCCTCACCGGCGCGGTCATCGCCGACGCCCCCCGCCCCACCACCTGATCGCCCCGCCGCCGGGTGCCCGCCCCGCCCGGCGGGTGCCCGCCCCGCCCGGCGGGTGCTCGCGGCGCTGCCCGGCGAGTGCTCGCGCTGCCCGCCAGGTGCTCGCCGCCCGGGCGCTCGCGGCCGACCCCCGCTGCGGAGAGGACCACGCCGGTCGCGTGCAGGCGCGGCACGGGTGGGCGCGGGGCGGGCAGGCGTTGTCCCCCGCGCAGAGGTGGACACACGGGCACGAGGCAGAGCCGGGTGGCACGGGCAGAGCCGGGTGGCACGGGCAGAGCCGGGTGGGCACGGAGCCGGCCGGTGGCAGGTGGCAGCCGGCGGGTGGCCGGTGGCCGGGCGTACGACGGGGGTGTCAGCGGCCCCGGGTCTGGCGGAACGCGCGGCCCGGGGGCCGCATGTTCTTCGGGATCGCGCCCTTGGGCATCTGCGGGCGGGCGGTCAGCGCCTTGAGCCGCTTGTCGAGCGAGTTGACGTCCTTGCCGTTGAGGGTGCGCGGCAGCCGCATCAGGGTCATCCGCAGCTTGCGGATCGGCAGCTCACCCTCGCCCTGGCCGATCACGTAGTCGTGCAGCGGCGCGGAGCCGATCACCTTGGCCAGCCGGCGCTTCTCCTGGCCCAGCAGGCCACGGACCCGCTGCGGGTTGCCCTCGGCGAGCAGGATCACGCCGGGCCGGCCGATCACCAGGTGCACCATGTCCATCTGGGTGGTGGAGCTGACCGCCGGGGTGACCCGCCAGTCGCCACGCATGCTCTCCATGATCTGCGCCGCCGCGCCGGGCTGCCCCTCGGCGGCGTTCATCATCGCCTTGTTGGACCGCAGGTTGAGCACGACGAGTAGGGCGAGCAGGGCGAACAGGATGCCGATCGGCAGCCACAGCCAGCCCCAGAGGATCACCGCGACCACGGTGAGCGCGAGCGGGATCAGCACCGCCCCGGCGGCCAGTGGCGCGAACCACCGGTCCTGCTTGGCGGTGAACTTGAACACCATCCCGATCTGCTTCAGCCGTTGGCCGAACGAGACCTTCTCCTGGGGCTTTGCCATGCCGCCGAGTCTAGTGGTCGCCGCCAGGACGGATGATCCCCGGCCGGTGGTCGGCGGTGGGCCGCGGTGTTCCCGGGTGGCGGGACCACCGCGAGCGGGGTCGATCCCCGGCCGACGGGGTCGGTCGGGCCGTGATCGACCGGGGCTGTTCCCGACGGTGGTCAGCCGGTGGGGGAGCGGTCCCCGGCCGGCGGCGCGGTGCGGGGGCGCGGGATGACCGGGGCGGCGCGGCCGGTGCCGCTCTGACCTGTGCCGGCGTGGCCGGCACCGTCGCTGCCGCCCTCCTCGTGGTAGTCCTCCTCCACGTTGACGGCCCAGACGTCGTGGTCGGTGCCGTCGAGGATGTTCTCCGCCGTCAGCATCGCGGTGAGCATCGAGTGGTCCTGGTTGTTGTACCGGTGCATGCCGTTGCGACCCACCGGGTGCACGTTCGGTACGGCCTCGGCCAGCCAGCGGCGGATCACCTCGACGGCCTCGCCGTAGCCCTCGTCGTAGACCGGGTAGGCCTTCGGCATCCGCACCACGTATCCGGTGGTGACCGAGCCGGGGCTGACCAGGCCGAGCCGCTCCAGCTCGGCGGTGCCGAAGGCGACCAGCTCCGGGTCGGGGGTCGACCACAGCTCGTCACCCTCGTTGACGAAATACTCCAGGCCGAGGCAGGTGCCGCCGTCACGGACCATCTCCGGCGACCAAGCGCCGAAGTTCTGGATCCGGCCGACCTTCACCCCCGGGGTGTGTACGTAGATCCAGTTGTCGGGGAAGCTGGCCTCGGCGGGCACCACCAGCGCCACGGTCAGGAAGTCCCGGTACCGCAGCAGGTCGGCGGCGTCGCGCACCGCCGCCGGGGCGGGCGGGTCCATCGCCCGGACCAGGGCCGAGATCGGCATGCTGGACACCACGTGGTCGGCGGAGATCCGTCGCTCACCGGCCGGGCCGTCGACGGTCACCGCGACCGCCCGGCCGTCCTCACGGTGCACGGTGCGTACCGCAGTCTCCAGCTCGACCGTCCCGCCGGCCTTGACCACCAGTTCGGCGCAGCGCTCCCACATCATCCCCGGGCCGAGCCGGGGGTAACGGAACTCCTCGATCAGGCTGGTCACGTCGTTGCCGCCCCGCTTGGGCAGCAGCGCCCCGCGGATCGCCGCACCGAGGGAGAGGTTGCGGATCCGCTGGGCCGCCCAGTCCGCCTGCAGCTCCGTCGCGGGAATGCCCCACACCTTCTCGGTGTACGTCTTGAACAACATCCGGTACAGCCGGGCCCCGAACCGGGCCGACACCCAACCCTCGAAGTGGGTCTGGTCGGCTGGCGGACGCACCCGCGCCCACAGGTACGACCCGACACACCGGGACGCCTCCAGCACCCCCAGGTTCTTCAGGGCGTTGCCGGCCCGCAGCGGATAGTCGAACAGCCGTCCCCGGTAGTGGATCCGGCTCATCCGGGGGCGCAGCAGGAAGTCGTCGTCGGAGAGCAACTCGTGCCAGAACGCCTCGACCCGGGACACCTTCGTGAAGAACCGGTGCCCGCCGATGTCGAACCGCCAGCCCTCCCGCTCCACGGTGCGGCTGATCCCGCCGACCACGTCGTCGGCCTCGACGACCTCCACCGGGGCGTGTCTACGGGTCAACTCGTACGCGGCGGTCAGGCCGGCCGGGCCGGCGCCGATAACAACCGTGTGCGGCTGCGCCATTAAAGACACCACCATCGATGATTTGAGGGTCGGGGCTGGCGGAATCTAACACGATCTCGCCCTGCTCGGGGAGTGCCCACGGGTCGACCCGGATCATCGGTTGGCTGCCCCTTGCGGGCGTCGCCGACGTCTGGGAAGATCGACACACTCGAATGCCCGGCGGTCGCCGCCGTGGCCGGTGGAATCCTGGGGCGTGGCCCGGTGGCGTCCCGGGTCAGCCGACCGTGACCGTGGCGTCCTGACGGGCCGTCAGGGCCTGCTGGTAGAGCCGCCCCGCCCGGTACGACGAGCGCACCAGCGGCCCGCTCATCACCCCGGCGAAGCCGATCTCCTCGGCCTCCTCGCGCAGCTCGACGAACTCCTCCGGCTTGACCCAACGGGTCACCGGGTGGTGCCGGGGGGTGGGGCGCAGGTACTGGGTGATGGTGATCAGCTCGCAGCCGGCCTCGTGCAGGTCGCGCAGCGCCTGGGAGACCTCGGCCCGCTCCTCGCCCATGCCCAGGATCAGGTTGCTCTTGGTGACCAGACCGGCGGCGCGGGCCTGCCGGATCACGTCGAGCGAACGCTCGTAGCGGAACGCCGGACGGATCCGCTTGAAGATCCGGGGCACCGTCTCGACGTTGTGCGCCAGCACCTCCGGCCGGGCACCGAACACCTCGGCGAGCTGCTCGGGGACCGCGTTGAAGTCGGGGATCAGTAGCTCGACGCCGCAGCCGGACCGCAACGCGTGGATCTGCCGGACGGTCTCGGCGTACAACCACGCGCCGCCGTCGGGCAGGTCGTCCCGGGCCACACCGGTGATGGTGGCGTAGCGCAGCCCCATCGTGGCGACCGACTCGGCGACCCGGCGGGGCTCGTCGGCGTCGAACTCGGCCGGCTTGCCCGTGTCGATCTGGCAGAAGTCGCAGCGCCGGGTGCACTGGTCGCCGCCGATGAGGAAGGTGGCCTCCCGGTCCTCCCAGCACTCGTAGATGTTGGGACAGCCGGCCTCCTGGCAGACGGTGTGCAGTCCCTCGCGGGAGACCAGTCCGCGTAGCTCGGTGTACTCCGGCCCCATCTTGGCCTTGACTTTGATCCACGGCGGTTTGCGCTCGATCGGCGTCTCGGCGTTGCGCGCCTCGATCCGCAGCATCCGTCGCCCCTCGGGGGCGACCGTCGCGGAGCGCGCTGCCTGCTGGGTCGTCGGCGCGGAGTGCTCGATCGTCACAAAACCGAGCCTACGCCCGACGGCGGCGATCGATGCACGTCGGGCGACCGGCGTCACGTCACCGGTCTTGTGACACCGGACACCGGCGGGCCGAAAAAGCCCGTTACAGCCGGGGGGAACGGGTGTTAGCGTGCCGGCAGAGCTGTGACGGAGCCGAGTACCGCCCCGATCCGCCAGTGCAGAGAGCCGCCGGTTTGCTGGAAGGCGGTCTGACGCCGGGGTGCGAAGACCCTCCCGAGCCGCGGGAAGAACGGCGCGTCCGCGCGCCCAGTAGACCCCGCCCGGCTGGCCCCGGTGAAAAGGCGACGAATGAGGCCCCCGCCACGGCGGGGGCGAAGGTGTGGTGGCACCGCGAGGTTCCCGCTCGCCCACACCTCCCGGGGATCGCGTTGCGATTGATCGAGGAGGTAACCGCCGTGCAACGCATCCTGTCCTCCCACCTGCCCACCTGCGTCGGCGAGACCGTGCGGGTCGCCGGGTGGGTGCACCGCCGCCGACTGTTGAAGTCGGTGGCCTTCCTGATCGTCCGGGACGCCGCCGGCCTGACCCAGGTGGTGGTCACCGACCCGGCCGTCCGGGCCGCCGTGACGGCACTGCCCGAGGAGACCGTGGTCGAGGTGGTCGGCACGGTCACCGCGAACGGCACCGCGCCCGCCGGGGTCGAGGTGACCCATCCGACGGTACGACCACTCGGCCCAGCCGCCGTGCCGCCGCCGTTCGACCTGTACCGGCCGGCGCTCACCGCGACCCTGCCCACCCAGCTCGACCACGCCCCGGTGGCGCTGCGGCACCCGACCCGCTCGGCGGCCCTGCGGATCTCGGCGGCGGCGGTGGCCGGCTTCCGGGCCACCCTGGACGCCCGTGACTTCGTGGAGGTGCACACCCCGAAGGTGGTCGCCACGTCCACCGAGAGCGGGGCGAACGTCTTCGCCCTCGACTGGTTCGGCCGGCCCGCCTACCTGGCCCAGTCGCCGCAGTTCTACAAGCAGCTCATGGTGGGCGTCTTCGAGCGGGTCTACGAGGTGGGGCCGGTGTTCCGGGCCGAACCGCACGACACCGTCCGGCACCTGGCCCAGTACACCTCGCTCGACGTCGAGTTGGGCTTCGTCGACGACCACCGGGACGTGATGGCGGTGCTGCGGGACACCCTCGAGGGGATGCTCGCCGAGGTGGCCCGGCGGGCCGGCGGCGCGGTGGCGACCCTGGGGCTGACCCTGCCCGACGTGCCGGTCGAGATCCCGGCCGTGCACTTCACCGAGGCGCTGCGGATCGCCGGCGCACCCGCCGATGAACCCGACCTGGCCCCCGCCCACGAGCGGACACTGAGCGCGTGGGCCCGTGCCACCCACGGCTCGGACTTCCTCTTCGTCACCGGGTACCCGATGGCGAAGCGGCCGTTCTACACCCACCCCGACCCGACCCGGCCCGCGTACTCGAACGGCTTCGACCTGCTCTTTCGCGGGTTGGAGCTGGTCACCGGCGGGCAGCGGCTGCACCGCCACGCCGACTACCTGGCGGCGCTGGCGGCGCGCGGCGAGCCGGTCGAGCCGTACGCCGGGTACGTGGACGCGTTCCGGCACGGGATGCCGCCGCACGGCGGCTTCGCGATCGGCCTGGAACGCTTCGTGGCCCGGCTGGTCGGTGCGACGAACGTCCGGGAGGTCACCGCCTTTCCCCGCGACCTGCACCGGCTGGCCCCCTGAGCCGCCGGGTGTCCGCGCGACCGGCCTGCCGTGGGCCCTCACCGGGCGTCTGGGTACGCACTCTGGGTAGTGGTCTTGCTGAACTCGCTGTTGGTTGCTCTCCGTGATCGATGCGAGGTGTGGGCGGAGCTGATTTTTGCCGGGCAACAGCCCGCACCTCGCTGAACAGGAGCTTTGCTGCCACCTCTTCCTGTCCCACTTACCCGCTCATCCGCACTTTGCTCTGCTGCCATCGACGCGACGGTCACTCTCCGCATGTGGTGCATCCAGGGCAGCAGAGCAAAGTGTGCGAGTGAGGTAAGTGACGCCCGGCGGGGTCTTTACGCTGCGTAGCGGACGGAGAGGTGCTGTGGCGGCTGGAGCGGGACCCGGGACCGGAGCCCGGGACCGGAGCCCGGGAGCGGGGCCGGGCCGGGATCGGAACAGGTGGGGAATGCGGGGGCGGGACCGGGAGGTAGGACCTGGGCCCCGGCCCGGCGGATACCGGGCCCGGTGGAGCTGCGGCGGCTCGACGGAGGCAGCGGGGCAGCGGTGTCAGGCCGGGCCGAGCAGGTCCCAGCGGTTGCCGGCGATGTCCCGGAACACCGCCACCCGACCGTACGGTTCGGTGCGCGGCTGCTTCACGAACTCCACGCCGGCGTCGACCATTCGCCGGTGGACGGCGTCGAAATCGTCGACCTGGAGGAAGAACCCGACCCGGCCGGCCACCTGGTCACCGACCACCGCCTCCTGCCGTTCCCCGTCGGCGCGGGCCAGCAGGATGCCGGTCTGCGCGCCGGGCGGGCGGACCACCACCCACCGCTTCGGGCGGCCGTCGTTGGTCAGCGACGGCTCGTCCTCGACCAGTTCGAAACCGAGGATCCCGGTGAAGAACGCGATGGCCGGGTCGTAGTCGGCGACGACGACGGTGACGAGGTCGATCCGCACCCGCTCAGCCGAGCAGGGTGGGCAGGTGCCGCTCCACCACGGGCAGCACCTCGGCCACCGTCACGGGGCGGCCCAGCTCGGCGGTGAGCGAGGTGGTGCCGGCGTCGGCGATGCCGCAGGGCACGATCCGGTCGTAGTACGACAGGTCGCAGTCGCAGTTGATCGCGAAGCCGTGCTGGGTGACGCCCCGGGCGACCCGGATGCCGATGGCGGCCACCTTGCGGGCCGGGCCCCGGTCGTCGTCGGGCACCCAGACGCCACTGCGCCCCTCGACCCGGCCGGCGGTCAGCCCGAACTCGGCGCAGACGTCGATCAGCAACTGCTCGGTGCGGCGGACGTAGGCGACCACGTCGACCGGGTCGGGCAGCCGGACGATGGGATAGCCGACGAGCTGCCCCGGACCATGCCAGGTGATCTTGCCGCCCCGGTCGACGTCGACCACCGGGGTGCCGTCCATGGGCCGGTCCCAGGGCTCGGTGCGCTTGCCGGCGGTGTAGACGCTCGGGTGTTCCAGCAGCAGCACGGTGTCGCCACGCTCACCGGCCACCACCTCGGCGTGCAGCCGCCGCTGCTCGTCCCACGCGGTCGGGTAGTCGACCACACCGGCCCGGACGGCGGTCACCCCGGAAGTCGTCACGCTCACCCCGCCACCCTAGCCCCGCCCGCCCGCGCTCCGCCCAGTGAGCCTCGTCGCCCCACCCTGCGTGACCCCAGGCGCTGGGCGTGACCCCGCGCGTCCGGGCGTGGACCTGCGCCGTGGGCGTGACCGGTCAGGGGGACCGTCAGGCGGCGGGGACCGTCCAGAGCCACACGTCGTCCACCCGGCGGGGCTCGCCGAGCAGGGCGGTGGCGGTGCGGCGCAGGGCGTCCTCGTCGAGGTCGTACTTGGCCCCGTGCACCTCGTCGGGCAGGACGACCGCCTCGACCCCCCAGTACCGCAGGTCCGCCCGGGACAGGCGGATGCTGCCCTCGGTGACGATCGGCACCAGCCCGGTCCGGCCGGCCTGGTCCATCAGCGTGTCGAAGGTGCGCGGCGGCGGCCCGATCCGCCCCCGCCCGTCGGGGCCGCCCGGGCCGAGGAAGAAGCCGGCGGGCAGCCGGAACTCACCCTGCCGGTGGGACAGGGCGTACGCCTGCCAGCGCTGCCCGTCGGGGGTCACGTCCAGGGTCAGCGGGATCGGGGTGAGCACCCCGCCCGGTGAAACGTACCCCCGCCAGGTGCCGGCGGTGACGAACTCCGGCACCGGCGGGCGGACGCTGGTCAGCAGCGGGGTCGGCAGCAGCGGCAGCAGCGCCGCCGCGAAACCCACCCCCCACATCCAGGCCGCCGTGCGACCCGGTGGCGTCGCCCGCAGCCGGTCGACGGTGTACGCCAGCAGCACCCCGATGACCGGGGCGACCACCAGGGCCAGCCGGGACGGCAGGGCGGCGTTGACCACCGGCAGGTCGTCCAGCACCCCGAAAGGCAGCAGTTGGCCGGTACGGCTCCCGTTCCACTTCGCCACCGGCCCCCAGGACAGCACCGCGAACACCACGGCGGTCACCCCGAGCGCGGTCAGCGTGGCCTGCCGGCCGGGGCTGGCCCGACGCCACAGCCACCCGAAGCAGACCACGGTGAGCAGCAGCAGCGGCACCCCGAAGAAGCTGTTCTCCTCGGTCGGGTTGGGCGCCAGCGTGGTGTCCCAGCCCAGCGCCCCGGCCACCGACCGGCTCGGGTACGCCCCGAACGCGGCGATGTCCTCGGCGTGGATGACCGGGTCGAAGCCGGTGCCGTGGAACCGTTGCGGCCCGGCGAAGTGCAACCACAGCGGGTACGCCAGCAACACCCCGGCGACCAGCGCGGTCACCGCCAACCCGCGCAGGAGGTCCGGCAACGCGGCGCGGGCCTGCGCCCGGCGGGCCGGGTGCAGCGCCCAGACGGCGAGGAAGACGGCGACTGCCAGCGCGGTGAAGAACAACCCCTCGGCGGCGATCGAGAAGGCCACCGCGACCAGCACCCCGAGCACCAGCCCGCCCCGCAACCAGCGGCCCGGCCGGCGCAGCGCGAACACCCCGGCCACCAGCAGCGGCACCAACCAGCCGGCGGTCCAGTTCAGGTGGGCGTTGGCGTGCGCGACCATGCCGGGGGAGTAGGCGACGAACAGCGCCCCGACGCCCGCCGCGAGCCGACTGGCGACCAGGTGCCGGGAGAGCAACCAGTACCAGGCCAGCGCGGTGGCGGCGAGGTTGAGGGTGAGGATCACCAGGAACGTCGCCGGCGGCCCGATCAGGTACGTCAGCGGTGCGAAGACCACCGCGTACACGGTGATCGAGGTGTTGACGGCGAGGTTCACCCCGTCCGGCACGTTGAGCAGATGGGTGAAGAGCGGGTTCTCCCCGTGCGTGACCGCGTGCCCGCCGAAGGCGAGCAACCACTCGAAGAGTGCCTGGTCGCTGGAGTTCACGGTGATCGCCCGCTGGTTCGGGTCGCGCCACAGGCCGCTGGTCACCCAGACCGCCAGCGCCACCGCGACGACCAGCATGATCAGGCCGGCCCGCCGACCCCGGGCGGTGTCCGGGGCGGCGGTGGGTGGCTGGTCGGCGGCCAGGGTCGGGGAAGTCGGCACGGAGCGGACGTTACCAACCGGAACTGGACCGACCGGTCGGACCCGCGACCCCGACCCGGCGGGTCAGTCGTGCAGGGCGGCGTGCAGCGCGGCGGGCAGCTCGGGGTGGGTCCAGGGGAAACCGGCCCGGGTGAGCACGGCGGGCAGGACCCGGGTGCTGGTCAGCGCCTCCTGGGCGAAGCCGCCCAGGGCGACCTTCAGGGCGAGCGCCGGAATCGGGACGATCGCCGGCCGGTGCAGTTGGCGGGCGAACTCCCGGGTGAACTCGGCGTTGGTGACCGGGTGCGGGCCGACCACGTTGACCGCGCCGGCGACCTCCCCGGCGGTCAGCAGGTACACCGTGGCGTCCAGCCAGTCCAACAGTGAGATCCACGGCAGCCACTGCCGCCCACTGCCGAGCCGGCCGGCGATGCCCAGTTTGAACGGCAGCAGTTGCGGCTTGAGCAGCCCTCCGTCGCGGTGCAGCGGCAGGCCCGTCCGCAGCCGCACCACCCGTACCCCGGCGTCCTCGGCGGGCCGGGTCGCCGCCTCCCAGACCCGGCACACGTCGGCGAGGAACCCCTCACCTGCGGGGGCGTCCTCCTCGACCACCCGGTCGCCGGTGTTGCCGTACCAGCCGACCGCCGAGGAGTTGAGCAGCACCCGGGGCCGGTCCGCCGCCGGTAGCCCGGCGATCGTCACGGCCAGCGTGGTGGTGCTGTCCACCCGGCTGGACCGGATCACCCGGCGGTAGTCGTCGGTCCACCGCTTGTCGCCGACCCCGGCCCCGGCCAGGTTGACCACCGCGTCGGCCGCGGCCACCACGGCCGGGTCGAGCTGCCCGGCGGCCGGGTCCCACCGCTGTTCGTCGGGGGTACGCGGCGAGCGCCGGACCAGCCGGGTGACCTGGTGCCCGTCGCCGGTGAGCCGGTCGACCAGCCGGGTGCCGAGGAAGCCGGACACGCCGGCCATCAGGATCCGCATACCCCCATCTTCGGGCACGCGCCCCCGACCGGATGCGCCGACCACCAACCCCCCAACCCCCGCCCCCGCCCGCCTCGTCCCGGTGATCAAGAGGTTTGCGTCAAGATTGATCTTCAATTTGACCTGAACCTCTTGATCAACTGACCTGAACCTCTTGATCACCGGGGCCGGCTGGCGACCCGCCGAGGTGGGGTGGGGAAGTCGGGGCGGGAGGGAGGCGGGTGGGGTGGGGTGGGGTGCGCGGTGGCGGGACCTACCGGGTGGCGGGGGCGCCGGCGGGGGTGGGGCGCAGGTCGGCCAGGAGGCGCTCCACCTCGGCGAACGCGTCCGCCGGGAGGGGGCCGAGGGTGAGGGCGGCGAAGTTCTCCCGGGCCTGCGCCACCGTCCGGCACCCGGGGATCGGCAGCGTACGGGGGCTGCGGGCCAGCAGCCAGCCCAGCGCCCCCTGGGCGAGGGTACGGCCGTCCGAGGTCAACGCCGCCCGGATCGCCGCCACCCGGGCCGACCACTCGGGGGTGGGCCGGCCGTCGCGGAACCAGACCAGCCACTGCGGCGCCCGGCCCCGCACGTCGTCCGCGCCCAGCGTGCGGGTGGCCCCGGTGAGCAGGCCCATCGCCAGCGGTCCCCGGTTGAGGCTGGCCAGGTCGAAGGTGTCGCAGACGGCGAGCACCTCCGGGTTGTCGTTCAGCACCGACTCGTCGTGTTCGACGGCGACGCAGTGCGGCCCCGCCCCGGCGAACGCCCGCGCCGACCCCGGGTTGTCGGTGCTCCAGCCGTACCCGCGGATCTTGCCCTGGGTGACCAGGCCCTCCAGGGTGTCGACCAGGTCGAGCGCGGTGGACGCCGGCAGGTCGTTGAGGTGCAGCAGGTAGAGGTCCACGTGGTCGGTGCCGAGCCGACGCAGCGACCCCTCCAGGCTGGCCACCGCGTACGCCGGGCTGGCGTCCACGCCCAGTGCCCGCCGGGTCGCCTCGTCGCTGCGGTTGCCGAACTTGGTGACGATCACCGCCCGGTCCCGCAGGCCGGCGAGCGCCCGGCCGAGCACCCGCTCGCTGTGCCCGGCCCCGTAGTTGCTGGCTGTGTCGAAGAGGGTGACACCCAGGTCGAGGGCCTGGTGGATGGTGGCGACCGACTCGTCGTCGTCCACCTCACCCCAGCCGTACGGCTGACCGTCGTCGCCCCAGAGCGGGCCACCGATCGCCCAGCACCCCATGCCGATCGCGCCGACCTCGATTCCACTGCGGCCCAGAGTCCGTGTCGTCGTCATGCCGACCAGTGTTCAACCTGGAGCGCGCTCCAGGTCAAGCGATGGCCTCCGCCCCTCGGCGGACGCCCGGCGCCCGTGGGTGTTCCAGCCCCGGCATTCTCCGCTGTGCCCGCGGACCGGGACCTCACCCGTCCCGCGTCGGTGCGACGCCGGGCAGCCGGGACAGGACCGGGACGAGCGGTTCGAGGGCGTCCCGGCGTACCACGAAGCGGGTGACGCCCCAGCGACGCCGGTGGGCCGCGACCGCCGCGACGATCTCGTCCACCGTGCCGATCAACACGAACGGGGTGGCCAGCAGCTCGGCGACGGTCAGCCCGATCCGGCCGGCCTGTTCGGCGGCGGCGGCCTCGGCGTCGTCGGTGACCACCACCGTCTGCACCAGCGCCTCCACCGCGGGCGGGGTGTCCCGGCCGGCCGCGCCGGCGGCCACCTGGGCGAGCTGCGCCTCGATCTGGTCGGTCCGCCAACGCGCCTCGTGCCGGTGACCGTCGGCGAGGGTACGCCCGAAACCCGTCAACCCGACCACGTCGGCGTGCGCCCCGGCCCAGCGCAGCAGCGTCGAGTTGGCGGTGCCCATGGTCAGCGGGATGCGCTCCTGCACCGGCCGGGGCGAGGTCAGCCGGGCCTCCCGCGCCACCAGGTCGGGGGAGTCGACAGTCACCGGGGAACCGTCGAGCAGGGCACGCACCGCCTCGGCGACGGCCACACAGCGGCGTACCCGGCCGGCCACGTCGGGGCGTACCCGGCCGACGGCGGCCCACTCGGCGGGGGTGTGGCCGGCCCCGACACCGAGCCGGGCCCGCCCGCCGGAGACCAGGTCGAGGGTGGCCACGTCGCCGGCGAGCAGGATCGGCTCCCGCACCCCCAGATTCGACACGTACGAGCCGAGCCCGATCGTGGTGGTCACCGACGCGGCGGCGGCGAGCGCGACGAACGGGGACGTCACGTCGCCCGGGTGGTCGGCGGCGAGCAGGGCGTCGAAGCCGACCGCCTCGGCCCGGCGGGCGAGGTCGACCCAGCCCGCCGCGTCGGTCGGGGTGGCCTGGAGCGAGAAGACGGTCACCGGCCCAGCTTTGCCGTCGCGTGCCGTTCCGGCCAGCCCGCGACCCCGGATTCTGCCAACCGGAGAATCACCGCCCGCGGTCCGACGGTCCTACCGCGCGCCCCGGCCGGGTCTGCTGCGCGCCGGCCGGGTCTGTTGCGCCCTGGCCGGGTCTGTTGCGCCCTGGCCGGGTCTGTTGCGGCCTGGCCGGGTCTGATGCGGCCTGGCCGGGTCTGCTGTGCCCCGGTGGGGTCACCAGTCCGGCGGTGGGGTCACCCCGAGCAGTTCGGTGGTGCCGCCGGCCCGGTCGCCGAGCGCGTCGAGGGCGGCGGTGAGGGTGCGTTCCTCGTAGCGGAAGTGCGATTCGAGGATGGCGGACAGCCCGTCCAGCTCGACGCGTACCCGGTCGAGGGCCGCCGGGTCGTCGGGCGGTGGGTCGGTGAACAGCGCCTCGATCCGGTGGACGATCCAGTCGACCATGCGGTGGTCCCGGCTGAGCTTGTCGAGCACGGGCCGCAGCTCGGGTGCCTCGTCGGCGAGCACCAGGAACGCCCCGGCGTCCTCGCCGGTGTGGTGCCGGGTGAGCGCCGCGCAGAAGCTGAGGCAGTGGGTGCGCAGGCCGCGCAGCCGGCCTGCCCCGGGTGATCCGTCGGGACCGGCGTCGAGGCCGGCCCGGAGCTGGTCGAGTTCGTCGAGCAACCAGAGGTGGATCTCTACCAGTTGGTGGCCGAGCGCGGTCAACCGGTCGGCCGGGGTGGAATCGGGGTGCACGTGTGTCCCATGCTGTCCCGCGCCTCCATGCCCTCGGCGGTCTCCTTGCCGGGTGCACTGCGACGCTGGCGACGATCCTACGACCCACCCGCCGCGCTGTCCGCCCTCCCACCGCCACGGATGCCGACCCACCGCCGGTTGTCGACCCGGCCCACCGTCACGGGTGCCGGCCCATCGCCGTGGGTGTCGACCCGACCTGTCGTCACGGGTGCCGGTCCATCGCCGTTGGTGCCGACCCGGCCCACCGTCACGGGTGTCGGCCCTGGCCTGCCGACGGGCGTCGGCACCCGGGCCGTCAGTGTCGGCGTAGGCCGGCCAGGAGGAGATCGAGCAGGCGGCCGGCGAGGTCTCGCTGCTCGGGTCCCTGCGCCGCCAGCGACATCCCGCCCAGCCCGGCCAGCACGTCGCCGGGGTCGACGTCCGGACGGATCGTGCCGTCGGCGACGCCGGCCGCCAGCAGCCGGGTCAGCGCGGCGACCAGCAGGTCCCGGCTCTGCGCGTACGGGTTGGTGCCGGCGGCGATCACCAGGCGCAGGGCGTCGGCCATGCCCCGTTTGGTGGCCAGGTAGTCGACGAAGCGGTCCATCCAGGCCCGGGTCGCCTCGGCGGGCGGCAGTCGGGTCAGCAGGTCGTCGGCGGCGGCACAGAGCTTGGCCAGTTCGCTGCGGTAGGCGGCCTCGACCAACGCCTCCCGGGTGGGGAAGTGCCGGTAGAGGGTGCCGATGCCCACCCCGGCGTCCCGGGCGATCGACTCCAGGGTCACCTCCGGCCCCTGTCGGGAGAACGCCTTCACGGCGGTGTCGAGCAGCCGCTGCCGGTTGCGCAGCGCGTCGGCGCGCAGCGGCCGGGAACCGCGCTCCGGCACGTCGCCTCCTGAGCGGTTCTGCGACACGTCGCCTCCTGGATCTGGTGCAGTGGTGCTGACGGGTGGTGTCTCCGGCGGTCGGGTCCGCTCAGGCCCCGGTCCGGGTCTGCTCAGGGTCGGGTCCGGTCAGGGTCGGGCCGGGTCCGGTCAGGGTCGGGTCTGCTCAGGGTCGGGTCTGCGCGGGGATCAGGTCCCGCTTGGGGGTCGGGTGGCAAACGGAGGATCCTCCGGTTAGGCTCGGAGTTGTAACGGAGGGCCCTCCACTTCTCATCGTAGCGGTCGGGTCGTCCGGCCCGTACCGCACCGACAAGGACGGATCATGACCACCGACTCGCCAGTCCACACCCCCTTCGACGCCCGTACCACCGCCCTGGAGGTGGTCCGCGACGTCGACCTCACCGGCCGCCGTGCCGTGGTGACCGGCGGTGCCTCCGGCATCGGCGTGGAGACCGCCCGCGCCCTCGCCGCCGCCGGAGCCGACGTCACCCTGGCCGTCCGGGACCTCGACGCCGGCCAGCGGGCCGCCGGGGACATCACCGCCAGCACCGGCAACGACCGGCTGCTGGTCGCCCCGCTCGACCTCGCCGACCAGGCGTCGGTGGCCGCCTTCGTGGCCACCTGGGACGGGCCGCTGCACCTGCTGGTCGACAACGCCGGCATCATGGCCTCGCCCGAGCGGCGTACCCCCGAGGGCTGGGAGTTGCAGTTCGCCACCAACCACCTCGGGCACTTCGCCCTCGCCACCGGGCTGCACCGCGCCCTCGCCGCCGCCGACGGTGCCCGCATCGTCTCGGTCAGCTCCGCGGCGCACCTGCGGTCCCCGGTGGTCTTCGACGACATCCACTTCCGGCAGCGCCCCTACGACCCGTGGGCGGCGTACGGGCAGTCGAAGACCGCGAACGTGCTGTTCGCCGTCGAGGCGACCCGGCGCTGGGCCGACGACGGCATCCTCAGCAACGCGCTGATGCCCGGCGCGATCCACACCAACCTCCAGCGGTACGTCAGCGCCGAGGAACTGGAGCGGATGCGGGCCGCCAGCGGTGGCGGCGCGGCCACCTGGAAGACCGTCGAGCAGGGTGCCGCCACCTCCGTCCTGGTCGCCACCTCGCCGCTGCTCGACGGGATCGGTGGCCGGTACTTCGAGGACTGCCAGCAGGCCGCCCCGCACCAGCCCGGCACCCGCACCGGCGTCGCCGCGTACGCCCTCGACCCGGCCGCCGCCGAGCGGCTCTGGACGGTCTCCGAGCAGACCCTGCGCGGCTGACCCACCGATCCGCCGGGTGCCGTGCCCCGGCCCGCCCTGCTCGGATCGAGGGGCCCGACGTGCGGTAGCCGGTCGGTGCGCCCGCCATGCCCCTCCCCGCCCCGCGCGGCCCGGCGGGTGGTGGCCGGTCGGTCCGTCCGCCTCGCCCCGCCCGGCGGGTGGTGGCCGGTCGGTCCGCCCGTGCCGGCACCTGGCGTGCTGACGACGCAGGCGCCCCGGTCGACCGACCGGGGCGCCTCCGTCGAACGCGGGTGTTACAGGCCCAACTCGGCCTCGAAGTTGCCGCCCTCCAGCCGCTCCTTGACCGCGACCAGGAAACGGGCCGCGTCGGCGCCGTCGATCAGCCGGTGGTCGTAGGACAGGGCCAGGTAGACCATCGACCGGACCGCGACGACCTCGCCGAGGTCCGGGTCGTTCACCACGACCGGACGCTTCACCACGGCACCGGTGCCGAGCATCGCCGACTGCGGCGACGGCACGATCGGGGTGTCGAAGAGCGCCCCCCGGCTGCCGGTGTTGGTCAGCGTGAAGGTCGCCCCGGCGATCTCGTCCGGGCTGATCTTGTTGGTCCGGGTGCGCTCGGCCAGGTCGGCGATCCGCTTGGCGATGCCGCCCAGGTTGAGGTCGCCCGCGCCGTGGATGACCGGCACCATCAGGCCGCGCTCGGTGTCCACCGCGATGCCCAGGTGCTCGGCGTCGGGGTAGGTGATCGTGCCCGCGTCGAGGTCCATGCTCGCGTTGACGATCGGGTACGTCTGCAACGCCTCGATGGTCGCCAGGGCGAAGAACGGCAGGAACGACAGCTTCACGCCGTGCCGCTGCTGGAACGCCTCCTTGGCCTGGGCGCGCAGCTTGGCGATCCGGGTGACGTCCACCTCGATCACCGTGGTCAGCTGCGCCATCTCGTGCAGCGACTGCTGCATCCGCTTGGCGATGGTCGCCCGGATCCGGGGCAGCTTCTCGGTGCTGCCGCGCTTGGCGCTCGGCTGCGCCTTGGCCGCCGGCTTCGCCGGAGCCTTCGCAGCCGGCTGCGCGGGGGCCGCCGGAGCGGCCTTGGCCGCCTTCGCCTTCTCCGCCGCCTCCAGCACGTCCTGCTTGCGGATCCGGCCACCGACGCCGGTGCCGGTGACCGAGGCCAGGTCGACGCCGTGCTGGCCGGCCAGCTTGCGCACCAGCGGGGTCACGTAACCGGCGGCCTCCTCGCCGCCGCCCTGGACGGGGGCGGACGGCCGGGCCGGCGTGGCGGTCGGGGCGGCCGGCTGGGCGGCCTGCTCCGCCTTCGCCGGCTGGGCCGCCGACTCGGTCTCGGCGGCCGGCTCGTTGTATCCCGCGCCCTGGGTCGGCTCGGTGACCTCGGGCTCCGGCTTCGGCTCGGCCTTCGGCGCGGGCTTGGCCTGCGCCTTCGGGGCGGGCTCCGGCTCCGGCGTCGACTCGGCCGGGGCGGCGTCCGCCGTACCGATGATCGCCAGGTCCGCGCCGACGGCGGCGGTCTCGTCCTCCGCGACCTTGATCTCCAAGACGGTGCCGGCGACCGGCGACGGGATCTCGGTGTCGACCTTGTCGGTGGAGACCTCCAGCAGCGCCTCGTCGACCTCGACGGTCTCGCCGACCTGCTTGAGCCACCGGGTGACGGTGCCCTCGGTGACGCTCTCGCCCAGCGCCGGCATCTTCACCGCGGTGCCCTCGCCCGAGGACGCCGGGGCGGCCTGCGCCGCCGGCTGCTCCTGCTCCGGCTGCTCCGGCTGCTCCGGCTCCGGGCCGGTGCCCTCGGCGGCGGCCGTCGGCTCGGTGGCCGGCTCGGCCTGCTCCGGCTCGGCGGCCCCGCCGTCGTCCTGCGAGCCGGCCGACTCGCCCTCGCCGGAGATGACGGCCAGTTCGCTGCCCACCTCGGCGGTCTCGTCCTCACCGACCACGATCCGGCTCAGCACCCCCGCGGCGGGGGAGGGGATCTCGGTGTCGACCTTGTCGGTGGAGACCTCCAGCAGCGGCTCGTCGACCTCGACGGTCTCGCCCTCCTGCTTGAGCCAGCGGGTGACGGTGCCCTCGGTGACGCTCTCGCCGAGCCGAGGCATGGTGACCGATACCGGCATGTTCTGAAACTCCTTCGTGGCCTGGTGCGATCCTCGCCCGCTTGCCGCCGGCGTCGCGGAATGAGTGTGGGTCAGGCGTGCGCGTGCAGCGGCTTGCCGGCCAGGGCCAGGTGCGCCTCGCCCAGCGCCTCGTTCTGGGTCGGGTGGGCGTGCACGAGCTGCGCCACCTCCGCCGGGTAGGCCTCCCAGTTGTAGATGAGCTGCGCCTCGCCGATCAGCTCGCCGACCCGGGCACCGACCATGTGTACGCCGACCACCGGCCCGTCCTCGACGCGTACCAGCTTCACGAAACCGGCGGTCTTGAGGATCTGGCTCTTGCCGTTGCCGCCGAGGTTGTAGTTGTAGACCTTGACCTTGTCGCCGTACTGCTCCTTGGCCTTGGCCTCGCTCAGCCCCACCGACGCCAGCTCCGGGTCGGAGTAGGTGACGCGCGGGATGCCGGCCTCGTCGATCACGGCCGGGTTCAGGCCGGCGATCTCCTCGGCGACGAAGATGCCCTGGGCGAAACCCCGGTGGGCGAGCTGGAGGCCGGGCACGATGTCGCCGACCGCGTAGACGTTCGGCACGCCGGTGCGCAGCCGCTCGTCGGTCAGCACGTACCCCCGGTCGAGCTTGACGCCCTGCTCGGCGTAGCCGAGGTCGGCGGTGTTCGGGCCCCGGCCGACGGCGACCAGCAGCAGCTCGGCCTCGACGGTCTCGCCGCCGGCGATGGTCAGCTTGACGCCCTTCTCGGTCTTCTCGACCTTCTCGAAGGGCTTGCCGACCTTGAAGTTGATCTTCCGCTTGCGGAACGCCCGCTCCAGCGCCTTGGACGACTCCTCGTCCTCGGCGGCCACCAGCCGGGGCAGCGCCTCGACGATGGTGACGTCCACCCCGAAGGACTTCCACACGCTGGCGAACTCGACGCCGATCACGCCGCCGCCCAGCACGATCACCGACGCGGGCACCCGGTCCAGGGTCAGCGCGTGGTCACTGGTGATGATCCGCTCGCCGTCGACCTCCAGGCCGGGCAGGCTCTTGGCGTACGAACCGGAGGCCAGGATCACGTTGCGGCCGGTGTAGCGCTTGCCGTCCACCTCGACGACGTTCTTGCCGACCAGCTTGCCGGCACCCGCCACGAAGGTGATGTTCTTGCTGCCGCCGACCAGCCCCTGCAGGCCCTTGTAGAGGCGGGAGATCACCCCGTCCTTGTACGCGTTGACCCCGGCCATGTCGATGCCGACCAGCTCGGCCTGGACGCCGAACTGCGCCGACTCCCGGGTCTGGTCGGCGATCTCCGCCGCGTGCAGCAGCGCCTTGGTCGGGATGCAGCCGTTGTGCAGGCAGGTGCCGCCGAGCTTGCCCTTCTCGATCAGCGCGACGGAGAGGTCAAGCTGGGCGGCACGCAGCGCCGCCGCGTAGCCGCCGCTGCCACCTCCGAGAATGACGATGTCGAAGGTTGCGTCGTTCGGCTCGCTCACGTCCAACTCCCTGGTCGCTTCGCTGCATCGGGGGGTCACGGCGGGGCGGCACGGGCAGACCCCACCTCGGTCATCTTGTCACTTGCCCGTCCGGGGCGCGTACCGAGGTGCCCAACGACACGTCCCCGACACGTACTCTTGGCACCGTCCTCGACGACGGACGGGGGAGAGGAGTAGCCCGGTGGCGCTGTTCCG
Source organism: Micromonospora sp. NPDC048894 (assembly GCF_040649765.1). Classification (NCBI taxonomy): domain Bacteria; kingdom Bacillati; phylum Actinomycetota; class Actinomycetes; order Micromonosporales; family Micromonosporaceae; genus Micromonospora; species Micromonospora sp. NPDC048894. The sequence continues at coordinate 124,437 of NZ_JBEZFY010000006.1, read as the reverse complement.
GCGACGCAAACCGCCGACCCCGGCCAACCGTGACCGGCCGGCCGAACGGGCTGACCTGGATCACCTGGCCAACTTCGCCCGCACCCGCCGGGGGGTCGAGGCGTTCATCGAACCCCGGACCACGATGACCGAGACCACCGTCATCATGATCGCCGACGACGGCGAGTGGACCCGGCGGCGCATCGACGGCCCGGAGGGCGCCCGCCGCTTCGCGCACGCCCTGGGCATCCCGATCTACGACGTCCGGCTGATGGGCTACCCGCAGCGGATGCGCGACTACAACGAACGCCGCAAACGCCGACCCGAGCTGTTCTGAGTCCCGCCCGGCGCCGGCGACGTCACGCCCGACCGGCGACGCGCCCGGCCCGGGAAAACGCGGACGGGACGCCCGTGGGCGTCCCGTCGTCGTGTCGCGAATCCGTCAGCCGTTGGCGGCGACGTCCTCGACCAGCTGCACCAGGGTACGCACCGGCACACCGGTGCCGCCCTTGGTCCAGTAGCCGGTCGGCTCACCCGAGTGGTAGCCGGGGCCGGCGATGTCGATGTGCGCCCAGGCGACGTCGTCGGTGACGAACTCGCGCAGGAACACCCCGCCCTGGAGCATGTGACCGGCCCGGTCCATGCCCGCGTTGACCTGCGAGATGTCCGCCACGTCCGAGTCCATGCCCTTGCGGACGTCGTCCGGCAGCGGCATCGGCCAGGCCGGCTCGCCGACCGTGTCACCGGCCACCTTCACCCGCTCGCACAACTCGGGGGTACCCATCACCCCGGCGATCCGCTTGCCCAACGAGATCACCTGACCACCGGTGAGGGTGGACGTCTCGAACAGGTAGTCGGTGCCGTCGGCGCAGGCCCGGGCCATCGCGTCGCCGAGGATCATCCGGCCCTCGGCGTCGGTGTTGAGCACCTCGACCCGCTTGCCGTTGAACATGGTGACCACGTCACCCGGCCGGTAGCTGGTACCCGACGGCATGTTCTCCGCCATCGGCAGGTAACCGGTCACCGTCACGGACGGCTTGAGCGCGGCGATCGCCAGCATCGCCGCCCCGACGGCCGCCGCGCCGGCCATGTCGGACTTCATCTCCCACATGCCCTGCGCCGGCTTGATCGAGATACCGCCGGTGTCGAAGGTGATGCCCTTGCCGACCAGCGCGACCCGCTTGCCGTTCGTCTCACCCTGCGGGGTCCAGGTGAGCTTGACCAGGCGCGGCGGGGCCTCGGAGCCCTGCCCGACGGCGGTGATGCCACCGTACCCGCCGGCCCTCAGCTCCTGCTCGTCGAGCACTTCGACGTCGAGGCCGGCAGCGCGGGCGGCGGTGGCGACGGCGTCGGCGAAGGCCGGCGGACGCAGCTCGTTCGGCGCGGTGTTGACCCAGTCCCGGCTGGTGCGCACCGCACCGGCCACCGCGGTGGCCCGGTCGATCTCGGCCTTGGCGGTCGCGTCGGCGGCGTCCGGCACGGCGATCAGCACCTCGGCCACCGGCTCCCGCCGGGACGGCTGCGGCTTGGTCTTGTAACCGGCGAACCGGTAGCCGCCGAGCAGCGCGCCCTCGGCGACCGCGCGCAGCACGGCCGGGGCGTCGGCGTTGTCGGGCAGCGGCAGGCTCAGCGCCACCCGGGGTGCCCCGGCCAGCGCCCGGACCGCCGCGCCGGCGGCCCGGCGCAGGGTCTCCGGGGCGGGGGCGGCACCGGTCGGCTCCGGACCCAGCCCGACCGCCACGACCAGCGGTGCGGTGACGGTGCCCAGCGTGGCCAGCTTGATCACCTCGCCGGGGCCGCCGGTCGCGCCGAGCAGGGCCAGCGTCGCGGTCAGCTTGCCGTCGAAGGCGGCGGCGATACTCTCCGCGCCGTCGGCCAGCAGCAGGGTGCCGGCGGGACCGCTCGTGGCGTCCGGGCCGGTGGTCTGACTGTGTACGCCGATCACGATCGCGTCGACCGTGAGCTCGGCGGGGTCGGTGTCGACCAGGCTGAGGGTGGTGCTGGACGATGTCACTGAGCTACTCCGGGCGGGCCGGGCCGGCCGCGTCGTCGCGTACCGGCGGTGATGGTCTCCGGCGGCAACCTATCCGCCGGAGCGCGGGTGCGTCCCGCCGAACTGCCGACGGGTCCCGCCGATGCTAACCAGCGGCGCACCCACCGGTAAGTTGCCACCCATGACGGACGTGACCTCCGACGCCGCCGCGACCCGGCTGCGCCGTTCCCCGCTGCACGCGCGGCACACCGCGCTCGGTGCCAAGTTCGCCCCCTTCGGGGGTTGGGAGATGCCCCTGGAGTACGCCGGTGGCGGCGTACTCAGGGAACACGCGGCGGTCCGGACGGCGGTCGGCGTCTTCGACGTCTCGCACCTGGGCAAGGCGCGGGTCACCGGCCCCGGCGCGACGCGGTTCGTCAACTCCTGCCTGACCAACGACCTGGACCGGATCGGGGCGGGCAAGGCGCAGTACACGCTCTGCTGCGACGACGCCACCGGCGGGGTGGTCGACGACATCATCGCCTACCGGTACGCCGACGACCACGTCTTCCTCATCCCCAACGCGGCGAACACCGCCGAGGTGGTACGCCGGCTGCGCGCCGCCGCCCCGGCCGACGTCGAGGTCACCGACGAACACGACCGGTACGCCGTGCTGGCCGTGCAGGGCCCCCGCTCGGCCGAGCTGCTCGACGCGCTGGGCCTGCCCACCGGGCACGACTACATGAGCTTCTCCCCGGCGACACTGGCCGGTGCCGAACTGACCGTCTGCCGTACCGGCTACACCGGTGAGCTGGGCTACGAGCTGGTGGTGCCGGCCGAACACGCCGTCGCCGTCTGGGACGCGCTCTTCGCCGCCGGGGAGCAGGTCGAGCTGCGCGCCTGCGGGCTGGGCGCCCGGGACACCCTGCGTACCGAGATGGGCTACCCGCTGCACGGGCAGGACCTCTCCCTGGACGTCACCCCCGTGCAGGGGCGCTCCGGCTGGGCCGTCGGCTGGGACAAGCCGGCCTTCTGGGGCCGCGACGCGCTGCGCGCCGAGAAGACCGCCGGCCCCCGCCGTACGCTGCGCGGCCTGGAGGCCGTCGACCGGGCCATCCCCCGCGCCGGGATGACCGTCTACGCCGGTGACGCCCCGGTCGGCACGGTCACCAGCGGCACCTTCAGCCCCACCCGCAAGCAGGGCATCGCCCTCGCCCTGCTGGACACCGCCCCGAAACTCGCCGACGGCGACCTCGTCGAGGTCGACATCCGGGGCCGCCGCGCCCAGATGCGCATCACCCGCCCCCCCTTCGTCACCCCCTCCGTCCGCTGACCCCACCCCACCGGTCCTGCCGTCGCCCCCGGGCTGGCCTCCGCCCCCGGGCTGGCCTCCGCCCCCGGGGGGCTGGCCTCGGTGATCAAGAGGTTTACGTCACGTCGGGCCGAAATCCTGACCTAAACCTCTTGATCACCCGAGGCTGGCCTCCGCGCCTCCGACCGGCCTCGGTGATCAAGAGGTTTACGTCATGTCAGGCCGAGATTTTGACCTAAACCTCTTGATCACCGGGCCGAGCCGGGGCGGGCCGAGCCGGGCCGGGGCGGGCCGGGGTGGGCCGGGTGGGGTCAGTGGGTGGGGTGGGGGCGTTCGCCGGCGTCGAGGACGGCCTGGGTCCAGCCGCCCTCGATGACCCCGGTGCCGTCGAGGACCGCCCAGTCGACGACCTCGGTGACGGCCACCTCGACCGGGGAGCCGATCCGGACGGTGGGGTCGGTGTTGGCGTCGCTGGCGCTCGCGCCGACGATCCGCTCCGGGGCGTCCCACGAGTTGACCCCGGCCCAGACGTACTCGGGGCCGTCGTCGCCGGGTAGGCCGTACTTGATCACCAGTTGGGCCTCCGGTGGCAGCCCGTCGGCGAGGAACCGGGCCCGGATGTCGTCCAACCCGGCGCGGGCGGTGGCGACGGCCCGGCTCATCGCGTCGCCCGAGCGGGCGTACCGGACGTCCGGCTCGATGCCGGAGAAGAGGGTCGCGCAGGCCGCCGCGAAGTAGCGACCGTCCGGCCCGGGGTGGCCGGGCGGCGGGCGCAGGCTGAGGAACGAGTCGGCCTCCGGGTCGGTCGCCGGGTCCAGCTCCAGGCGCAGCAGCACCGGGGCCGTCGCGCCGTGCTGCTCCGGGTTGCCGTACGCCACCGCGATGTCGTGGCCGGTCACCGTGGCCAGCACCGGCAGCTGCACGAACGCCGGCACCTCCTCGCCGGCGAGCCCGTCGGTCCAGTCCCGCAGCAGCCGGCGGGCGGCACCGGTCAGCACCGCGCCCCAGGCCCGGGTGAGGTGGTCGGGCACCCCCTGGGTCTGCAACTCCAGCAGCCCGAAGCGGCGCAACCCCTTGGTGGTGAACCACAGCCCCTCGGTGTCCGAGGAGTACGGGACCAGCACCCAGTCGACCAGCCGGATGCGGCCCTGTGCGTCCGGCAGCGACTTCAGCGCCGTCGCCGGGTCGAGGAACTGCAACCCGAACACGTCCACCACGTCACCGTCGACGGATTCGGCGACGGCGGCGGCCACCGCGCGGGCCGCCCACTCGTGCGCCGGTGGCCAACCTGGCCGGTACTCGGCCTGCACCACCACCAGGTGGCTGGCGGCGGCGAGCCGGCCCAACTGGGCCTCGGTCGCGCCGAAGGCGGTGAGCAGGTCCGGCGGCAGCTGCGGGAACTCGTCGATCGAGCGGGTGTCCACCGACATCAGCGGGCTGTCCAGCATCTGCGTGGCCAGTCCGTAGACCGGGTCGGCGAGCCGGCCCGCCAACGCCCGTACCGCGGTCTTCGGGCTCACCGGTGGCAACCCCGCCATCGGTACCAGGTAGGTCGCGCTGAGCGACTCCGGGACCGGTACGGGCAGGAAGTCGTCCGTGATGAGCAAGTCGTCCCCCGGAAGGCCGTGCCGGTGCTGTCGGGGCAAACGCTACCCGGCGCGCCGCGTCGTCCTCAGCCGGACAGCACCAAGCCCAGGTAGACCAGCGTGGTCACCACCTCCACGAGGGCCCCGAGCACGTCGCCGGTGATCCCGCCGAGGCGGCGTACCAGATGGCGGAGCAGGCCGGTGGCGACGGCGAGGGCGGCCAGCACGGCCAGCGGCCCCTGCCACGGGCGGCCCGGCACGGCCGGCACCGCCGCCAGCGCGACGACGAGGGTGCCGACGACCGGTGCGACCGGCCCGACCGTCTCGGCGACCAGCGCGCCCATCCCGTCGGGGCGGGCCGCCGGTACGCCCCGGCGGCAGGCCAGGGTGATCCCGAGTCGACCGGCGGCGGTGCCGGCGACCACCGCGGCGAGCGCCGTCGGCCAGGAGCGTCCGGCCAGCTCGGTGAGGGTCGCCGTCTGGAGCAGCAGGACGACCACCAGCGCGACCACGCCGAACGGGCCCACGTCCGGCTTTTTCATGATCTCCAGCGCCGCCGCCCCGCGCCGGTACGACCCCAGCGCGTCCACGGTGTCGGCCAACCCGTCCAGGTGCAGCCCCCGGGTCAGCAGGGCCGCCACTCCGACGGTCAGCCCGGCGGCGACCAGGGGTGGGGCGAGCGCGGCCAGGACCAGCAGCACCGCCCCGAGCAGCACGCCGAGCAGCACCCCGACCAGTGGGGCGAGCGCCATCGCGGTGCCCGCCGTGGCCCGGTCGATCCGGCCGGCGCGGACCGGCACGGTGGTGAGGGTGGTCAGCGCCAGTCGGAACCCGTCGCCGCGCCCCGACTCAGCCGGCACGCCGGCCGGACGGGTCGCGTTCCGGCCCGGCGTCGGTGGCGGTGGTGGTCGGGCCCGGGCCGGCCGGCACCGGCTCCGCGAACTCCGGGGTGGCGTCCGGCCCGGCGGGCCCGGCATCGGGATCGGCCACCTCGGCCCCGGCCGGCCCGGCGTCGGGGTCCGCCACCCCGGTCGCGGCGTCGCCGGCCGGGAGGCCGGTGGCCCGGTCGGCGGTGGCCGGAGCGGTGGTGGCCCCGACCTCACCGGTCGGCGTGGCCCCGACCTCACCGGTCGGCGTGGTCGTGGCGGCGGTCGGCGTGGTCGGGGCGGCGTCGCCGGTCGGCGTGGTGCCGGTGGGCTCGTCGTCGGGGCCACCGTGGTGCGGGTGCGCGGGCAGCGACCCGGCCAGCGCCAGCACCGAGCGCAGCAGCGGCAGGGCGGCCAGCGCGTTGGCCCCCTCGCCGAGGTCGAGCCGCAGGTCCAGCAGCGGGGTCAGGCCGAGCACGTCGGCGGCGAGCCGGACCGCCGGGTGGCCGCCGTGGTCGACCAGCAGGCACCAGTGCCGGGCCTGGCCGGCCAGGTCCCGGGCGACCATGCCGGCGGCCAGCCCGACCGGCCCGTCCAGCAGCACCGGCACCCGGCGGGCGGTCGCACCGAGCAGCACACCGGCCGCCACCGCCACGTCGCCGCCGCCCAGCTCGGCCAGGATGTCCTTGGCGTCGCGGGGGGAGCGACGGGTGCGGTGCAGGGCGTCCCGTACGGTCGCGCACCGCACCATCCAGGCGGCGTCGTCGATCTCGCCGTCGGCGGTGTGCACCCGACCCAGCACGGTCGGAGCCTCCGCGCCGGCCGTCGCGACGAGCACCGCCGCCGCAGCGGCCTCCGCGCCCGCGCCGCAGGCCCCCAGCACCAGCAGTCGTACGCCCGCCTCGGCGGCCTCCTCGGCCAACCGCCAGCCGTAGCGCAGCGCCGCCTCGACGGCGTCGGCGTCCAGCGCCGGCCCGTGTTCGATCGGCGCGGACGGCGGGGCGTCCACCACCTGGAGGCTGGCACCGCTCTCGGCGGCCAGCCGGGCCAACGCACCCCGGCCGGCGCGGGCCTGCCGGGCCAGTCGGGCCGACTCCCCGACCGGTGCCCCGGCCGCCGCGCCACCGGCGTGGTCGCCGTGCAGTAGCAGCACCCGGACACCGGTCCACGGCGTAGGCGTCGGCGTGCCCTGGGTGGCGGCGGCGAACTCGACCACCCGCTCCAGCACGCCCAGCCCTGCCCCCGGCAGGTCCAGGGTGCCGAGCCGCTGCACCGCCTGCGGTCCGGAGTACTCGTCGGGCATCGGCAGTTCCATGCCGGGCTGGATGACGAGCCCGGTGGCGACCACCGGCAGCGCCATGGTCGGTGCCGCCCAGCCGGTGCCGTCGGCGGTCGGTGCGGCCGGGGCCGCCGGCACGGTGGGGGTCAGCACGTCCGGCAGCGGCGGCTGCGCGCCGCCGGTCGGGTCCGCCACACCGCCGGTCGGCGCGGCCGCACCGGTGGTCGGGGTGGCCTGGGTGGGTACGTCGACCGGTCGGGCCGGGGTGGCCGGCTTGAGCCAGACCGGCTGGCCGGCGACCACCAGCGCGACGGCGTCGCAGGCGTCCGCGACGGCCCGGTTGGCGGCGCCCAGCGCATCGGTGAACGCCCGCCCCAACGGGGTGGTCGGCACCAGCGACAGCCCCACCTCCGGGCTGACCAGCACGATCCGCGCCTCGCTGGCGCGTACCGCGTCGGCCAGCTCGGTGATCGTGGCGACGTCGTCGGCCGGCTGGTGGGTCGGGTCGAGCAGCACGGTCACCCAGCCGCCCAGGTCGTCGACGAGCAGCGTCTCGTTCGGCCCGGCCGAGGCGAGCACGTCGGCGAGCCGGCGCGGGTCCTCGGCGGTCTCCTCGGTGGTCCAGCTGCCCGGCCGGCGGGCCCGGTGGGCGGCCAGTCGGGTGGCCCACTCGGTGTCGTCCGGGTCGGCGGCGGCCGACGTCGCCACATACCGCACCGTGGGGGCTTCGGCCACCAGGGACTCGGCGAACTCCGACTTGCCCGAACGCGTACCGCCGAGCACCAGGACCGTGTTCCACCCGTCAACGGACATGCCCGTACCTTAAGGCCGCCCGACCCGGCCCCGCCCGCCGGCCCGGGCCCGTCACGCTGCGCGGAACCCGGCAGCCAGGGGGCGTGCGTCCGGTGCGCTCCGCACCGGCCGACTACGCTTGCGGGGGTCCGTCCCCCGGGGACGGTTGAGCGGCGAGGGGAGACGCGGCATGGCGTGGAGCTGGCGGTACGAGGGCACGGACGGCGCACCGGTCGACGGGCCGGCGGAGACGTTCAGCAGCCAGGCGGACGCCGAGTCCTGGATCGGTCAGACCTGGCGGGAGCTCGCGACGTCCGGCGTCACCTCGGTCACGCTCGTCGAGGACGATCGGGTGGACTACCGGATGAGCCTGCTGCCGACGGCGGAGTGATGGGGTACGACCGCCCGGGGGGCGAGCCGCTGGTGCTCGGTGTGCCCCGGGCGGCGTTCCGGCCCAGCCCGATCTTCCTGGCCCTGGTGGCGCTCTTCGTCACCAGTGGCGTGCTGGTCTGGAACGGGGTGGGCAACGTCCGGTTCGACGTGTTCCTCTTCGTCGTCTCCGGCTGGCTGGTCTCGCTGTGCCTGCACGAGTACGCGCACGCGGTGGTCGCCTACCGGGCCGGTGACCGGGACATCGCCCACCGGGGCTACCTGACGTTGAACCCGCTCAAGTACACCCACCCGCTGCTGTCGATCGTGCTGCCGGTGGTGGTGGTGCTGCTCGGCGGCATCGGCCTGCCCGGTGGGGCGGTGTGGGTCGACCGGCACGCCATCCCGGGTCGGCTGCGGCACACCCTGGTCAGCCTCGCCGGCCCGGCCACCAACGTGCTGTTCACCCTGCTGCTGGTGGTGGTGCTGCGGGTGGGCATCGACGCGGGCGGCCCGATCGAGTTCTGGGCCGGGGTGGCGCTGCTGGCGTTCCTCCAGCTCACCGCGAGCGTGCTGAACCTGCTCCCGGTGCCCGGCCTGGACGGCGGCAACATGATCCAGCCGTGGCTCAACCCGCAGTGGCGCCGGATGTACGACATGTTCGCGCCGTTCGGCTTCATCCTGCTCTTCGCCCTGCTGTGGAACCCGCGCATCGGCAACTGGTTCTTCACCGCAGTCTTCTGGCTGAGCGACCTGCTGGGCCTGCCGCCGTGGCTCTACAGCACCGCGCTGTCCCTGATCCGCTTCTGGCAGACCTGATCCCATCCCACCCCGGACGGGGTGGGATGGGACCGGCGCCGGTCAGGGGCGCTGGGCCGGGCTCTCGGTCTTGGCCGGGTCCCGCTCGGTGACCGGGGCGACGATCTCGTCGATGGCCTTGAGCAGGTCGGCCTCCAGGGTCACCCCGGCCGCCTTGACGTTGTCGTGCACCTGGTCGGGGCGGGACGCGCCGATGATCGCCGAGGCGACGTTGCGGTTCTGGAGCACCCAGGCGACGGCGAGCTGCGGCATGGTCAGCCCGGCCTGCTCGGCGAGCGGCTTGAGCTGCTGCACCCGGGTCAGCACCTCGTCGCCCAGCCACTGCGCGATGAAGTTGGCACCGGACTTCTCGTCGGTGGCCCGGGAACCGGCCGGCGGCGGCTGGCCCGGCAGGTACTTGCCGGACAGCACCCCCTGGGCCATCGGCGACCAGACGATCTGGGAGATGCCCAGCTCCTCGCTGGCGGGCACCACCTCGGCCTCGATGACCCGCCACAGCATCGAGTACTGCGGCTGGTTGGACACCAGCGGGATGCGCAGTTCCCGGGCGAGGGCGTGCGCCTCGCGCAGCTGTGACGCCTTCCACTCCGACACACCGATGTAATGCGCCTTGCCGGCACGTACGACGTCGGCGAACGCCTCCATCGTCTCCTCCAGCGGCGTGCTGTAGTCGTACCGGTGGGCCTGGTAGAGGTCCACGTGGTCGGTCTGGAGGCGGCGTAGCGAACCGTTGATCGACTCCATGATGTGCTTGCGGGACAGGCCACGGTCGTTGCGGCCGGGGCCGGTCGGCCAGTAGACCTTGGTGAAGATCTCCAACCCCTCCCGGCGCTCCCCGGCGAGGGCCTTGCCGAGCACCGTCTCGGCGCGCGTGCCGGCGTAGACGTCGGCGGTGTCGAAGGTGGTGATGCCGTTGTCCAGGGCGGCCCGGACACACGCCAGCGCCGCCTCCTCCTCGACCTGGGAACCGTGGGTGATCCAGTTGCCGTACGAGATCTCACTGACCATGAGGCCCGAACGGCCAAGGTGTCGGAATTCCATCCTGCGACCCTAGCCCCGACCGGCCCCGGGCACCCGCCGACGCGGTCGGGCATCAGAGCACCCGGTGGGCGTCGGTGCACCGGATGGGTGTCAGAGCACCGGGTGGGTGTCGGCGAGCAGCCTGTCGATCTCCGCCACCACCGTGTCCCAGTCGGGGTGCACCGGGGGGATCAGCGGTTCGCCCCGCCGGTCCAACGCCCCCCAGTGGCTCATCCCGTCGCCGACCAGGAACGCCACCGGATGGATCACCAACGCCGGGTGCACCGGCCGGACCAGCACCGCGCCGGTGCGGTCGAGCACGCCCCGGCGGCCGGCCAGCTCCACCACGGCCAGCCCCTCGTCGGTGAAGCCGTCGAGCCGGCGACCGTCGGACAGCATCGTGTCGAGCCCGTGGTAGCGCGGGGGGACGACCAGTCGACCGTGCCGGTCCACCGCCCCCCAGCCGCCCCGCCGTACGGCCGCCACCCCGGCCCGGAACGGTCGTACCTCCTCGAAACCCGCCGGCACCACCACCGTGCCGTCGGGCTCGATCGCCGACCAGTCCGCGTCGCCGCCCTGCGACACCCAGGCCAGGCCGTCGGAGAAGGCCAGCACCCGGGCGTACGCGGTGTCGAGCCGGGTGACGCCCGACTCGTCGATCAGCTCCCAGCCGGCCTGGTCGGGGCGGCGTACCCAGGCCAGCCGCTCGTGGAACGGCTGCGCCTCGGCGTAGCGGTAGTCGACGACGAGGTCACCGTCGGTGTCCGCGTACCCCCAGCGGCCCCGGCCGTCCTGGGTGGGCCGCGGGGACCGGCGGCCGTGCCGCACCTCGTCACGGCTGCGTGGGTACGGCCCGAACCCCTCCCGGGCCACCGCCCGCGCGTACACCGCGTCCAGCGCCACCCCGATCCGCTCGGTCAGCTCCGGATCGTCGGCCCGGTGCAGGTCGAGGGCCCGCTCGAAGTGCCCGCACGCCTCGATCAACCGGCCCTGGTCATAGCAGCACCGGCCGGCGTGCTCGTGCAGGGCCGACCGCAGCCGGTCCGGCAGCTCCGTCGAGTTGGCCTCGGCGAAGAGCCGGTCGGCCTCGGCGAACTCACCCTTCCAGCGCAGCGCCTCGGCCAGCCGCGCCCGGGCCAGCGCGGTACGCCGCAGTTCACCGGTCGCCTCGGCGTAGGTCAGCGCGAGCCGGCCGTCGGCCACCGCGTCGGCGAGGTCGCCGACCAGCCGGGAGAGCACCGCCCGGAGACTGAGCAGCCGGGCCCGGGCCCGGTTGTCCAGGGCCGAGGCGAGCTTCTCGGTCAACCGGCGGCGGATGAGTCGTAGTTCGGTCGGGTCGTCGACCACCTCGCGCAGGGTCTGCGGGTCCAGCTGCCACCGGTAGCCGGCCAGCGCCTGCTCCGGATCGCCCTGGGGCAGGTGCGTCGACGCGGCCTGCCGGGCAGCAGCGGCACCGCCCGTGGCCGGGACCAGCTCGGGTGTCGCAGCCTGTTCGGCAGTGCCGGACCGGTCCGTGGTCGAGGTCTGCCCGGTGGTCGAGGTCTGCCCGGTGGTCGTGGCCCCTTCGGGAGCCGTGTTCCGTTCCGTGCTGGTGGTCGGGTCCGTGGTCGTGGCTCGCCCCGGAGCCGGGGGCCGGTCCGGAGATGACGTCCGGTCCAGGCCGCCGACCACCGTCGCCGCCAGGCTGGTGGTCTCCGGCTGGACCCCGGTAGCGGTCTGCTGGACCCCGGTGGTGTCCTGCTGGACCCCGGTGGTGTCCGGTCGGGTCCCGGTGGTGGCCGGCTCCGGTGTGCCACCGGCCGGCCCGACGGCGTCGGCCACTGCGTCGGTGGCGGGCGCGGCGGTTGCCCGTGCGAGGTCGCCCGGCGGAACTCCGGCGGCGGTCGGCGCTGCCGTGGCGTTCGACACCCCCGCGCTGGTCAGTGCCGGGGTGTCGACCGGTGCTGTGGTGCCGGCGCGTGGCGTGGTGCCGGTCCGTGCCGGGGTACCGGGCGGTGGCGTGGTGCCCGGCGGTGCTGTGGTGTCGCGCGATGGCGGGGTATCGGTCGGCGCTGTCGGGCGGGGCGGTGTTGCGGTGCCCGGCGGTGGCGTGGTGCCCGGCGGCGTTGAGGTGTCGGGCACCGTTGCGGTGTCGGGCGGCGTGGGAGCGGCGGTCGCCGCCGCGGCGGCACTCACGCCCGTGGCTTTACCGGTGGCCGGATCGTCGTCGGCCGGTCCGGTTTCGTCCGTGCCGGTGCCGTCCGTGACAGGGGCGGTCGGGCGGGAGCCGGCAACCGTGCCGGGGCCGGCCGTGCCGGGGTCAGTTGACGGAGGCAGCCCGGTTCCACCCGGGGGGCCGGCGACGGGGGACGGGGCGTCCCGACCGGCGGTCGGCAGGGGACCACGGTCGGGACCGGGTCGGGTGCCGGAGGTGCCGGAACTGGGCGCCAGGTCCACCGACCCCGTTTCGCGCTCGGCGAGCCCGTGGGCGGCCGACCCCGTTTCTCGGTCGACGACGGTCGGCCGCCCACGGGTGTCGGCGGCGTCGGCTACCGGGGTCTCCGGCCGGTCCTCGGCGGGAGGGGGAGCGATGGGCGGGGTCGGCCGGGGAGCGGCGTCGGGGGCCGGCGACCGGGGGGCCCGGACCTCCGTGCCCTCCGCCCGTGACACGTCCGAGGGGGGTGGGGTGGAGGCCGGTCGACCGGTGCGCGGTGCCGGCGGCTCGACCGTGGCGGGCGCAGCGCCGGCCGACGCGGTCGGCCTGTGCGACACGGTCGGGCCGGGCGGCGTGGGCGTCGGGCCGGATGGCGTAGGCGTCGGGCCGGATGGCGTGGGCGTCGGGCCGGGCGGTGTTGTGGTTGGGCCGGGCGGTGTGGTCGGGCTGGACGGTGCGGGCGTGGTTGGTGCGGAGGCCGAGCGGCCGGGTTGGAACCAGGCTGCGGGACCCCCGGACGTGGTACGGGCAGCGGTGTCCCGGTGGTCGGTCGGGTCGGGTTCCGGCGTCGGTGGGACGTACCGGCGTGGTCGGTCCGGGGTGATCTCCAGAGCGGTCCGGTCGGTTGCGGAGCCAGCCGTGGCCGCCGCCGGGGTCCGCCCGGGAACGGCCCGGTCGGTGCCGGACCCCGTGGTGGGCCGGTCGGCCGGCGGGGTGGCCGGCGTGGGCTGGCGGAACTCGAGGTGCAACCGGGCGGCCGGCGGCGCCGAGACCGGGGCGGTCTCGTCCGGGTCGGGCGCGGGCGACCACCGGTCGGTGCGGCGCTGCCGGGTCGGCAGGTCGGCCGGCGGTACGGGCGTGCCCGGCGGCGCCGGGTCGGGCCGCCCGACGCCCGGGTTGGTGGCGTCGGCGTCGCCCGGGCGGGCAGTGGCGGGGTGCTCGCCGGGCTGCGCCGGGGGCGGGCCGGGACGGGGACCCCACGGGCCGGACGGGGCAGGCGGGGCGGGGGGCCGGGTCGCCTCCGCCGGGTGGCGTTCCGGCCGGGAGTACGGCTGCCGGACGTCGCGACCGTGCTCCGCTTCCCGGGCGGGGCGCAGCGGCTCCGCCCGGTCGGTGCCGGAGGTGTTCCACGGCTCGCGGGGTGGTGTGACCACCTCGCGGGAGCGTAGGTCGGGGTACGACTCGCTGCGCACGGCCGCCTCGCGTGGGTCCGGCGACCGGCGCTCGTCGGGCCCGCGCGGGTGCTGCCAACGCTCCTCGGGAATGGCGGCCATCGCCCCTCGGCCGCCGTCGGGCGGGCGGTGCCGTGGGGCGTCCCCGGGCAGGCGGTACCGCTGGTCGTCGTGGCTGTGCGCGGCGGGTCGTCCGTCGTCGTCCCGGCGGGGGGACCGCTGCGGGTCGTCGTCGCGGAACCGGGGTGGCAGGTCCCGTCCGGTCGGTGCCGGCCGGGCCGGGAGAGGTTCGTACCCACCGGTGGTGCGGTGCTGCGCGCCGTTGCCGGCCCGCTGGTCGGGCTCGGCGAAGTCCTCGGCGGTCAGCCGGTCGTAGTCGTGTGTGTCGTCGGTGGTGCGACGGTCGGCGCTGGGGCGTTCCCCGGTGACCCGGCGGCGGGGTGGGTTCTGCGTCGGGGCGGCCCCCCAGCCCGGTTCGGTGGACCGGTCGGGCCGGGCACCGTGGGGCGGCTCGTGGCGGGGGGCGGGGGATACCGGCGGGCGGCCGGGGGAGACCGGCGTGACACCGGGGGCGGTGCGGTCCTGGCGGGGCGGGGCGTCGTGCCGGCCGGTGTCGTCGTGCCGCCCGGTGTCGTGCCGGTCGGTGTCGTGCCGGTCGCCGCCGGCCCGGTCGCGGTGCCACCCGGTCGGGGCCGGCTCGGCGGTGCCGCGCCGCCGGTCGGACCAGTTGGTCCGACCGGTCTGCCGGTCCAGGGCCGACAGTGCGTCGTACCGGTCGGGTACGTGCCGGTCCGCTGCGGGCTGACGGCGTTCCCGCTGCCAGATCGGCTCGTCCGGGAGCCGCCGGTACGCGTCGTCGGTCGGTCGCCGGTACGCGTCGTGGTCGGTGTGCGGTTCGCCCCTGAGGTTCGTCTGGTCGTCCTGCTGGTCGGCCCAGGACCGGCCGAGGTAGGTGCCGTCGGGGCGGGTCGGGGCGAGTGGGGGCACCTCGGCACGACCGGAGGCGGCGACCCGCCCCCGGGGGTCGGCGTACTGGCTGCCGATGTCGCCGGGGTAGCGCTGGCCGGGGAACTGGGGATGCCATTCGCCGGTCGGCTCGATCACCCAGGCGGGTTCCGGCGGGGCGTCCCAACGGTCGGGCCAACCGCCCGTCATCGGGGGGCTCCGTGGCCACGCGTGCGGCGCGGTCCGATGCCCGGCTCGCGTCGCTCGCTCACGGCGGTGTCACCTCGTTGCAAATTGTCGTGCGGGGCGCTCCGGGATGCCGGTAGAGTCCCCCGTCCGGCACGGCGGGGCTGCGGAAGGAGGGTAACGGCGTGGGCTCGGTCACCGCCACTGTGGCACCGGCCACGAGCGCAAACGTTACCCGATGGTTCCGGACATTCGGGGCTTTATCCCGGGCCGGCTTCCGTCGTTACTCCACCTACCGGCAGGCGGCCGTGGCCGGTGCCGTGACCAACACCGTGTTCGGCTTCCTGCGCTGCGCGGTGCTGCTGGCCGCGGCCGGTTCCGGGACCGTCGGTGGGTACGACCGGCCACAGCTCGCGACCTTCGTCTGGGTGGGGCAGGGGCTGCTCGCCGTGGTGCTGCTCTGGGGCTGGAGCGACCTGGCCGACCGGATCCGCACCGGTGACGTGGCCGCCGACCTGCTCCGCCCGGTGCACCCGGTGACCAGCTACCTCGCCACCGACCTGGGTCGGGCAGGCTACGCGGCGCTGGCCCGGCTGCTGCCGCCGGTCCTGGTGGGGCCGTTGTTCTTCGACGTCTACCTGCCGTCGCGGTGGCCCACCGTCGGGCTCTTCGTGGTCTCCGTGGTGACCGCCGTGGTGCTCTGCTTCGGTTGCCGGTTCCTGGTCAACGCCACCGCGTACTGGTGGCAGGACGCGCGGGGTCCGTTGCTGCTGTGGACCCTCGGCTCGGGGGTGCTGGCCGGGCTCTACTTCCCGTTGCGGTTTCTGCCGGAGTGGCTGCAACTGGTGCTGTGGTGTGGCACCCCGTTCCCGAGCCTGCTGCAGACCCCGCTGGACGTGCTGGTGGAGCGGGATCCGCCGGCCGTCCAGGTCGGCCTGGTCGCGCTCCAGCTCGGCTGGGCGGTGCTGGTGCTGGCCGCCTGCCGGCTGGTGCAGCGGCGGGCCGAACGTCGGCTGGTGGTGCAGGGTGGTTGAGCAGGGGGTGTGCACCGGCGAGGCGGTCCGGTCGGGTGGGACGTTGCGGGCGTACCGGGCGCTGCTCGGGGCGCAGGCCCGGTCGCAGACGGCGTACCGGGCATCGTTCCTGCTGGACCTGCTGGGCAACGTGGGGGCCACCGTGTTCGACGTGGTCACCGTCCTGGTGATCTACGGGGTGACCCGGGAGCTGGGCGGGTTCACGCTGCGCGAGACGCTGGTGATGGTGGGGCTGTCGGCCAGCGCCTTCGCGGTGGCGGACCTGCTGGTCGGCAACATCGAGCGGCTGCCCACCCACGTGCGGACCGGCCTGTTCGACGCGGTGCTGCTGCGCCCGCTCGGCGCGCTGCCCCAACTGCTGCTGATGAACCTGCCGCTGCGCAAGGTGTCCCGGGGCGTGTTCGGGGTGGGCGTGCTGGTGGTGGCGCTGACCTCGGCCGGGATCGACTGGACGCCGGCCCGGGTGGCGTTGGCGGTGGTCGCCCCGCTGGCCGGGGTGGTGTTCTTCGGGTCGCTCTTCGTGGCGACCGCCACCGTGTCGTTCTGGTGGGTGGACTCCGGTGAGCTGGCCAACTCGGTCACCTACGGCGGGCGGGACTTCACCACGTACCCGGTGACCATCTTCGACGGGTGGTTCCGGGCCGCCTTCGCGTACGGCCTGGGGTTCGCCTTCGTCAGTTACCAGCCGGCGCTGGCGCTGCTGGGCCGCGCCGACCCGCTCGGCCTGCCGTCGTGGGCCGGCTGGGCGGCGCCGGCGGTGGCCCTGGTCGCCGCCGCGCTCGCGGCGACGGCCTGGCGCACCGGCATCCGCCACTACCGGAGTACGGGGTCATGAGCGTCATCGAACTGGACGGGCTACGCAAGGAGTTCACGGTACGGGTGAAGGCGGGCCGGCTACGCCGGGAGAAGCGGACGGTCACCGCCGTGGACGGCATCGACCTGCGGGTGGAGCAGGGCGAGATGCTCGGCTACATCGGCCCGAACGGGGCGGGCAAGTCGACCACCCTGAAGATGCTCACCGGGGTGCTGAGCCCGTCGGCGGGTCAGGCCCGGGTCTGCGGCCTGCGCCCGGTCGCCGACCGGACCCGGCTGGCGCTGCGCATCGGGGTGGTCTTCGGCCAGCGGTCCCAGTTGTGGTGGGACCTGCCGCTGGGCGACTCGTTCGACCTGCTGCGCCACCTCTACCGGGTGCCTGCCGCCGACCACGCCGCCCGGCTGCGCCGCTGTCGTGACCTGCTCGACCTGGACGCCTTCCTGGACACCCCGGTGCGGCAGTTGTCGCTGGGGCAGCGGATGCGCGGCGAGTTGACCGCGGCGCTGCTGCACGGCCCGCAGGTGCTCTTCCTCGACGAGCCGACCATCGGGCTGGACGTGGTGAGCAAGCAGGCGGTCCGGGGGTTCCTCGCCGAGTTGGGCCGGGCCGGTGACACCACGCTGGTGCTGACCACCCACGACCTGGCCGACATCGAGCGGCTCTGCGCCCGGCTGGTGGTGGTCGACCACGGCCGGGTGGTGCACGACGGTTCGATCGCCGCCCTGCACGCCCGCTACGGTTCCCGCCGGCTGGTCGTCGCCGAGTTGGACGCCCCGTTGTCGACGCCGCCGCAGCCGGTGGGGGCGCCGCTGCACCGGGTCGAGGCCGACGGCCGCCGGTTGGTCTACGCGCTGGAGTCGGCGGGGGTGGCGGAGGTGGTCTCCGCGCTGGCCGGGCTGGCCGCGCTGCGTGACGTCTCGATCGTCGAACCGGACATCGAGGACGTGGTGGCCCGGCTCTACCGCAGCCCGGCCCCCGACCCGCGCCGCCCGTCCTGACCGGTCCCGGACCGGTCCCGCCCGCCGTTCCGAGCCGCCGGACGCGACGACGGCTTCCGGACGCGACGACGGCTTCCGGACGCGACGACGGCTTCCGGACGCGACGACGGCTTCCGGACGCGGCGACGGCTTCCGGACGCGGCGACGGCTTCCGGACGCGGCGACGGCTTCCGGACGCGGCGACGGCTTCCGGACGCGGCGACGGCCCCGCCACCGGGGCGGGGCCGTCGGGAGACGTCGGTCAGATCGGGTCGCCGATGTTCACCCGGGGTGCCGGGGCGCGCATCCGGCGGAAGGTGATCGACCGCATGATCGCGTAGAGGTAGAGCGACCCCATCCGCTCGCCGCTGTTGGGGTGGCGCTCCCGCACCAGCTTCTTGATCCGGCGGGAGATCAGCACCGAGTCGATCACCACGCCGAGCGCGAGCGCCCCCCACACGACGTTGGAGGCGAGCCGGATCGCCTGCGGCATCGCGGCGTTCGACCCGATCAGCACGATCAACGCGCCACCGAAGAACCAGGTGCCGATCGTCCGCCGCGAGTCGACGACGTTGCGGGCCAGCAGCCGCTCCGGCCCCCGGTCCCGGGGGCCGCCCTCGCGGCGGAACTCGGCGGCGGCCTCGGTGCGCGCCTTGCGGCGCTGCTCCCGGGCTTCCTCCTTGGTCAGCGGCCGGGTCGGACCGGCCGGCCGGCGGCCGGCGACCGGCCGTTTCGGGGTCTCGACGCCCAGTTCCTTCTTGCTCGGGGTGTAGCCCCGGGGGCGCGCGGCGGATGGCTCCTCGGTCACCACCGTGGCGGTGGCGGAGGAGTCGGAGTCGGCGGACTTGCGGCGAAACAGCGACGGCACGAGGTGAAGGGTAGCCACCCGACGGCGCCCGGTGCACATCACGGGTGCACCGGGCGCTCGGTGGAGCGGGTCGAACGGGCCCACGGGGGCCGTCGGGGCCGCCGGGGGGACGGTCGGTTACGGCCGTTCTACGTGCGCGCCGAGGCTGGCCAGCTTGGCCTCGAAGTCCTCGTAGCCCCGGTTGATCAGGTCGACGCCGTACACCCGGGAGGTGCCCTCGGCGGCGAGTGCCGCGATCAGGTGGCTGAACCCGGCCCGCAGGTCCGGGATGACCAGGTCGGCGGCGTGCAGCTTGCTCGGGCCGGCGATCACCGCGGAGTGCTTGAAGTTGCGCCGGCCGAACCGGCACGGGGTGCCGCCGAGGCAGTCCCGGTAGACCTGGATGTTGGCGCCCATCGTGTTCAGCGCCTCGGTGTAGCCCAGCCGCTGCTCGTAGACCGTCTCGTGGACGATCGACAGGCCCCGGGCCTGGGTCAGCGCCACGACGAGGGGCTGCTGCCAGTCGGTCATGAAGCCGGGGTGCACGTCGGTCTCCAACGCCACCGCGTTCAGCTCACCGCCGGGGTGCCAGAACCGGATGCCGCCCTCCTGGCCCGGGTCGCTGAGCTTCGGCGGCCGGGCGTCGGTGACCTCGTACTCGCCGCCGACGGAGCGGAAGATGTTGAGGAAGGTCATCATGTCGGCCTGCTGCGCGCCGAGCACCTCGACGTGACCCCGGGTGGCCAGCGCCGCCGCCGCCCAGCTCGCCGCCTCGATCCGGTCCGGGATCGGCCGGTGGCTGTAGCCGTGCAGCCGCTTGACGCCCTGGATCTCGATCACCCGGTCGGTGTGCACCTTGATGATCGCGCCCATCTTCTGCAGGATGCAGATCAGGTCGATGATCTCGGGCTCGACGGCGGCGTTGCGCAGCTCGGTGACGCCCTCGGCCATCACCGCGGTCAGTAGCACCTGCTCGGTCGCGCCGACGCTCGGGTACGGCAGGGCGAACTTCGTGCCGTGCAGCCCGTTGGGTGCGGACAGGTGCAGACCCTCGGGGGTCTTCTCCACCGTCGCGCCGAACTCGCGCAGCGCCTGGAGGTGGAAGTCGATCGGGCGGGGGCCGATGTGGCAGCCGCCCAGGTCGGGGATGAACGCGTGGCCGAGCCGGTGCAGCAGCGGGCCGCAGAACAGGATCGGGATCCGGCTGGACCCGGCGTGCACGTTGATCTGGTCGGTGCTGGCGCTCTCGACGTTGGACGGGTCGAAGACCAGCTCGCCGTCCTCGGTGCCGTCGGTCACCTTCACCCCGTGCAGGCCGAGCAGCCCGCGGACCACCTCGACGTCACGGATCTTGGGGACGTCGAACAGCCGGCTGGGCGAGTCGCCCAGCAGGGCCGCGACCATCGCCTTGGAGACCAGGTTCTTCGCGCCGCGCACGCGGATCCGCCCTTCGAGCGGGGTACCTCCGTGTACGACCAGGACGTCGTCCGTCAACGCAAACCTCCAGCGCGTGTCGGGTGGTGCGGTGTGAGTCGATGATGGGGCATGCTGTCCAGCTGTCCGATACGAGCTGTCCAGCTACCCGGGACGGGGCCGGCTCAAAACGGTCCCCGTGGTACGTCGCCCCGGCAGCATAGCCCTCCGTGACGAAATAGGAATCGGTCACCGCACGGGTTACGGAACGAACCGGTGAATCCGGTACGTTCCCGTACCTCGGCGGTGACCGTAGGTGATCAGGTTGCGGCGGGCGGCGGGGTGTCGGCACCCGGCAGCGCGAGCATCTGGTCCAGCGCCACCCGGGCGTGGTGCGCGGTGTCCGCGTCGACGGTGATCTGGTTGACCACCCGGCCGGCGACCAGCTCCTCCAACGCCCAGACCAGGTGCGGCAGGTCGATCCGGTTCATCGTGGAGCAGTAGCAGACCGCCTTGTCCAGGAACATGATCTGCTTGTCGGGGTGGGCCAGCGCCAGCCGGCGGACCAGGTTCAGCTCGGTGCCGACCGCCCACGCCGAGCCGGCCGGTGCCGCCTCGATCGCCTTGATGATGTACTCCGTCGAACCGACCTGGTCGGCGGCGGTGACCACCTCGTGCCGGCACTCCGGGTGCACCAGCACGTTGACCCCGGGCACCCGGGCCCGGACGTCCTCGACGCTGTCCAGGGTGAACCGGCCGTGCACCGAGCAGTGCCCGCGCCACAGGATCATCTTCGCGTCGCGCAGCTCCTCGGCGGTGAGCCCACCGTTCGGCTTGTGCGGGTCGTAGAGCACGCAGTCGTCCAGCGAGTAGCCCATCTCCAGCACCGCCGTGTTGCGGCCCAGGTGCTGGTCGGGCAGGAACAGCACCTTCGAACCCTGCGCGTAGGCCCAGTCCAGCGCCCGCTTCGCGTTCGACGAGGTGCAGACCACGCCGCCGTTGCGGCCGACGAAGCCCTTGATGTCCGCCGAGGAGTTCATGTACGTCACCGGAACGGTGTCCGCCGCGACGCCCAGGTCGGTCAGCACCTCCCAGGCCCGCTCGACCTGCGACAGCACCGCCATGTCGGCCATCGAGCAACCGGCCGCCAGGTCGGGCAGGATCACCCGCTGCGCGTCGGTGGTGAGGATGTCCGCGCTCTCGGCCATGAAGTGCACGCCGCAGAAGACGATGTACTCCGCGTCGGGGCGGGCCGCCGCCTCCCGGGCCAGCTTGAACGAGTCGCCGGTGACGTCGGCGAACTGGATCACCTCGTCGCGCTGGTAGTGGTGGCCGAGAACGAACACCTTCGTGCCCAGCGCGGCCTTCGCCGCCGCCGCCCGGGCCACCAGGTCCGGGTCGCTCGGCGCCGGCAGGTCTCCCGGACACTCCACGCCACGCTCGGTGGCGGGGTCGCTGCCGCGGCCGAGGAGCAGCAGCGCGGTCGCCGTGTTGGAGGGTTCCACCCAGGTCGAAGTCACGTCCTCATGGTCCCACAACGGGGCGTTCGCACGACCGCTGCCGGTGTGGGCTGCCACACTGCCCCCGCGCCGATGTGGCCTGCCACACTCTGGGCATGCGCGTGCTGCTCTGTCCCGACAAGTTCGCCGGCACCCTGGAAGCGCCCGAGGTGGCGGCCGCCGTCGCCGCCGGCTGGCGCGAGGTGGACGACGTCGGCGAGCTGCTCATCCGTCCCCTCGCCGACGGCGGGCCGGGCTTCATCACGGTGCTCGCCGACGCTCTCGACGGGCGGCGGGTGCCGGTCTCCACCCTCGACCCGCTGGGCCGGCCCGTCACCGGTGAGATCCTGCTCACCGCCGACGGCGTCGGCTACCTGGAGAGCGCCCAGGCCTGCGGGCTGCACCTGCTGGCCGCCGCCGAGCGGGACCCGAAGGCCGCCACCTCGTACGGCCTCGGCGCGCTGGTCGCCGCCGCCGTGGAGCACGGGGCCCGGACGGTGGTGATCGGGCTGGGCGGCTCCGGCACCAACGACGGCGGGGCCGGCCTGTTCACCGCGCTCGGTGCGACCCCGCTCGACGACGCCGGCCGGGCCCTGCCGTACGGCGGTGCGGCGCTGACCGCCGTCGCCGCCCTCGACGGTGTCCCCCGACTGCGCGGGGTGACCCTGGTCGCCGCCACCGACGTGGACAACCCGCTGCTCGGCCTGCACGGCGCGAGCAACGTCTACGGTCCGCAGAAGGGCGCCGACCGGGCCGACGTGCTGCTGCTCGACGCCGCACTGCAGCGGTGGGCGGCGGTGCTGGAACGGGACCTGCCCGGCTGCCCGCCCGGCCTGGGCACGCTGCCCGGTGGCGGCGCGGCCGGCGGCCTCGGCGCGGCGATCCTGGCCCTCGGTGGGCGCTGCGAATCCGGCATCGACCTGGTCAGCCGGGCGATCGGGCTGGAGGCCGCGCTCGACGACTGCGATCTGGTGATCACCGGGGAGGGATCGTTCGACCACCAGTCGCTGCGCGGCAAGGTGGTCGCCGGGGTGGCCGGGGCGGCCCGCGACCGGGGGGTGCCCTGCGTGGTGCTGGCGGGTCGGGTGAGCACCGGCCGGCGGGAGGCCGCCTCCGCCGGGGTGACCGAGGCGTACAGCCTGGTGGAGCACTTCGGTGGTGAGGAACGCGGCGGGGTGGCGGCGGCGATGGGCCGGCCCGTCGAGGGGCTGCGGGCGCTCGGTGCCCGACTGGCCCGCCAGTGGAGCCGCTGACCGGACCACCGGGGTGGGCCGGACCACCGGGGTGCGACCGGCTCGCACGTGCGCCGGGTGGGCGCGGGCGGGTGGGTGTGGTGCGGGTGGCCTGGAGCGGCGATCACGCCGGCCGGGTGGGGTCGGCCGGGGCGGCGTACCATCGAAGCTGGACCAAACCGGGAATCACTGGGCGACGCGTGCTGTTGACCAGGGTGTCCGGACCCATACCGCGCAGGGAGATTTCCACGTGACCACGCCAGCGCAGACCGACTCGACCGAGGCCCAGGCCCCTACTTCCGTCGTCCTCACCGACGTCGCGGCGCAGAAGGTCAAGGCCCTGATCGAGCAGGAAGGCCGCGACGACCTGCGGCTCAGGGTCGCGGTGCAGCCGGGTGGCTGCTCCGGCCTGCGGTACCAGCTCTTCTTCGACGAGCGTTCGCTCGACGGTGACGTCGTCACCGACTTCGACGGCGTCGGCGTCGTCGTCGACCGGATGAGCGCCCCCTACCTGTCCGGGGCGACCATCGACTTCGCCGACCGGATCGACGCCCAGGGCTTCACCATCGACAACCCCAACGCGGGCAGCTCCTGCGCCTGCGGCGACTCGTTCAGCTGAGTCGCGACCGTCGCCGTCGCCGGGGCCGCCCCACCACGGGGCGGCCCCGGCGCGCGTCCGGCAACCCTGTCCGGGCCGAGGCGGTGCCGGTCGCGGTGGCCGGGCTGCTCGTGCCGATGTGCCCGGTGGCACGGGGTTGCCGGTGTGTGGCGGGCGGATGAGCAGGTGGTGGCCGGTGCCCGTCCGACCGTCGACCGTCGTTCGCGCGCGACCGGTAGGCTGACCCGCGCCGTGCTCCCGACCCCGAGGGTTGACATGAAGATCGCCGTGACCGGCTCGATCGCGACCGACCACCTGATGAGCTTCCCGGGTCGCTTCGCCGACCAGCTCATCGCCGACCAGTTGCACAAGGTGTCGCTCTCCTTCCTGGTGGACGACCTGGTGTTGCGCCGGGGCGGGGTGGCCGCCAACATCGCCTTCGGCATGGGGCAGCTCGGGCTGAGCCCGATCCTGCTCGGCGCGGTGGGTGCCGACTTCGCCGACTACCGTTCCTGGCTGGAGCGGCACGGCGTGGACTGCGACTCGGTGCACGTCAGCGAGGTGGCGCACACCGCCCGTTTCGTCTGCACCACCGACACCGACATGTGCCAGATCGCCTCGTTCTATGCCGGTGCGATGAGCGAGGCCCGCAACATCGAGCTGGGCCCCGTCGCGGACCGGCTCGGCGGCCTCGACCTGGTCCTGGTCAGCGCGAACGACCCGGAGGCGATGATCCGGCACTCGGCCGAGTGCCGGGACCGCGGCTACGCCTTCGTCGCCGACCCGTCGCAGCAGCTCGCCCGGATGGACGGCGACGACGTGGTCGCGCTGATCGATGGCGCCGAGTACCTGATGACCAACGAGTACGAGAAGTCGCTGCTGCAGAGCAAGGCCGGCCTCACCGACGCCCAGCTCCTGGAACGGGTGAAGGTCCGGGTCACCACCCTCGGCAAGGACGGCGTGGAGATCGTCACCCGGGACGGGGAGTCGTTGCGGGTGCCGATCGTCCGGGACGCGCGGGCCGTCGACCCCACCGGGGTCGGTGACGGCTTCCGGGCCGGTTTCTTTGCCGCCCTGTCCTGGGGCCTCGGCCTGGAACGTGCCGCCCAGGTCGGTTCGCTGCTGGCCGCCCTGGTCCTGGAGACCGTCGGCACCCAGGAGTACGACGTGCGCCGCGACGTGTTCGTCAAGCGGCTGGCCGAGTCGTACGGGGACGCCGCCGCCCAGGACGTCCGGCCACACCTGGTGCCGTGACGCAGCTCCTGGTCGTCTTCGCCGGTCTGCCGGGGGTGGGTAAGAGCACCATCGCCCGGCAGGTCGGCGTGGCCCTGGGTGCCCCGGTGCTGCCTGTCGACCCGATCGAGCGGGCACTGGCCCGGCACGGGCTGACCGGCCCCGGCACGGGCCTGGCCGGCTACGACGCGTTGGCCGGGCTGGCCGAGGTGCAGCTCGGGCTGGGCACCGGCGTGGTGGTCGACGCGGCGAACCCGGTGGCCGGCGCGCGAGGGCTCTGGCTCGACCTGGCCGTGCGGTCCGGGGTGCCGCTGCGGCTGATCGAGGTGCACTGCGGTGACGAGGCGGAGCTGCGTCGCCGGGTCGAGGCCCGGCACGCCGCCGACCCGCACGCTCCGACCTGGGAGCAGACCCGGCAGCGTGGCGCGGAGTACGAACCGTTGATCGGCCCCCGGCTGGTGGTCGACACCGCCATCGCGATCGACCCGCTCCCGGCGCTCCTGCGTTACCTCACCTGATCCCGACCCGACTGGCTGTCCCGATCCCGGTCTGGGTACCTGGCTGTCCCGGTCCGGGGCACCTGGCGTGCGGCTGGTGGGGCTGGCGGCCGATTTCGGGCGGGCGTACGTTGGCGAAGTCCAGCAGGACGAATTTGCCGATCGCGATCATGGAGTTGTGGTGCCTTCGAAACGGCATTAGTGCCGCAGATCGGCCACCACAACTCCATGATCGACGGAGCGGGGCGGGGTGGGTCAGTGGGTGCGGCGTACCTCGTAGCCCGGGCCGTCGGGGATGGCGGTGACGAACTGCTGGGCGCGCATCCGGCACCAGGCGGGGATGTCCACGGCGGCGGCCGGGTCGTCGGCGAGGACCCGCAGCACCGCGCCGACGGGCAGCTCAGGCAGCCGGCGGGCCAGCGCGATCACCGGTAGCGGGCAGCGCTGCCCCCGACAGTCCAGCACCTCGACCGGCCCCGCCCCGTCGCCGCCCGGTCCGGCCTCGCCGCCGCCCGGCCCGGTCGGGAGGCCGTCCGCGCCGGTCGGGAGGCCGTCCGCGCCGGTCGGGAGGCCGTCCGCGCCGGTCGGGGGGCTGTCCGGGCTGGGCGGGGTGGTCACAGGCCCACCACGCCGGCGTCGGCGCGCAGGTCGGCGACGATCCCGGGCAGTTCGGCGAGGAACCGCTCGACGTCCGCCGTGGTGGTCTCCCGGTGCAGCGAGACCCGGACGTTGCCGTGCGACAGCACCCCCATCGCCTCCAGCACGTGCGACGGGCGCAGCGTCGAGGAGGTGCAGGAGGAGCCGGAGGAGACGGCGAAGCCGCGCCGGTCCAACGCGTGCAGCAGCACCTCGCCGTCGACGTACAGGCAGGAGAAGGTGACCAGGTGGGGGAGCCGGTCGACGGGGTCGCCGACGACCTCCACGTCCGGCACCTCGGCGGCGACCCGGGCCCGGATCAGGTCCACCAGCGGGGTCAGCCGGGCCGCCTCGGCCGCCGCGTCGGCCGCCGCCGCGCGCAGGCTCGCCGCCGCCGCCACCACCGCCGGCAGGTTCACCACCCCGGGGGTACGTCGGAACTCCCGCTCGTCGGCCGGCCACGGCGACTCCCAGCGGGTGCCCTTGCGGACCACGAGCAGCCCGACGCCGGGTGGGCCGCCCCACTTGTGCGCGCTGGCGGTCAGCACCGACCACCCGTCCGGCACCGGCACCCGGCCGACGAGCTGGGCCGCGTCGACGTGCAGCGGCACCCCGACGGTGGCGCAGGCGTCGGCCGCCCCGGTGACCGGCTGCACGGTGCCCACCTCGTGACTGGCCCCGATCAGCGTCGCCAGCGCCACCCCGGGGGAGCGCACCGCCGCCGACCAGGCGGTCAGGTCGAGCCGGCCGAGCCGGTCCACCGGTACGGAGATCGCGGTGCCACCGGTCGCCACGTGCCGCTGCGCGGCGTGCAGCACCGCCGAGTGTTCGATCGCCGAGTGCACAAGCGTGTCGCCGGTGCGCTGCCGGCCGGCCAGGCCGCCGAGCACGGCGGAGTGCGCGGCGTGCGTACCGCTGGGGGTGAAGGAGACCTCGTCGGGGCGGACGCCGAGGGTGCCGGCGGTGGCCTCGCGGGCGGCGTCGAGGAGTTGGGCGGCCCGACGGGCCCGGCTGTAGAGGCGGGCGGGGTCGGCCCAGCCGTCGTCGAGGGCCGCCAGCAACGCCTGCCGGGCGACCGGGTGCAGCGGCGCGGCAGTGGCCGCGTCCAGGTAGACCGGGTGGGCACTCACGGCTGACGACGCTATCGCGTCGGGATGGCCACGATCCCCCCGATGGGGTCGGACAGCGACCCCAAGACGGTCGAGCCCGCCATGGTCGAGTAATCTGCGACCGTCGGTGACGCCTTTGCCGTCGGTGCTGATGGAAAGCCCCACCGCGGCGCGCTAGGGAGGCAGGACCAGGTGGTCGCAAGGAGTTCGGAGGTACGGCCGTCGGCCGTACGGCACAGCGCTTCCCCCGGAGCCGGTGAGCGTCGGCGGCGTGGTGCTGGCCGGCTCGCCGGGCTCGGTCTCGGCGGAGCTGCGCTGCTGGTTCTGCTCACCGGGTGTGACGTCGGCCGCTCGGTCGACGGCTTCGGCTGGCCGCAGGGCGGCATCACCCCCGAATCGCACCGAATGTACGACCTGTGGATCGCCTCCTGCATCGCCGCCCTGGCGGTCGGTGTCTTCGTCTGGGGCCTGATCTTCTGGTGTGTGGTGCGTTACCGCAAGCGCGGCAACGAGCTGCCGGTGCAGACCCGCTACAACCTGCCGATGGAGTTCCTCTACACCATCGCGCCGATCCTGATCGTCTCGGTGCTCTTCTACTACACGGCCGTGGTCCAGACCGACGTGGTGCGGACGACCAAGAACCCCGACGTCACCGTCGAGGTCGTCGCCTTCAAGTGGAACTGGCAGTTCAACTACCGCGACGGCCAGGGCACCGAGGCCAACACCGTGGCGTCGGTGCTGGGCACCAGCGAGGTCATCCCGGTGCTGGTGCTGCCGACCAACCGGTCCATCCGGTTCGAGGAGACCAGCCGCGACGTCATCCACTCCTTCTGGGTGCCGGAGCTGCTGTTCAAGCGCGACGTGATGCCCGGCAAGATCCGTAACGTGTTCGAGGTCTCCAAGCTGGAGTCCGAGGGGGCGTACGTGGGCCGCTGCGCCGAGCTGTGCGGCAGCTACCACGCCTTCATGAACTTCGAGCTGCGGGTGGTCTCCCCGGAGGCGTACGACCAGTTCCTGGCGGCCAAGCGGGACGGCAAGTCGACGCAGGAGGCTCTCACCGCCATCGGCCAGGACCCGTACGCGAAGACCACCCAGCCGTTCGACACCCGGCGGACCAAGGACAACTTCAACCCGGACGGCGCGTCCGCGGGCGCGGGAAACTGAGGTATCCGGCATGAAGACCGAGTGGCGCATCTTCCTCATCATCGCCGGGTTCCTCCTCGGCGCGACGATCCTCTACGGCGCCTGGACGTACGGCGACTCCGGTGGCCAGGTCGAGTGGGTCGGCACGGTGGCCCTGCTGCTGTCCTTCCTGCTCTGCGCGATGTGCGGCGGCTTCTTCTGGTTCGTCTCCCGCCGTATCGACCTGCGCCCGGAGGACCGGCCGGACGGCGAGATCGCCGACGGCGCGGGCGAGATCGGCTTCTTCAGCCCCGGCAGCTACTGGCCGTTCGGCCTCGCGCTGGCCGCCGCGGTCGCCGGCCTGGGCCTGGTGTTCTGGCAGTTCTGGCTGCTGGGCCTCGGTCTGGTGCTGGTCATCGTCACCGCCTGTGGCCTGCTCTTCGAGTACTACTCCGGCACCCGCCGCACCGCCGAGCACTGACCCACCGGCCTGCTCGCGGCGAGCCCCGTTCGCCGCGTCAGCGCCCGGAGAACCACCCGACGGGCCCGCCTCCCCACCCGGGGAGGCGGGCCTGTCGTCGTTGGGCGGGTGATCGACTCCAGGGGGCCGAAGTCGCGGTGTCCCCGGCGGGCTGATGCCGCTGTTTCGGCTCGGCCTGGGTGGATCAGGCAGGCTGAGTGGATCAGGCCGGCTCGGGCCAGACGGGTCCCTGGTCGGTCCAGGTGACACCCCTGTTGCGGCAGAGGCAGAAGGGGTGACCGACCGGGTCGGTGTAGACCCGCCATCCGTAGCCTTCGGGGCCGAGGAAATCCTGCGCCAGGGTCGCGCCGAGGGCCAGGACGCGGGCCTGCTCGGCCTCGATGTCATCGACCTCGAAGTCGAGGTGGAACTGTTTGGGGTGCTCGCCGTCGGGCCACTGCGGGGCGCGGTAATCCGTCACCCTGATGAAGGCCAGCTCGATCTCGCCGAACCGGATGCCGGCCCAGTCCCCGTCACTGCCCTCCCTGACCGGGCGACCCGTCACCGCGGCGTAGAAGGCCGCCAGCCTCATGGTGTCCGGGCAGTCGATGATGAAATCCGTGAGTCGGAGCATCCGGTGATCCTGCCACGCAACTGAGCAGGCCGGATCTCCCGACAGGACCAGGGAGCCGGCGGTGCCCGGCAGGGGTCAGGCCGCGTGACGACCGGCAGGGGTCAGGCCGCGTGACGACCGGCTGACGGGCGGCGGCGACGGTCGGCCAGGCGGGTGGGCTGGAAGGCGAAGGTGGCGATCAGCACCGCCGTGCCGCAGCCGGTGCAGGCCAGCTCGGGGCAGTCGGCACCGTGGCCGTCGGCGCACGGCGGCACCTCGAACGGCTGAACGCCCTCGCAGGTGTCGCAGTAGAGCTCGCGGTCCGACACGGGCGTCTCCTCTCGTTCCGGAACCCGCCGATGGACATCGCCGCCATCACCGGAAACGGAAAATTACTCCCATGTAGTTTCCCACGCCCCTCCGACACTTCCCCGCCAGCCCCGCCCGGCACACCGCTCGGCCCGGGGGAGCGGGCCGCGCTGAACGGCGGGTCAGAGCGGGCCGCGCTGAACGGCGGGTCAGAGGGAACGGGCGACGTCGACCCAGCGGTCCAGGACGGCCGCCGCCGCCCCCGAGTCGACGGACTCGGCGGCCCGGGCCATGCCGGCGCGTACCGCCTCGGTGAGGTCACCGTCCAGCGGGGTCTGGGTGGCCAGCGCGACGGCCGCGTTGACCAGGACGGCGTCGCGTACCGGACCGGTCTCGCCGGCCAGCAGCCGGCGGGCCACGGCGGCGTTGTGCGCGGCGTCACCGCCCCGTAGGTCGGCCAGGGTGGCCCGGGGCACCCCGAGGTCGGCCGCGTCCAACACGGCCTCCCGGACGGCGCCCTGCTGGGCCACCCAGACCCGGGTCGGCGCGGCGGTGGTGAACTCGTCCAGGCCGTCCTCGCCGCGCATCACGATCACCGAGTCGCCCCGACCGGCGAAGACCTCGGCCATCACGGAGGCCATCCGGGCGTCGAAGCAGCCGACCGCGCCTGCGTGCGGCCGGGCCGGGTTGGTCAGCGGGCCGAGGAAGTTGAACGCGGTCGGCACGCCGATCTCCCGGCGGACCGGGCCGGCGTGCCGGTACCCGGGGTGGAACCGGGGCGCGAAGCAGAAGCCGATGCCGGCCTCGGTCACGCACCTGGCCACCTGCTCGGGGCCCAGATCCAGCGGTAGGCCGAAGAACTCCAGCAGGTCGGCGGTGCCGCACAGGGACGAGGCGGCCCGGTTGCCGTGCTTGACCACCGGGACGCCGGCACCGGCCACCACCAGTGCGGTCATGGTCGAGATGTTGACCGTGTGGGCGAGGTCACCCCCGGTGCCCACCACGTCGACCGAGGTGCGCCGCAGCTCCTCCGGCAGGGTCACCGGCACCGAGTTGTCGAGCATCGCCTCGACCAGACCGGCCAGTTCGGCAGGGGTCTCACCCTTGGCGCGCAGCGCGACCGCGAAGCCGGCGATCTGCGCCGGGCCGGCGGCACCGGCCATGATCTCGTTCATCGCCCAGGCGGTGTCGGCGGTGGACAGCTCGTCGCCGCGCAGCAGCGCGTTGAGCAGGTGCGGCCAGGTCCGTTCGCCCATGATGGGCCTCCCGAGCGGGCGTGGGGTGGGGGTGGACGGTGCGCCCGTCACCCCGGGCGCCTGGGCGCCGCCGAGTGCGTCTGACTCAGGCGGCGGCGTGCGTACGCAGCAGCTCGGCGACCGTGGTGCCGGTGGTCACCGGGTCGAGCGGGTGCATCAGCACGCCGTCGACCTGCGCGTAGGAGGCGAGCCATCGGTCGGCGGCCCGGGCGATGACCACGCAGGTGGGCGGGGCGTCTTCCCGGTCGTCCTTGATCTGGCGGGCGATGCCGATGCCGCCGCCGGGGCTGGCCTCGCCGTCGAGCAGCATCAGGTCGATCTCGTAGTCGTCGACCAGCCGGACGCAGCCGAAGTAGTCGGACGCCTCGACGAACTCGATCGTGATCCCGGGGGCGGGACGGGTGCCGACGGCCAGCCGCATCCGGTCCCGGACCTGCGCGTCGTCGCTGTAGAGCAGGACGGTGCAGAGACGCTCGCTCATGCCGACACTCCGCTTCGCTCCGTGCCGTGATGAGGCACCGTCGCACTGAGCCTGACTCGCTCGCTGCGCTCACTCATGGGCTGTACTCCTCGTTGCTGCCGTTGATCGTACCGGGCGGTGTGGCGTACCCGACATCCCGCCTGCCGGCCCCGGGCCGACCGGGTGTCGCGGCAGCTCAGGACGGGGTTCCGGGGGCCGCGGCCGGGGTGGCGGCGGCCTCGGCGGCGCGGTCGCGGGCCTCCTGCCGGTCCAGCTCGCGGTCCACCCGGCGGGCCTCCCGCTCGGACTGCTTCACCCACTGCACCACCAGCACCGCGAGCATCGTCACGCTGACGAACTCCCCGCCGGCCCACAGGACGCCGCCGGCGACCACCTGGTCGTTCCACGGGTCGGACCAGGCCAGGTTGAGCGACGGGTACCAGTCGCCGCCGAACAGCGTGGTGCTCTGCATGATGGTGAGCCCGAGCACGGTGTGGAACGGCACCGACAGCAGCATCAGCAGCGCCCGCGCCGGGTACGGCCAGCGGCCGGGCAACGGGTCCAGCCCGAGCAGCGGCCAGAAGAACACGCAGCCGGTCATGATGAAGTGCGCGTGCACCAGCTCGTGCGCCCAGGCGTGTTCGAGGGTGTAGCGGTACAGGTCGGTGAAGTAGAGCGCGAACGGGTTGACCACGAAGATGGTGAACGCCACCAGCGGGAAGCTGTAGATCCGGGCGATCCGGCTGTGCACCACCGCCAGCAGCCGTTTGCGCGGGCCGACCGGCAGGGTGCGCAGCGCCAGGGTGATCGGTGCGCCCAGGGCCAGGAAGATCGGGGAGACCATCGACAGCACCATGTGCTGCACCATGTGCACCGAGAGCAGGGCGGTGTCGTAGGCGTGCAGGCCGCTGACCGTGACCGCGGCGATGCCGCCCAGGCCCGGCCCGAGGAAGCAGACGGTACGGACCACCGGCCAGTGGTCGCCGCGCAGCCGGAGCCGGTGGACCCCGTAGAGGTAGAGGCCGGCGGCGAGGACCAGGCCCAGGGCGAGCCAGCTGTCCAGCCGGGTCTCGGTGAAGACCCGGGTGATGTCGAACGGCGGCGGTACCTCGACGCCGCCCGCCGCGAGGCCGGTGGACGGGGCCGTCGAGGTGGCGGCGAAGATCGAATCGACGTGCAGCACGCTTTTCAGGCTAGGCCAGGCGAACCGGACCGCCACGATCGGGCCATCCCTCACCCGGGTTTGGCCCCCCGCTGATCGCCCGCCCCGGTCAAGGGCAATAATGACCGCGTGACTGCGGCCCCAGCCATTGACAAGAGCCGGATCCACTCTCTGACGCGGCCCAACATGGTCAGCGTCGGGACGATCGTGTGGCTCTCCAGCGAACTCATGTTCTTCGCGGCGCTGTTCGCGATGTACTTCTCGATCCGTGCGGCGGCGCCGGAGCAGTGGGAGAAGCACACCGAGGTACTCAACATCCCCTATGCGACCACCTTCACGGTGATCCTGGTGCTGTCCTCGGTGACCTGCCAGCTCGGTGTCTTCGCGGCCGAGAAGGGTGACGTCCACGCCCTGCGG
This sequence comes from Micromonospora sp. NPDC048894, assembly GCF_040649765.1. Lineage (NCBI taxonomy): Bacteria > Bacillati > Actinomycetota > Actinomycetes > Micromonosporales > Micromonosporaceae > Micromonospora > Micromonospora sp. NPDC048894. Next base: position 92,039 of record NZ_JBEZFY010000006.1, on the reverse strand, counting down.
CGCTGGTTCACGCTCACCTTCGTGATGGGCCTGATCTTCGTGCTCGGCCAGGCGAACGAGTACCTGACCCTGGTGCACGAGGGCGTGAAGATCAACGAAGACGGTTACGGGTCGATGTTCTACCTGACCACCGGCTTCCACGGCCTGCACGTGACCGGCGGTCTCATCGCCTTCATCATCTTCATGATCCGCACGACCATGGGCCGCTTCACCCCGGCCCAGGCCACGTCGGCGATCGTCGTGTCGTACTACTGGCACTTCGTCGACGTCGTGTGGATCGGGCTCTACGCCATGATCTACTGGCTTCAGTGATCTTGGCGTGTCACGTTCCGCGCCGCTGCTCCGTCCCCTGAGACAAGGTCCAACCGGTTAAGGACACAGGTCATGACTTCTGACAACGACCGCCGACGCGGTCTGCTCGCGCGCCTGCGCGGGCGGCCCGCGGCGCGCAGCAGGGGCCGCCGCCGGCTGGGCGCGGCGTTCCGGCTGATCGCCGCGTTGACGCTGGCCGGCGGCGCCTACACCGTCTTCGCCCCCGGCGTGCAGGCGCAGGAAAACCCGCCGCTGACCGGTGCCGCAGCCGAGGGTCGGGCGCTGTTCGACGTGAGCTGCGTGACCTGCCACGGCCGCAACGCCCAGGGCGTCGAGGGTCGTGGCCCGAGCCTGATCGGTGTCGGCTCCGCCTCGGTGGAGTTCCAGGTCAGCAGCGGTCGGATGCCGATGGCCCGGCAGGAGGCGCAGGCCATGCGCAAGCCGCCGGTCTTCACCGACGAGCAGGTCCGCCAGCTCGGCCAGTACATCCAGGAGCTCGGCGGCGGCCCGCAGGTCCCGCAGGGCAACCTCCGCGAGGGCGCCAACCTCGCCACCGGCGGCGAGCTGTTCCGGATCAACTGCTCGCAGTGCCACGCCTTCGGCGGCGGCGGCGGCGCGCTCTCCTCGGGCAAGTACGCCCCGAGCCTCGCACCGGCCAGCGACGCGCAGATCTACGCCGCGATGCTCAGCGGCCCGCAGAACATGCCGGTGTTCGGCGACAACCAGATCACCCCGGAGCAGAAGGCGGACATCATCGCCTACATCCAGGAGTCCCTGAAGGCCGACCAGGACCAGGGTGGCTTCAACCTCGGCCGGTACGGCCCGTCCACCGAGGGTCTGGCGATCTTCCTGGTGGGCATCGTCGCGCTGGTCTTCGCGAGCCTGTGGATTGCGGGCAAGTCGTGACCGAGCGGATCGTCAACAGCATTGCCGTGGTGCCGTGCGCCGGCACCGCCCGTAGCGAGGTGACGGCATGAGCACCCAGACCGAGCAGCACGCCCCGCAGGGTCGGGAGCCGCTCGACGTCCACGACCCCCGGCTCTCCCGGTTCGACATCGTCACCGAGGGCGCCCGCCGGGACGACATCGAGATCGTCCACTACGAGGAGCAGGTCGTCCCGGGCAGCAAGGCCGAGCGCCGGCTGACCCGTACGGTCGCGGCGATGTTCCTGCTCACCGGCCTGGCCGCCACCGCGTTCCTGGTCGTCTACATCTGGTGGCCCTGGGAGTACGAGCCGGGTCGCGGCGGTGACAAGTGGTACACCCCGCTGCTCGGCCTCACCCTGGGTGTCGCCCTGCTCGGCATCGGCTTCGGCATCCTCACCTGGGGTAAGAAGCTGCTGCCCAAGGAGGTCTCGATCCAGGACCGGCACGACGGTCCCGGGTCGGCGGAGGACCGGAAGATCACCGGCGAGACGATGCTCTACCTCGCCGACGAGATGGGGGTACGGCGTCGTCCGCTGCTCGGTGTCTCGCTGGTCGCCGGCCTGCTGCCGGTCGGTGCGGTCGCGGCGGCCCCGCTGGTCGGTGGCCTGATCTCCAACCCGCACAAGAACAACCAGATGTTCACCACCGGGTTCGCGCCGGCCGACGGCAAGAAGATCCGGCTGGTCCGCGAGGACGGCCGGCCGATCCGGCCCGCCGACGTCAGCACCGGTGGTCAGCTGACCGTCTTCCCCGGCATCGAGCACGGCGTGAGCAACAAGCACGCCGACTCGCCGACGCTGCTGATCCACCTGCGGGAGTCCGACGCGGAGAAGTCCCGGCAGGCCAACTCGCGGGTCGGTCACGGTGACTACATGTGGGGCAACTACGCGGCGTACTCCAAGATCTGCACGCACGCCGGCTGCCCGGCGAGCCTGTACGAGCAGCAGACCAACCGGCTGCTCTGCCCGTGTCACCAGAGCCAGTTCCTGATCACCGACAACGCCCGTCCGGTCTTCGGCCCGGCGAGCCGGCGGCTGCCCCAGCTGCCGATCGAGGTGGACGAGGAAGGCTTCTTCGTGGCGAAGTCCGACTACACCGAAACCGTCGGCCCCGACTTCTGGGAGCGGCCATGAAGCGCCGAAAGTTTGACGTAGCAGCGGTGCCGGGCAAGGCCGCCGGGGGAGTGGACGACCGCTTCCAGGTCGCCACCCCGTTGCGCAAGCTGCTCAACAAGGTCTTCCCGGACCACTGGTCGTTCCTGCTCGGCGAGATCGCGCTCTTCTCGTTCGTCGTGCTGCTGCTGACCGGCGTCTTCCTGACCTTCTTCTACGAGCCGGCGATGACCGAGGTGGTCTACAACGGCAGTTACGCCCCGCTGCGGGGCACCCCGATGTCCGCCGCGTACGCCTCCAGCCTGGACATCTCGTTCGATGTCCGGGGTGGCCTGATCATGCGGCAGATGCACCACTGGTCCGCGCTGCTGTTCATGGCCGCGATCGTGGTGCACATGATGCGGGTCTTCTTCACCGGCGCGTTCCGCAAGCCGCGGGAGACCAACTGGATCATCGGGTCGCTGCTGTTCTGGGTCGGCTTCCTCGCCGGTTTCTCCGGCTACTCGCTGCCGGACGACGGCCTGTCCGGCACCGGCCTGCGGATCGCCTCCGGCATCATGCTGTCGATCCCGGTGATCGGCTCCTGGGTCACCTCGTCGATCTTCGGCGGCGAGTTCCCCGGTGAGATCATCATCAGCCGGTTCTTCATCGCCCACGTGCTGCTCATCCCGGGTCTGCTGGTCGCGTTGATCAGCGCCCACCTGGGCCTGGTGTTCAAGCAGAAGCACACCCAGTGGCCCGGCCCCGGCCGGACCAACGACAACGTGGTCGGCGAGCGGATGTTCCCCCGCTACGCGCTCAAGCAGGGCGGCTTCTTCATGGTCGTCTTCGGCGTGATCGCGCTGATGGGCGGCCTGTTCCAGATCAACCCGATCTGGTACTTCGGCCCGTACGAGGCGTGGGTGGTCTCGGCCGCCAGCCAGCCCGACTGGTACGTCATGTTCCTCGACGGCTCGACCCGACTGATGCCGGCCTGGGAGATCAACATCCCGATCGGCAACGGGTACGTCATCCCGCCGCTGTTCTGGCCGACGGTCGTCCTGCCCGGCATCCTGGTCGGCCTCTCCACGCTCTATCCGTTCGTGGAGGCCCGGCAGCTCAAGGACTACCGGCACCACAACCTGCTCCAGCGGCCCCGGGACGTCCCGGCCCGGACCGCGGTGGGCGCGATGGCCGTCGCCTTCTACATCGTGCTGACCCTCTCCGGCGCGAACGACGTGATCGCCGACAAGTTCCACATCAGCCTGAACGCGATGACCTGGGCGGGCCGGATCGGCCTGCTGATCGTCCCGCCGGTGGCGTACTACGTCACCTACCGGATCTGCCTCGGGCTCCAGCAGCACGACCGGGAGGTGCTGGCCCACGGCGTGGAGACCGGCATCATCCGCCGCCTGCCCGACGGCCGGTTCGAGGAGGTCCACCAGCCGCTCAGCGCCGGTGACGGCCACGGGCACGGCGAGTTGGACTACGTCGGCTGGGTGGTGCCGAAGAAGATGAACCGGCTCGGGGCGCTCGGCCCGGCGATCCGGGGCTTCTTCTACCCGATCGAGAAGCCGGTCGAGGCACCGGTCTCGCCGGGGCACCCGCCGGTGGAACCCCGCCCGGAGCGGGAGGAGATCGGCAGCGGAGATTCCCGCCGCTGACCTGCCCGTACCACTCGACCGAGGCGCCCGCCGGAGGATTCCGGCGGGCGCCTCGTCCGTATCCCCGGCCCGCCTCGTCCGTATCCGCTCCGGTGCGGTGGGGGCGTGCGGTGCGGTGTCCGTTTTCCGGCCGGCGGGCCGGCGCGGCCGGACCCCAACGGGTGGAAAGCCAGGATTAACCCTCGCCAGTCGGGTATCCGTGCGGTCCACCGAAAACGGGGAGGAAACATGTTGGGTATCAAACGCCTGGGACTGCTGGCCACGCTGGCGGTGGTCGGCCTGGCACCCGCGGCTGCCGCGCAGGCCGCCGCGCAACCGTCGGCGCAGGACACCCAGTACCTGCAGGCGGTGCACCAGGTCAACCTGGCGGAGATCGTCACCGGGAACCTGGCCCAGAAGAAGGGGCAGAACGAGCAGGTCAAGCAGTTGGGGCAGCAGTTCGTCACGGATCACACCCAGCTCGACCAGACGGTGCAGAGCACCGCGCAGCAGCTGAACGTGACCCTGCCGAACGCGCCGACAGCCGATCAGCAGAAGGTGATCGACAAGCTCAACGGCCTCAAGGGCGCCGCGTTCGACAAGGCCTGGGTGACCGCTGAGCTGGCCGGTCACGTGCAGGCCATCCAGGCCACCCAGACCGAGATCTCGCAGGGCTCCGAGCAGTCGGTGGTCCAGTTGGCGCAGGACGCCCTGCCGGTGTTGCAGGCGCACTACGACGCGCTGGTGGCCCTGGCCCAGGAGTTGGGCATCCCGGTCCCGCAGACCAGCGCCAGCGGCACCGCGAGCCCGGGTGGCAGCGGTACGCCGGCACCGGGTGGCACGACCGGGTCCCCGACCCCGGGCGGCGGCACGGAGTCGCCGGAACCGGGCGCCACCACCGAGACGCCCGTTCCGGGCAACAGCTGACCTCTCGTACCACCTGATGGTGGCCGGTCCCCAGGGGCCGGCCACCGTCGCCTGTCCGGGCGTCGGTCAGTCGGCGCTGGCCAGGCCGATCGCGAACGCCTCCTCCAGGTCGTGCTGGGAGTACGCGCGGAAGGCGATGTGCGACTCGGTGTTGAGCACCCCCGGCACCTTGGAGATGCTGCCGGCGATGACCTGGGCGATCTGCTCGAACTCCCGGACCCGGACGATGGCGATCAGGTCGACGTGTCCGGCCACCGAGTAGACCTCGCTGACACCGGGCAGGTTGGCCAGGTTCTCGGCCACCTCGGGGATCGAGTCGGTGGCGCAGTCGATCAGGACGATCGCGGTGATCACTGGACGATTCTCCGTTCGTCGTGCCCGGCGCGACGCCGGCCTGGTGTCGTCGACCATGCTAGTGCCGCCCTCGCCGCCCGCGGGCGGCCCTCCGGTGGACCCGGCTGCCGGTCAGAGCAGCATGGTGCGCGGGTCGGCGGCCATGGCGCGCAGCCAGGCGGCCGCCTCCGCCGCCCCCGGGCAGCGGGCGGTGTCCAGCGCGGCGGCCAGGGCGTACATCTCGGGCGGCGGGATGAGCAGGCTCTCCCTGCTGCGCAGCCCCAGCTTGACGGTGCCGGAGTCGGCGGTGACGGTGAGCACCGGGGTCCGGGTGACCGCGCCGGTGGCGACCAGCGAACCGTCACTGGAGACGCCAGTCTGCGCGACGGCCGCCGCGTGCAGCGACACCGACCGGGCGGCCCGCAGGTCGACGCTCTTCGTGGTGAGCCCGACCACGGTGAGCCGGCTGCCCTCCAACCAGGCGCCGCTGCGCACGATGCTGGTCACCAGCAGGCCGATGAGGAGCAGGACCAGCCCGGCCGACACCAGCGCGGCGATCGCCGGCACCGCCGCGCTGCCCGAGGTGTCGTTGCCGCCGGCCGCGTTGATGCCGGTGCCGATGAAGGCGCCGACACAACCGCAACCGACAGTCAGGATGACACCCAGCACCAGCAACGAGACGACCCGACCGGTACGGCTCGACCGGTAGCCGACCGACAGGGGGATCCGAGGCACGGAGGGCTGCATGCTGGTGATTCTGACACCGGTGATCAACGTCCGCCTGGTGGGGCGGCCACGGTGAGCCCGTCGTCGGCCCGGATCGCGTCGCGGAGCCGTTCGTCCGGGCCGACCGTCGCGCCGGGCCAGACCACCACGCGCTCCACGTCGCCGCGTACCACCGCGCCCGCGCCGACCACCGCGTGCCGGACCCGACCGGTGACGGTGGCGTCCGGGGCGACCAGCGCGCCGTCGCCGGCGGCGTGCAGGTTGGCCGCCAGGTAGTCGGCGGGCGTGCCGGTGTCGAAGAACGTGCCCGGGTACGGCACCACGGTCAGCTCGCCGGCCGCCTCCGCCGGACGCCACACCGCGCGGACCAGGTCACCGAAGCTGGCCGGCAGCTCGCGCACCCGGTGCCAGGGCAGCAGGGAGAAGCCGGTGAAGACGTGCCCGTCGAAGGTGCCGGGCGCGCGCGGGTCGGGCGCCGGCCGACCCAGCAGCCGTACGGAGTGGAAATCCCACCCGGCCAGCAGCGCCGCGATGTCGGGGCCGGGGGCGGCCCCCGGATCGGCCAGGTAGGCGTCGGCGTTGCCGACCAGCACCCCCCGACCGGCGATCCAGTCCCGCAGGTTGCCCAGGCCACCGGCGGTGCCCAACGGGTCACCCGGCTCCACCGACAGGTGCGCCCGGTCGCCGACGTGCGCCACCACCTGGTCGGCCAGGTAACAGGCGTTCACCGCGACCCGCCGGGGCCCGGTCAGGCCCAGCCCGGCGAGCCGGTGCAGGGCCCGGTCCAGCAGCGGCACGTTGCCGACCGGGCAGAGCGCCTTGGGCACCCGGGCGGTGAGCGGGCGCAGCCGGGTGCCCTCACCGGCGGCGAGCACCACCGCGCACAGGCCGTCCGGGGCGGTCACGTCGTCGGCTGGCCGGCCTGCGGCCCGATGCCGTAGTGGCCGAGCAGGTTGGCGGTGGCCCGGCTCAGCCGGGGCAGGTCGTCCAGCGGGTGCCAGGCGGCCTCGAAGACCTCCGCGCCGTCGACGGCCAGGGTGGTGGTGGCGGCGGGCACCTCCGCCTCGAAGACCATGTCCACCCAACCCCGGGTGTGCACCACGGCGTTCGGCACGGCCGGGCGGAGCTGCTCCGGGGCGAGCCGGACCCCGGACTCCTCGTGCAGTTCGCGGGCCGCGCCGACGACCGGGGTCTCACCGCGTTGGAGCAGGCCGGCGGGCAGCGTCCAACTGTGCCCGGGGGGTTGGCGCAGCAGCAGCAGGCGGCCGGCGCCGTCGGCCCCGCTGTCCCGGACCAGGGTCACCGCGCCGACGACGTACTTCGGCCCGGCGAGCCGGACCAGGCGACGCCGCACCGAGACCGGCAGCCGGTAGAAGACCTTGTACGCCACGGCCCGGCCGGTGGCGCGGGAACGGAGGATCATCGCTCCAGGCTAGGCCGTCGGCGTGCTGCCGTGGGGTGCGGGGCGACCGGTCACCCGGCCAGGGACTCACTGTCGATGGTCGACCAGGTCGATGAGCTGACGGACCACGGTGTCCGGTTCGACCGCCCGGTCGAAGACCGCGACCAACAGGGTCTCCAGGTCGGGGTAGCCGAGCTCCTCCGACAGGCGCAGCAACGGCAGGTCGCTGGCCAGCCCCCGGTTGTGCGTACGCAGCGCCAGGCCGATGGTGGCCCGGCCGAGGCGGACCTTGTCGGCGATGGAGATGCCCGGCTCGACGTGCTCGGTGAACCAGCGGCTGATCTGCATCTGCGCGTGCGGCGACTTGACGAAGTCGAGCCACTCGCGGCGGGGGCCCCGGGGGGCGACGTCCGCCTCGAAGCCGCTCGCGACGCTGCTCTCCGAGTAGATCTCCACCACGTCGCCCTCGTCCAGTTCGGACGCCAGTGGGGCGAGCCGGCCGTTGATCCGCGCGGCGAGGCAGTGGTCGCCCCGCTCGGTGCCCAGCTCGTAGGCCAGGTCGATCGGGGTGGCCCCGGCCGGGAGCACCACCTGCCGGCCGTCGGCGACCACCTGGATCTGCGCCTCTGCCAGGTCGCACCGCAGCGACTGGAGGAACTGGGCCGGGTCGGGGGCCTCCTGCTCCCAGTCGAGCACCCGGCGCAGCCAGGAGAGCTGGTCGGTGTTGCTGGCCCCGGTGGCGGCGCGGGGGAAGCGGAAGTCGGCGGCCACGCCGTACTCGGCGCAACGGTGCATCTCCCGGGTGCGGATCAGCACCTCGACGGTGCGGTTCTGCGGGCCGCAGACGCTGGTGTGCAGGGAGCGGTAGAGGTTGTTCTTGGGGGAGGCGATGAAGTCCTTGAACCGGCCGGAGACCGGCCGCCAGCGGCCGTGCACCGCGCCGAGGGCGGCGTAACAGTCGGTGGCCGGGCCGTCGACCACGATCACGATCCGGGGCAGGTCGTACGGCTGGGCGTGCCCGCCGGCCACGGTGTCCTTCCAGATCGAGTAGAGGTGCCGGGGGCGGACGCTCACCTCGGCGTCCACCCGGCTGCGGCGCAGCGCCACCTTGGCCTGGGCCACCACGTCGTCGAGGTAGGCGTCCCAGCCGGGCCGGTCGTGCACGTGCCGGGCCAGCCGGGCGTGCTCGTCGGGCTCCAGGTGCAGCAGCACCACGTCGTCCAGGTCACGCTTGAGGGTCTGGATGCCGAGCCGGTCGCAGAGCGGGACCAGGACCTCCTGGGTCTTGCGGGCGATCCGCTCCCGGGAGGCGGCCGAGCGGACCCCGAGGGTACGCATGTTGTGCAGCCGGTCGGCCAGCTTGATGATCAGCACCCGGACGTCCTTGCCGGCCGCGATGATCATCTTGCGGATCGTCTCCGCCTCGGCGGCCTTGCCGTAGAACGCCTTGTCGAACTTGGTCACCCCGTCGACCAGGTGCGCCACCTCGTGGCCGAAGTCCTCGCTGAGCGCCTGGAGGGTGTAGCGGGTGTCCTCCACCGTGTCGTGCAGCAGCGCCGCGACCAGGGTGGTGGTGTCCATCCCGAGGTCGGCACAGATCTGGGCGACCGCCAGCGGGTGGGTGATGTAGGGCTCGCCGCTTTTGCGGAACTGACCGCGGTGCATGTTCTCGGCGATCGTGTACGCCCGGCGCAGCACCGAGGCGTCCGCGCTGGAGTGGATGCCGCGGTGGGTGCGGACGAGCTGGGTCACCGGGTCGGCGTCGTTGGCCGGCCAACTCAACAGGGACCGGAGCCGCCGGGCCAGGGGCAACTCACCCGGCTGGGCCGGGAGCGCACCCCCCAGGGCGGCGCCGTGTCCGGCGTCGACGTCCACGTGGGACACCTCCTCACCCCGGCTCCACGGTCACCGTCACCGGCAACCGGAAGCAGGCCCACGAAACGGGCAGGACTGCACTCCCTTAACAGACTAAGCGAGGCGAGGTCGTCCGATCGGTCACTTGCTCATGGGCGTTCGGTCGAGAGTTGGTGGGACCCGCCGCCCTCAGCCTTGACCAGCAGGTCACGGAACCGCCCCGCGCCGGCCACCGGGGACGACCAAACGGACGTCATCTCCACCAGCCGGGTCTCCGGTCGCTCCAACCAGGACAGGATCCGCTCGGTCTCCTCGGCGGTGGCCCGGGGCACCGGCCCGTGCCCACCCGGTTCCACCGTCTCGGCGGTGGCCCGGATCGCGGTGATCGTCGGTCGCGGATGGACACCCGGCGGGGAAACCCCGGCACCGGCGAGCCGCCCGTACCGGACCAGCGCCAGCTCCCAGCCACCCCCGGCGGCGGGTCGGGCGGCGGCCACCTCGGCGATCCGGGTCAACGCGGCCAGCCGCTGCATCCGGACGGCGGCCCGCAGCACCGCCGCCAACCGGGACCGCACCACCGCCGCCTCCTCGTAGCGCTGCGCCGTCGACAGCGCCTCGATCCGGGCCAGCAGGGCGTCCACCACCACCTGCGGGTCACTGGTGGTGGCGGCGCGGAACGGCGCGACGGCGCGGTCGTCGTACTCCTGCGGGGTGATCCGGTGCTCGCAGGGTGCCGGGCAGCGGCCCAGCTCGGCCAGCGCGCAGGCCGGTGTGATCGTGCGCAGTGAGAGCCGGTGGGTGCACTGGCGCAGCGGCACCGCGTCGTGGAACCCGGCGGCGGCCAGCTCGGCGGCCCGGGTGGAGCGGAACGGACCCAGGTAGGCGGTGTCACCGGGGGCCAGGCCGCGCACCACCGACAACCGGGGGTACGGCCCGCCGGTGAGCTTGAGCCACACCATCCGTTCCGGATACTTCGACCGCCGGTTGTACGGCGGCGCGTGCGCGGCGATCAGGCGCAGCTCGCGCACCTCCGCCTCCAGCGGGTGGGCGCACTCGACCGCCTCCACCCGCTCGGCGGCGGCCAGCATCTCCGACATCCGGGCCCGCTTCTCGGCGGCGGTGAAGTAGCTGCGCACCCGGGTGGCGATGTCCCCGGAGGTGCCGACGTAGAGCGGCCGGTCGTCGGCGGCCCGGAAGATGTAGACCCCGGGCGCCTTGGGTAGCCCGTCGGCGAGGTGCCGCTTGCGCCGCTGGGTGGGGGTGACCGCGCGGGCGAACTCGATCGCGTCGCCGACCGTGTCGACCCGGTGCCCGCCGAGCCGGGCGATCAGCCCGTGCAGTACGTCCACCGTCGCCTTGGCGTCGTCGAGCGCCCGGTGGGTGGGCTGGGTGGCGGTGCGGAAGTAGGCGGCCAGGGTGCCCAGCTTGCGGTTGGGCACCTCGTCGCGGCTGAGCACCCGGCGGGCCAGGGCCGCCGTGTCCAGCACCCGGGGGTTGGGCCAGCGGTAGCCGTGCTTCGCGCAGGCGGCCTTGAGGAAGCCCACGTCGTACGGCGCGTTGTGGGCCACCAGCACCGCGTCGGCGACGAACTCCAGGAAGCTCGGCAGGACCTCCTCGATCGGCGGGGCGGGGACCAGCATGGCCTGGGTGATGCCGGTCAGCACGGTGATGAACGGCGGGATCGGCACCCCCGGGTTGACCAGGGTGGCGAGCACCCCCAGCTCCTCGCCGCCCCGCACCTTGACCGCGCCGATCTCGGTGATGCCCCCGCCGTCGGGTGAGCCGCCGGTGGTCTCCAGGTCGACCACCACGAACGTCGTCGCGTACAGCGGCAGGGCCGGATCGACGCCGCCGGCCGACTGGTCCAGACCGGCCAGGGTCTGCTGGACGTACTCCCCAGGTGCCACGGGCGGCAGGCTAACCGTTCGGTGCGACACTCGCGTCACCGCAGCCCCAGGGGCCCCGGCCGGCATAGGATGAGAGATCGGCTCACTCAACCGGCGGTGGGCCCGGTCGCGGTGGGAGACTTGCCCCATGCCCCTCACCGAGCCGCACGACGACCGCCTCCCGGAGGAGGGGTCGTCCGCCGCCGTGCCCGAGGCCGGCGGGGACCTGGGTGCGGGGGCACCCGAGCCCGGACCCACCCTGCCCGAGCCGGAGTCCGCGCCCGGCCTGCCCGAGCCGGAGCCAGCCCTGCCCACGCCCGACGAATCCGACGACGGTGAGCCCGGGGCCGGGCTGCCGGAGCCGGAGCCCGTCCTGCCCGAGCCGGTCCGGCAGCGGATCGTGGCCCTCACCGCCGCCGTCCTGCCCGGTCTGCCCGCCGACGAGGTGCCGGTGCCGCTGCGCCGGGTGGCGAAGTTCGCCCCGAACCGCCGGGCCCGGCTCGGTGGCTCGGTGATCGCCGCCCAGCTCACCGCCGACCCGCTGTTCCGGCAGCGGGTCACCGCCCGGGTGCTGACCGACGCCGGTGACCTCGGCGCGGCCGTCGTCGAGGGCACCGCGCCGGCCGCCGCCGACCCGGTCGAGGTGGCCGCCCTGGCCTACCTGGTCCGTCCCCGGGGTTGGCGGGAGCTGATCGACACCAGCGGCGCGGTGGTCCGCGCCGAGGCGGACAGTGCCGTCGTCGCCGAGCTGGTCCGGGAGGCCGAGCAGCGGGCCACCCGCGCCGAGCACGACCGGGCGGTGGCCCGGGTGGAGGCGGACAAGCTCCGCGACGAGCTGGCCCGGGTCCGCGAGGAGCTGGGCCAGCTCCGGGAGGAAAGCCGCCAGCTCCAGCGCAGCCTGCGGGAGACCCAGGCCCGGGAACGCCGGGCCAACGAGCTGCTCGCCACCGAACGTGGCCGGGCCACCCGGGCCGCCGCCGACACCGACGCCGAACTGCGCCGCGCGCGGGCCCGGCTGGCCGAGGCCGAGGCGGCGGCGGGGGTGGCCAAAGCCAGCGCCAAGGAAGCCCGCTCGGTCGACGACGCCCGGCTGTGGCTGCTGCTGGAGACGATCGGTCAGGCCGCCGTGGGGCTACGCCGGGAGCTGGCCCTGGACCCGGTGGACAAGCTCCCCGCCGACTTCGTGGCCGACGCCTTCACCGACGCCCCGGTCACCACCCAGGGCGGGCCGGCCGCCCGCGCCCGGGACACCGACGACCCGGCCCGACTGGACCAACTCCTCGCCCTGCCCCGCGCCCACCTGGTCGTCGACGGCTACAACGTCACCAAGCGCGGATTCGGCGAGATGTCCCTGGAACAGCAGCGCAAACGGCTGATCACCGGGCTGGGCGGGATCGCCGCGCAGACCGGTGACGAGGTGACCGTGGTCTTCGACGGGGCGGAACGGATGCACGGGCTGCCGCCCACCCCGCGCGGGGTGCGGGTGCTCTTCTCCCGCAAGGGCGAAACCGCCGACGAGCTGATCCGCCGGCTGGTCCGGGCCGAACCGCCCGGCCGTCCGGTGGTGGTGGTCTCCTCCGACCGGGAGGTCGCCGACGGGGTACGCCGGCACGGGGCGTACCCGCTGGGCGCGGACTCGCTGCTGCGCCGGCTCGCCCGCTCCTGAGCCGGTGCAGCAGGGCACCCACATCGTCGGTGGTGGTCGCGCGTCAGCGGTGCGTCTTCGTGCGGCGTGGTGGTTCGGGCAGGTGGAGGCGGTCTGCGGGTACCCCGGCGAGGGGTAGCTGGCGGCGGGCGTCGTCGAGAAGCGCTGGTGGGCCGCAGACGTACACCTGGTGGTGGGGTCGGTGGTGGCGCAGGGCGAGGGTGAGCGCGTCGCCCTGCTCGGCCGGCGCGGCGTGCGGGTCGTGGGAGAAGGCGGGCACGATGGTCAGCCAGTCGTGGGCCTGCTGGAGTGTGTCGAGGGTGATCGCGTCGTACAGGTCGGTGAAGGTGCGGGTGGCGGCGATCAGGGTGACCCGGCGGCCGTCGGGGGCGGCGGCGACCTGTTCGACCAGGGCGCGCAGTGGGGCCAGGCCGGTGCCGCCCGCGACCAGCAGCAGGTCACCGTCGCGCAGGTGCAGGCCGGTGTCGCGAGGTGGGCCGAGGTGCAGCAGGTCGCCGGGGCGTACCTCGTTGACGAGGCTGGCCGAGACGGCGCCGGCGGGCACCGCGCGGACATGTAGCTCGATGGTGCCGTCGGGGCGTGGGGCGTTGGCGGGGGAGTACCAGCGCCACCGGCCGGGGTGGTGTGGGGTGTGCACGGGGACGGCCTGGCCGGGGCGGTGCGGCAGCCGCGACCAGGGGCGGACGGTCAGGATGGCGGTGCCGGGGCAGGGCCGGTCGTGATCGATCACCCGGGCCGGCACGCTGTCGCCGGCCCACCCCGCCGGCTCGGCGGTGTCGGCCCGCGTCACCTGCGGCAGCGCGGCGGACCGCTCCGGCGGCGGGTGGTGGGCGGCGCTCATCGGGCCACCGCCCGGCGCACCTGGGCGATCAACCCGTCGGGCAGGTCCGCCGCCCAGCACACTCCGACCAGGTAGTCACCGATGCGCCGGTGCTGCTCCTCGGACAGGCCGAGCCCACCCCAGGCGTCCGCCGGCTCCCCGACGAGCGCGGCGGTCACGCCCGCCGTCAGGTGCCCGGCAAGCCGGACCCGATCCACCCCGATGAGGTACGGCGACAGCTCCGCGTCCGCCGTCACCAGCCGCAACCAGCGGCGGACGATCTCGGCCGGTGTCATGCCGCAGGCGTCCCGCTCCGGCTTGTCGTCGCCGGGTGGCCGGTCCCCGTCGGGGATGTCTGCCCTGGTGGTCATCGTGTCTGCGCCCCTGTGCGTCGCGGAAGGTGGACGGACGCCGGGGCGGGCGGGGACGAGGTCGTGTCGTTCGGGTCGACACCACCCCGGAGCCCGGCACCCGCCCCGGGCCATGCCGTCGACCATCGCCGCTGACCAGGGGTTCCGTTATGCGGTGCTGATCGTGAGCGGCATGCGCGCACCGTATCCGACCGACTACGCGGATGGACCCGCCCGCCCGTGGGTGACACTGCTGGCATGAATGATCGGGGAGTGCTGCATCTCGTGGTCTGCGCGGCCCCGCCGGTGGACCGCATCGGCGAACTCGTCGACCTGCTGATGGCGGACGGGTGGACGGTGTGCCTCATCGCCACCCCGGTCGCGGCGTCCTGGCTCGACCGGTCGGCGTTGCAGGAACAGACCGGCTATCCGGTACGGGCGGAGTGGCGCAGGCCCGGTGATACGGAGCCTCATCCACCGGCCGACGCGCTGCTGGTCGTTCCGGTCACCTTCAACACGGTGAACAAGTGGGCGGTCGGGGCGAGTGACACGCTGGCGCTGGGCATCCTCAACGAGGCGATCGGCACCGGCCTGCCGGTCCACGCCTTTCCCCGGGTGAAGGCGACTCTCGCCGCCCACCCCGCCTACGCAGGGCACCTCCGGTTGCTCGGGGAAGCCGGGGTCGTCTTCCACGACGCCAGCTTCCTCCGGCCCGGCGACGAGATGACGCCCGACCGTTGGGCGATCGTGGTCGACACCCTCCGTCGAACAGGCCGGCCGACCGGTACGACATGAGCGTGGGCGTCCTCGATATGCGCGCTACGTATACCGATCCTGCACGGAGCGGGTTGAATGGCTACGCTCGACTTCGGACTCAGCCGCCCGCGATTGGCGAGGTTGCCGGTGACATCTGCGAACTGCCCACGCTGTGGCGGGCGACTCGCCCGTGACAACGACAGCGGACGCTGCGCGCCCTGTCAGGCCGCGGAGCGAGACCGGCTCAGTGCACCACCCGAGGTGCCGGCGTCCTTCTGGGATCACGAACCGCTCGGGCAGGCGCTCGCCGACCGACACCTCGGGCGGGTGATCAGGGCCTACCGGTTCCACCCCTACCACGGGCGGTTGGCGTTGTCGCAGACCGTGGTGGCGGGCTGGTTGGGGATCACGCAGGCACAACTGAGCCGGGTCGAGAACGGACCGCCGGTGGTGCACCTGGACCGGTTGGCGCACTGGGCGACGATCCTCGGGATACCGGGTGCCCTGCTGTGGTTCAGCCTTCCCGACGCGCGGCCCGGCTCGACCACGGACTCGGCGACAGCACCGGGGGCGTGGGGGCGCGATTGCCATGACCACGCGAACGTTGAGGCAACGTCAGCATCGTTCGCATCATCGATGAAGGGGGTGGTCACGACGGATCGCCGGCAGTTCCACGCACTGGCAGCATTGGCGGGCCTGGCCTCCGTGAGCAATCTGGGCTTCTTCGCCACGCTCGCGGACCAGTCGCCGTCCATTGGCCTCGAACACGTCCGGCTGGCTGGTTCCCTGGTAAAGGAGTTCCGGGAGGCCGACGCGGCGACCGGTGCCAACCAACTGTGCGACATCGCCATCCATGTCCATGGCCGTCTGGCGTCCTGGGCGGCGAAGGCGCACTACAGCCGGGATGTCGGTGAAGCCCTCCAGGCTTCGCTCGCCGACCTTGCCGTGGAGACGGCGTGGCTGGCCCACGACGCCGATCGCAGGGCCGCCGCGCGTCCGTACCTCCACGAGGCGATCGCGAGGGCACGTCTCGCCGACGATCTTCAGGTCGAGGCACGCGCGCTCGCGCAACTCGCACTCCTCGCCTGGAAGTCCCAGCCCACCGAGTCCCTGCACTGCGCGGACGCCGCACTCCGGGTCTCCGCAGGCTGGGCCACTCCACGGCTGCGTACGCTTCTGCACCTTCGGCGGGCATGCGCGTTCGCCGAGCTGAACGACCGCAGCGCCTTCGAGCGCGAGATGCGCAACGCACGCCAGCAACTGGAGCGGGGTACGCGCGAGGAGGATCCCGAGTTCACCCACTTCGTCAACTTCCAAGAGGTCCAGGGCCTGGAGGCGTTGTCGCTCCTCTCGCTCGACCAGCCGAATCGCGCCGCCGAGGCGCTCCGGGACGCCATCGCCAACGGGTCCCCCACACACCGGCGCAACCAGGTCTACTACCGGGTACGGCTGGTCGAGGCGACCTACCGGGAGGGCGACGTCAACGAGGCCGCCCGGATGGCAGTTGACCTCCTACCCGAGGTGCGGCAGATGAACTCCGGCCGGGTGACTCGGCACCTGGCTGACATCCGTTCGACGGTGGGTCAGCTACCTCGACCGGCCGCCCCGGTCCGAGACTTCATCGAAGCCTTCGACGGCGTGGCCGTCCGATGACCGAGAATCTGGCCCTCCGCCACTACGGCGCGGCCGAATCCGAAGGAATCATCGAGCAACTGATCGCTCTTTACCTGGAGGTCCATGCCGGGCAGGGCGATTTCTACGGTGAGGACCGTTACCGTCGCCAACTCTCGGCGCACCGGCAGCGGGACGGCTGGGCGCTGGTCACCGCATGGCTCAACGAGGAGCTGATCGGCTACGTGTACGGGTTTCCACTCGCACCGGACACCCGGTGGTGGGACGGCATCGAGGAACCCGTACCGGTCGGTTTCACCGAGGAGGACGGGCACCGCACCTTCGCCATCTCCGAGTTGTTGGTACGCGCGGCATCGCGGCGGCAGGGTGTTGCGCGGGCACTGCATGACGATCTGGTGGGGAGCCGACACGAGGAGCGGATGACGCTTCTCGCCCGGCCGGACAACGGCCCCGCGCAGGCGGCGTACCGATCCTGGGGATGGCGGACCGTCACCCGCCTTCGACCCGGCTGGCCCGAGGCACCCCTGTTCGACGTGCTCACCCGCGATCCGGGCATGAAGAAGTGACATAGGTTCTGACGAGGGACCATCGGGTGACGTGGACGGATCATCCTGGGTGGCCTGCCGTTGTCCACCGGCTCGGCCCTGGTTGATCACCGGTTGTCCGATTGTGTCGTACCCGATGGTTAGTGTCCGACCTGACCGACGGTGCTCGGGTGGTGACGATGGTCCTCCGCCCGACGCCGCACTGCGTCAGGAGGCACGATGCTCATCGACTGCGACGGTTGCCGGGTCCGGGGCGCGGGCTGCGCCGGCTGCCTGGTGACGGCCCTGCTCGACACCGACTCGCCGGCCGCCGGCCTGGGTGCCGCCGAGCACCGGGCGATCGAGGTGCTCACCCGCTCCGGCTTCGAGGTGGAGGTGCTGGCCCACGAGACCCGCCGGGCCCGGTCCACCCGCCGCCGGGTCGCCTGACCGCCGCCGCCCCGCCGGAGCAGGCCCGCCGGGCCAGCGATGTCCGTGGCTGACGGTTGCTCCGCGCGGGCCGGGTGGGGCCGGGGCACACACCGCGCCGGGGCCGCCCCGGTGGGCCATAGGATGGGCGCTCACGGCGGGAGGAGCGGCGGCATGACACGGGTACGACGCCACACCCGCAGGCCCGTCCACGGGGTGCCGAGGTGACCCCGCGCGGCTGGGCGGTGCTCACCCTGGCGGCGCTGGCGCTGGCCCTGCTCGTCGTCGCGGCCCTGCTGGTCCCGTGGAGCCGACCCCCGGCCCCCCGGTCCGATCAGCTCGCCGCGTTGCGTGACCTGCCCGCCGATCAGGTGGCCCGGGGGCGGGCGTTGCAGGCGGCCCTGCGCCCTGGCCGCTACACCGGGCTGGCCGTCGGGCTCGTCGTGGCGCTGCTGCTCGGGCTGACCCCGCTCGGGGCGAGACTGGTCGAGTTGGCCGGGCGGCCCTTCGGTGACCACTGGATCGCCCGCGCCGTGCTCGGCGGGATCGCCGTGGTGCTCGTCGCCGACCTGCTCACCCTGCCCTTCGCCGCCTGGCGGCAGTCGGTGCTGACCCGCTACGGGCTGAGCACCCAGGGCTGGGGCGGCTGGACGGTCGACCTGCTCAAGTCGTACGCCCTCAGCGCGGTGCTCGCCGCGACCGTGCTGCTCGGCTTCTACACCGTCACCCGACTGGCCCCGCGCTGGTGGTGGGCGTTCGGGGCGGCCGGCGCGGCCGGGCTGGTGGTGCTGCTCTCCTTCGTGCTGCCGGTGCTGGTGGAGCCGGTGTTCAACCGGTTCACCCCGATGGAGCAGGGGCCGCTGCGCACCGAGCTGACCGCGCTGGCCGCCCGCGACGGCGTACCCGTACGGGACGTGCTGGTCGCCGATGCCTCCCGGCGGACCACGGCGGTCAACGCGTACGTGTCCGGGCTGGGGCCGACCCGGCGGGTGGTGGTCTACGACACCCTGCTGCGCGAGGCCACCCCGGCCGAGGTGACCAGCGTCGTCGCGCACGAGCTGGGCCACGCCAAGGACCGGGACGTGTGGACCGGCACGGTGACCGGCGCGCTCGGTGCCGCCGCCGCGGTGGTCGCGCTCTACCTGCTCGGCTCCTGGACGCCACTGCTGCGCCGGGCCGGCGTCGACTCGATCGCCGAGCCCCGGGCGTTCGCGCTGCTGATCGCCCTGGTGACGGTCGTCGGGCTGGTCGCCGGCCCGGTGCAGGCGCTGATGTCGCGTCGGTTCGAGGCGCGGGCCGACGCGCACGCCCTGGCGCTCACCGGTGACCCGGCAACCTTCGAGGCGATGCAACGCCGGCTCGCCGGGGTCAACCGGGCCGACCCGGACCCGCCCCGCTGGGAGTACCTCTGGGCGGCGTCGCATCCGTCGACGGTGGAGCGGATGGCCGCCGCCCGTGCCTACGCCCGGGAGGTCGGTCGATGAGCCGCACCCTGCTGATCACCAACGACTTCCCGCCCCGACCCGGCGGCATCCAGTCGTTCGTGCACCACCTGGCGGTCCGTCAGCCGCCCGGGTCGGTGGTGGTCTACGCCTCCAGTTGGCGCGACACCGCCGAGTTCGACGCCGCGCAACCCTTCCCGGTGATCCGGGACGCCACCCGGGTGCTGCTGCCCACCCCACGGGTCGCCCGCCGGGCCGCCGGGCTGGCCCGCGAGCACGGCTGCGACACCGTCTGGTTCGGTGCCGCCGCCCCGCTGGGCCTGCTCGCCGGAGGGCTGCGGCGACGCGCCGGCATCCGTCGGGCGGTCGCGTTGACCCACGGCCACGAGGCCGGCTGGGCGACCCTGCCCGGGGCCCGCGCCGCGCTGCGCCGGATCGGCCGGCACACCGACGTGGTCACCTACCTCGGCGACTACACCCGGGTACGCCTGGAGCGCGCCCTGCACGGCGTCACCGAGCTGCACCGGCTCGCCCCCGGGGTCGACGTGGACACCTACCACCCGGCGGTGGACGGCGCACCGGTGCGGGCCCGGCTCGGGCTGACCGACCGGCCGGTGGTGGTCTGCGTCTCCCGGCTGGTCGCCCGCAAGGGCCAGGACACGCTGATCCGGGCCCTGCCGGCGATCCGCCGCCGGGTGCCCGACGCGGCGCTGCTGGTGGTCGGGGGCGGGCCCTACCGGGCGACGCTGGAGAAGCTGGCCCGGTCCACCGGTGTCGAACGGGACGTGGTGTTCACCGGCTCGGTGCCGTGGGAGGCGCTACCCGCCCACTACGCCGCCGGTGACGTCTACGCGATGCCCTGCCGCACCCGCAACCGGGGCCTGGACGTCGAGGGGCTGGGCATCGTCTACCTGGAGGCGTCGGCGACCGGGCTGCCGGTGGTGGCCGGTGACTCCGGCGGCGCACCGGACGCGGTCCGCGAGGGCGAGACCGGATACGTGGTCCCGGGCCGCGACGTCGCCCAACTCGCCGACCGGGTGGCCACCCTGCTCGCCGACCGGGACCTGGCCCGCCAGCTCGGCGCGGCCGGCCGGGCCTGGGTGGAGAAGGAGTGGCGCTGGGAGACCCAGGCCCGACGACTCACCGACCTGCTCACCGGCACCACCGCACCCGGCTGAGCCGGCACTGACCGCCCACCGGTGTGGCCCGGCCGGCGTCGCCGCAGCGGCAGGTGCCGGGCCGGTCACCCCGGCCGACCGGTCAGCGGATCTGTTCGAGGATGCGGGCTGCGGGTGCGGGCCGGCCGAAGTGCCAGCCCTGGCCGGCGTCGCAGCCGATGGCGCGCAGCAGGTCGGCCTGGTCGGCGGTCTCCACCCCCTCGGCGGTGACGGTCAGGTCCAACGCGTGGGCCAACGACACCAGCGAGGCCAGGATCCGTTCGTCGGTACGGCTCGCCGGGTCGACCTGCGGGGCACGCAGCCCGGTCACGAACTCGCCGGCCATCTTCAGCTCGGTCACCGGCAGGTCCCGCAGGTAGGCCAGGTTGCTGTAACCGGTGCCGAAGTCGTCGATGGCGATCCGCACGCCCAGGTCGTTGAGCGCCCGCAGGGCCCGGACCGGGTCCTCCGCGCCGGCGCTCATCATCGTGCTCTCGGTGATCTCCAGCTGGAGCCGTTGCGGTGGCAGGCCGGTCTGGGCCAGCAGCCCGCGTACCTCCTGCACCAGGTCGGGGCGGTTCACCTGCCGGACGGCGAGGTTGACGCTGACGAACGGCGCCGGCCCACCGTCGGCACCCCAGCTCTCCGCCTCCCGGCACGCCTCGGCGAGCACCCAGCCGCCCAGCCGGACGATCAGCCCGGTCTCCTCGGCCAGCCCGATGAAGCTGTCCGGGCGCAGCACCCCCAGCTCGGGGTGCCGCCAGCGGACCAGCGCCTCCACCCCCAGCAGGGTGCCGTCGCGCAGCGACGTCAGCGGCTGGTAGTCCAGGAAGAACTCACCCCGGTCCAGGGCGGCGGGGATCGCCGCCGACAGGGCGTACCGGGCCAGTTCGGTGCGGTGCCGGGCCGGGTCGAACAGCGCCCACCGGGCACCGCCGGCCGCCTTGGCCCAGTGCAGGGTGCTGTCGGCGGCCCGCATCAACTCGCCGGGCGTGGTGCCGGCGACCGGTCGTTCCACGATGCCGACGCTGGCCGTGACGCTCAGCTCGTGCCCGTCGACCAGGGCCGGTTCACTGACCGCCGCCAGCGCCGCCTCGGCCGCCTTGACCACGTCGTCGGTGCCGCCCGTCCGCTCGACCAGGATCACGAACTCGTCGCCGCCCAGCCGGGCCACCAGGTGCTCGCCGAGCGCCCGACGCAGCCGTTGCGCCATCTGCACCAGCAGCGCGTCGCCGAGCTGGTGCCCGAGCGAGTCGTTGACCACCTTGAACCGGTCGAGGTCGAGGAAACAGACCCCGACCCGGTCGGCACCCCGCCCCGGCGCGTTGATGGCGGCGGCGAGCCGTTCGGTGAACAGGGTGCGGTTGGGCAGGTCGGTGAGGGGGTCATGGGTGGCCTGGTGGCGGAACCGGGACTCGCTGTCGCGCAGCGCCCGTTCGGCCTGCGCGCGGGCCACCATCGCGGCCCGCCGGATCGACTCCTGCTCGTCGAGCGTCCGGTCGCGCAGCGCGCGGGTGTACCCGGTGGTGATGGTGGCGAGCAGCCGGGCCAGCCGGTCGGAGATGTCGTCGCCGACGAGGCCGAGGTCACGCAGCAGACGGAGCTGGATGACCTCGACGGTACGCCCCAACCCCTCGGCCGAGGCGATGTGCGCGGCCACCAGTTCGGCACCCACCTGGTGGCCGACACGCGGGTCGAACGGCTCGGCCCGCAGCGCGGCGGCCAACCGGTGGGTGAGCCGTTGCAGCAGCTCCTCGAGTTGGGCCTGGGTCATCGGCAGGTAGCTGGTGCCGGAGACCGCCTTGGCCCAGGCGCGGGCGAAGGTGCCCGGGCAGGACGCCCCGGGGGTCACCGGCTCACCCATCGAGACGCCCGACGCCGCCCAGGAAGCCGGCCCGTTCGGCGTCCTCGGCGCTCTCCGGTGTCTCGGGTCGCCACTGCGGCACCCAGACCACCCCGGGGTCGACGAGCGTGAAACCGTCGAAGAACGCGGTCAGCTCGGCCCGGCTGCGGATGCACAGCGGATTGTCGGTACGCCGGTAGACCCGTTCCGCCTCGACCCGCTCCGCCCTGCGGCGACCGTCCTCGCCGGCCTGGGAGAGGACCAGGTGACTGCCGGGGGCCAGCGCCGCGCGCAACGTCCGCAGGGTTTCCTCCGGATGGTCCGCGTGCGGGATGAAGTGCAGCACCGCCACGACCAGCACCGCCACCGGCTGGGAGAAGTCGATCAGGCGGGTCACCTCCGGGTGCCGCAGGATCGCCTCCGGCCGGCGCAGGTCCTCCCGGACGACGGTGGCGTTGCGGTTGCCGGCGAGGATCTCCTGGCTGTGCGCCACGGCGACCGGATCGACGTCGACGTAGACCACCCGGGCGTCCGGGGCGGCCCGCTGGGCGATCTCGTGCACGTTGCCGACGGTGGGGATGCCGGAGCCGATGTCGAGGAACTGCCGGATGCCGGCGTCGATGAGATGTTGCACCACCCGGCGCAGGAACGCCCGGTTGGCCTGGGCCATCAGCGGCGCGTCGGGGACCGCGTCGACCATCGCCCGGGCGGCGACCCGGTCGGCGGCGAAGTTGTGCGAGCCGCCGAGATAGTAGTCGTACATGCGGGCGACGCTGGGGCGTTCGACGTCGATGTCGTCGGGTGCCCAGTCCGGTCGCTGCATCCCCAACCCCTTTGTCGAGTATCACCACGTGGGTCGTAGCCTGCGCGGTTCACCCGGGTATTGTGCCCGCCCGTTGCCCAGGTGCAAAGACCGCGATCTGTGCGCGATCATCCCCTCACCGGGTGCAATCGAAACCTGTGGATCGCCCGGCAGGCCCGGTCCGACGAGGGATCCGGGCCTGCCGGCCTGCGGGTGGGGACCCGCTCAGAACTTCGGGGCGTCCGGAGCCTCGAGCAGACCCAACCGCAGGGCGGTCATCAACGCCTGCGCCCGGTTGGCCGCACCCAGCTTCTCGTAGAGCTTGGAGATGTGGGTCTTGGCGGTGGACTCGCTGACGAAGAGCTGCTTGGCGATGCCGGCCACGCTCATGCCGTCGGCGAGCAGCCGCAGCACCTGCCCCTCGCGGGGGGAGAGCTGCGGGCCGGACGGGGCCAGCCGGCGCTTCATCGCCTCGGCCAGGTCGGCCGCGGTGAACGCGCTGGGCGAGGAGGCGGCGTGCCGGGCGGCGGCGACCACCTCGTCGGCCGGCGCGGTCTTCGGCACGAACGCGCTCGCCCCGGCCTCCAACGCGCCGAAGAGCTGGTCGTCGCCGGCGTACATGGTGAGCACCACGATGCCCATCGACGCGCTGGACTTGCGCAGCGCCCGGGTGGCCTCCAGGCCGCTGCCGTCGGGAAGCCGCAGATCCATGATCACGACGTCCGGTTGCAGCGCGCCGGCCTGGCGCACGCCCTCCGCCGCCGTGGCGGCCTCGCCGACGACCTCGAACTGACGGTCCCGCTCGAAGGCGTGCCGCAGCCCCTTGCGGATCAGGTCGTGATCGTCGACAAGGAGGACCTTGGTACGGGTGGCCGGTGTCGGGCTTGTGGTCATCCTCGAATTACTCCACTTCTGCTGCTGCGCTGCCACGCACGTTATCGCGCCGGGGCGACGAACCCACCACCACCGCCACGGTCGTACCACTGGGTTGCCGGGGACTGATCTCCAACCGGCCCCGGATACGTTCCGCCCTCTCCGCCATGATCGCAAGGCCGTAGTGACCGTCGGTGCGCTGGTCACCGATGCCGTGACCGTCATCCGACACTTCAATTTGCGCGTACGGGGGGTCCACCTCGCAGGTGACCCAGAGATTCGACGCCCCGGCGTGCTTGCGGGCGTTGGTCACCGCCTCCTGCGCGATGCGCAGCAACTCGGCCTCGGTGGCGGCCGGCAGCCGGGCGGTCGACTCGTCCAGCGACAGGTGCACCCGCAGCCCGCCGGCCGAACCCACGGTCCGGGCGTACTCGGCGATCGCCGCTGCCAGGCCGCCGTGCCGGTCCACCTCGCTGCGCAGCTCGAACAGGCTCAACCGCAGCTCGGTGATCACCCGGGTCACCTCGCCGCGCAGGGTGCGCAGCGCCTCGGCGGTCTCCTTCGGGTCCTCGTCGACGTAGGCCAGCGCGTTGTCGATGCCGTAGCCGACCATCACCAGCTCCTGCGCCACCCCGTCGTGGATCTCCCGGGCCAGCCGCTGCCGCTCCTCGTTGGTGGCCAGCGACCGCACGTCGTCGAAGAGCAGCGCCGCCTCCAGCCGCAGCGCCGCCGGGCCGGTCAGCGCGGTCACCCGGGACACCACCGGCGGCGGGTACGCGTGTGCCGCGTCCGCCTCCAGCACCACCAGGCCGACCGTGCGGACCCCGGCGACCAGCGGAACGATCAGCGACGAGACGTCCCCGCCGGTGTGCGAGCGGGCCTGCGACCGGGCCGCGGTCTGGGGCTGCTGACTGGCCCAGGCGTCGGCGATCGCCGAGTCGGAGTCCAGCGTCGTCTCCCAGTCGACCCGGTCCACGCCGATCTGGGCGAGCACCACCAGCCGCCCGCCGCCGCTGGCCGACAGCACCGCGCCCCGGTTGACGGGGGCGACGGTCCGCAGCTCCTCCAGCAGGTGCTCGGAGATACCGCCCGGATCGAGGGTGGCCCCGGGCAGCTGCCGGGCGACCGTGCGCAGCTGGGTCAGCAGCCGGGTCGCCTCGGCGTACGGCTGGGGCTTGCCCTCGGCCCGGACCCGCATCACCTGGTGCAGCGTGCCGGCGGCGTAGAGGCCGAGCCCGGCGAGGATCAACCACTGCGCGCAGACCGCCAGGTAGCCCGGCTGGCCCAACTGCCGCCCGCCGTCGACCTCGGTGAAACCACCGGCGACCACCAGGGTGGCGGCGGTGACCCCGAGCAGCACCGCCCCCTCACGGAACTGCCGGCGCAGCGCGGTGACCGTCACCGGCACCGCCAGATAGGGCAGTACGGCCGAGGCGCCCAGCCCGCCGACCGACGAGCCGAGGGTGGAGGAGACGGCGACCTGGCTGGCGGCCAGCCCGATCACCACCGCCTCGGCGAGCCGGCTCAACGGACCGATCAACCGGTGCTCGGGGGCCAGCAGGGCGGGTGCCCCGGCGACCGCCAACAGGGCGATCCACCAGAGCTGGGCGGGATCGCCGGTGGCGATCAGGGTCAGTGTGCCGACCAGCGCGAGCATCACCGCACGCGCGGCGGCGGCGACGGGTCGCGTCTGGGGGCGGACAGCTGTGGAGGCGGACACGTGACGGATCGTAGTCAGCCTTGGTAGATCTCCGCGATCTCGGCCGCGTACGACTTGTGCACGACCTGCCGCTTGACCTTGAGTGAGGGGGTCAGCTCGCCGGTCGCCTCGGTGAAGTCGCGGGGCAGGATGCGGAACACCTTGATCGATTCGGCCTTGGAGACGGCCAGGTTGGCGGTGTCCACCGCCCCCTGGATCTCGGCCCGCAGCCCGTCGTGCGTCACGAGCTGTTCGACCGGGGTGTCCTCGGGCAGTCCGTGCCCGGCCAGCCACTTCGGCAGGGCCTCCTCGTCGACGGTGACCAGGGCGGCGATGAACGGCTGCCGGTCACCGACCACCACGCACTGGCTGACCAGCGGATGCGCCCGGACCTGGTCCTCCAGCACGGCCGGGGCGACGTTCTTGCCGGCGGCCGTCACGATGATCTCCTTCTTGCGGCCGGTGATGCGCAGGAAGCCGTCGTCGTCGAGGTGCCCCAGGTCGCCGGTGCGGAACCAGCCGTCGACGAGCGCCTCGGCGGTGGCCGACTCGTTCTTCCAGTAGCCCTGGAAGATCAGGTCACCGGCGATCAGGATCTCGCCGTCGTCGGCGATCCGGATGGTCACGCCGGGCAGCGGCCGGCCGACGGTGCCGATCTTCGTGCCGGTGGGCAGGTTGGCCGCGGCGGCTGGGGAGGTCTCGGTGAGGCCGTACCCCTCGCAGATGGTCACCCCGATGCCCCGGAAGAAGTGCCCGAGCCGGGCGCCGAGCGGGGCACCGCCGGAGATCGCGTCCCGGCACCGGCCACCAAGGGCGGCCCGCAGCTTCCGGTAGACCAGCCGGTCGAAGACCGCGTGCTGGGCGCGCAGCGCGAACCCGGGACCCCCCGGGGTCTCCTGCGCCTCGCTCCAGGCGATGGCGACCTTCTCCGCCCGGTCGAAGATCGCGCCCTTGCCGTCGGCCTGGGCCTTCTGCCGGGCGCCGTTGTAGACCTTCTCGAAGACCCGTGGCACCGAGAGCACGAACGTCGGCCGGAACTCCTGGAGCTGGGCGACCAGGTCCCGGGTGTCGGCGCAGTGCGCCATCGTGGCCCGGGCCTGCACCACCCCGATCTGGATGAGCCGGGCGAAGGCGTGTGCCAGGGGGAGGAACAACAGGGTCGAGGCCCCCGGCCGGAACAGGTTCGGCAGCACCGGCACCGCATTGGCGATGTCGGCGTACATGTTGCGGTGGGTCAGCACGCAGCCCTTGGGGCGGCCGGTGGTGCCGCTGGTGTAGATGATCGTGGCGACGTCGTCGGCGCGGACCGAGGTGCGGCGGCGCTCGATCTCGGCGGGGTCGACCGACGCTCCGGCGGCGACGATCTCGTCCACCCCACCCAGCTCGATCTGCCAGACGTCGCGCAGCTCGGGCAGCCGGTCGCGGACCCCGGCGACCAGGGTGGCGTGGCTGTTGGTCTCCACCACCACGGCGACCGCGCCGGAGTCGGCGAGGATCCAGGCGGCCTGCTCGGCGCTGGACGTCTCGTAGATCGGGACGGTGACCGCGCCGGCCACCCAGATGGCGTAATCGAGCAGGGTCCACTCGTAGCGGGTGCGGCTCATCAGGGCGACCCGGTCACCGGGGGCCACCCCCGCGCCGGCCAGGCCCCGGGCGACCGCCACGACCTCGTCGCGGAACTGCCGGCAGGTGACGTCGATCCCGGCGCTGCCGTCGGCGGCGGGCCGGACGAACTGCACCGCGTCCGGGGCCGCCTCGGCGTTGTCCCAGACCGGGTCGGTCAGGTTTGCCGCGTCGCCGATGCTGACGATCGGCGGAACGGAGAACTCGCGCACCTGCACTCCCTCGTGCTCGCACTGGCCGGGCCGACCTTGGCCGGCATGGTCGAAACCTACCCGGCCGGCCCCCCGAACGCCCCAGGCAGGTTGCCCGCCCCACCGGCCCGGACCCCGTCGGGGACGGCCCGGGAGCCCGCGGCGGGCCACCCCCGGCCCCGCTGCGGGGTGGCCCGGGACCCGGCTTCGGGGGTGGAGCGGGGCGGCCGGCGGAGGCGGCGGGTAGCCTCCCCCCATGGCGGACTCCTCCACCCAGTCGATCATCATCGGCGCGTCACCGGACCGGGTGGCGGCCGTCATCTGTGACTTCGCGAGTTACCCCCGGTGGACCGAGGCGGTGCGTCGGGCCGAGGTCGTCGAGGAGTACGAGGACGGCTACGCCAGCCAGGTCCGGTTCACCATCGACGCCGGGGTGATGGCCGACGAGTACGTGCTGGCCTACGAGTACGCCGAGGACCTCTCCCGCGTCGAGTGGCACCTGGTGGCACCCTCGAAGATGCAGAAGACCCAGCGTGGCTCGTACGACCTGGTCGGCAACCCGGACGGCACCTGCACGGTGACCTACACGCTTGAGGTCGAGCTGTCGGTGGGCATGCTCGGCATGTTTCGCCGCAAAGCCGAGAAAATGATCATGGATACGGCGTTGAAGCAGCTCAAGCGCCGGGTAGAAGCACCCGGTGCGGCGTAGCGACACAACGGCCGGCGACACGACGGAGGAGCCGACCATGGGCGCAACGGAACCGGGCTCGGCCCGGGAGGAAGCGGAACGGCTGGTCGCCACGCTGCTCGCGACGGCCCGGCTGGCCTCCGCCGGCACCGGGTCGGGGGCGGGACCGTGGGGTCCGCTCGGTGGGATCGTCTCGGGTGTCCTCGGTCACAGTGCCGGCGCGGCCCGGCCGACCGCCGGCACCCACCGGGCGGAGGGTTTCGCCACCGGATCGCCCGAGTGCTGCATCTGTCCGATCTGCCGGGCTGTCACCGCCTTGCGCGATCCCAGTCCCGAGTTCGCCGAGCGGCTCGCCACCGGCGCGGGGGACCTGGCCGCCGGAATCGCCAGCATGATGCGTGCGTTCGCCCCGCCCGCAGGCGGGGAAGCATCCCACGGGACGCCCGGTGACGCCAGCGCGACGACAGGTCGGGGCGGCCCTTCCGATTCCGAGGCCGATCATGTGTGGCGCGAGGCCACCCGTACCGGGCATGATTCTGCGTCGGCGCCGGAGCGGGACGTCTGGTCCGCCGCCACCCGGGCGGAGGACGCGGTCGCACCGGCCGTCGCCGCACCGCCCGTCGACGACGCCGGGCCGGCCGCGCCGGCCCAGCAGGTCCGGCCCACGGCCGACGGTCACGTGGTGCCCGCCTCGCGCGCGCCGGCCGGCGCGGACGGGGACGCACCAGGCGACGGGGCCTGACCACCGGACATCCCGGCAGCGTACGGCCTGTTTCGGTCGATGCCGGGCAGCACAGCAGAGGGGAGTGGCCGCGGTGACGCTGACCATCGGAGTCGACGTCGGTGGCACGAAGGTGGCCGGCGGTGTCGTGGACGACACCGGCCGGGTTCTCGTGCAGGCCCGGCGGGACACCCCCGCGGACGACGTCGGCAAGACCCGCGACGTCATCATCGAGCTGGTCACCGAGCTGTCCACCGGCCACCAGGTGGACGCGGTGGGGATCGGCGCGGCCGGCTGGATCGACGCCTCCCGCTCCACCGTCCTCTTCGCCCCCAACCTGGCCTGGCGCGACGAACCGCTGCGCGACTACGTCAGCACCGCCACCGGGCTGCCGGTGATCGTCGAGAACGACGGCAACGTGGCGGCCTGGGCCGAGTTCCGGCACGGCGCGGCCCGCGACGCCGACGACTCCATGGTCATGTTCACCATCGGCACCGGTGTCGGCGGCGGCATCGTGCTCGGCGGTGAGCTGGTCCGTGGCGCCAACGGCATCGCCGCCGAGCTGGGCCACATGCTCACCGTCCCCGACGGCCACCAGTGCGGCTGCGGCCGGCTCGGCTGCATCGAGCAGTACGCCAGCGGCAGCGCCCTGGTCCGGTTCGCCCGGGCCGGCGCCCGACAGGAGCCGCAGCGGGCCACCGCCCTGCTGGAGCTGGCCGGTGGCGAGGCCGAGGCGATCACCGGGCCGATGGTCACCACCGCCGCGCAGGCCGGCGACCCGATCTCGGCCGAGGCGTTCGCCCAGATCGGCCGCTGGCTCGGCACCAGCCTCGCCGACATGGCCCAGATCCTCGACCCGCAGGTGCTGGTGGTCGGCGGCGGCGTGGTGGACGCCGGTGACCTGCTGCTCGGCCCGACCCGGCGGTCCTTCGCCGACGCGCTGGCCCAGCGCAGCCGACTCCCGGTGGCGCAGGTGCGCCCCGCCGAGCTGGGCAACACCGCCGGCGTCATCGGCGCCGCCGACCTGGCCCGCCGCCGGTGACCGCCGCACCGCAGGACCCGGCCGCCACCGGCCCCACCGCCGCCAGCCCTACCGCCGCCAGCCCCACCGCCGCCGGGGCCTCCGGGTCGGGTGCCCCCGCCGGGGCCGCCCCGACCGGTGCCGGGCGGGTGCCGCTGCGGGTGGTGTCGTACAACATCCACAGCCAGCGCGACGACACCGCGGCGCTGGCCAGCGTGGTCCGCGAGGCCGCCCCGGACGTGGTGATCGTGCAGGAGGCACCGCGCCGGTTCCGGTGGCGGCAGAAGTCCGCCACCCTCGCCGACTCGTTCGGCCTGGTGGTGGCCGCCGGTGGCCTGCCCTCGCTGGGCAACCTGCTGCTGACCAGCCTGCGGGTCCGGGTGACCGGGACGCACTGCCAACGGTTCCCGCTCACCCCCGGCCGGCACCTGCGCGGCGCGGCGTACGCCCGCTGCCAGGTCGGCGGGGCCCGGTTCCTGCTGGCCGGCTCGCACCTGGCCACCGACCCGGCCGAACGCCCCGGCCAGGCCGCGCTGCTCAAGCGGGAACTGGCCGCGAGCGACCTGCCGGTGGTCTTCGGGGCCGACCTCAACGAGGGCCCGGACGGCCCGGCCTGGGGCACCGTCGCGAGCGGACTCGTCGACGCCGCGGTCGCCGCCGACGCGGCCGACCGGCACACCTACTCGTGCACCAACCCGCGCCGGCGCATCGACGCCCTCTTCGTCGACCCACGCGTCGAGGTCGTCGGCTACGACGTGGTGGACACCCCGACGACCCGCCGGGCCAGCGACCACTTCCCGGTCCTGGTCGACCTGCTGCTGCCCGCCGCCGGCTGACCGGCCGGCAGGCGTCCCCGGCGGGCCGACGCCGCCGACCGGGGAGCAGCCGTCGCCGGGTCCGGGCCCCCGCGAGCCGGGCTGGACAACGGGATGCGGGTACGGGGAGGATGCCCGTCGAACCGGCGTACCTGGCCGCATCAAAGGAGATTTCCGGTGCCCTCCTCCACCGAGCACGGCCGGCCCGATCCGGAGACCACGACGCCCGCCCCGAGCCGGGACGGCCGGCCGGTCTCCGACCGGGGCGACACGGTCTGCGTGATCGGGGCCGGGGCCAGCGGCCTCACCGCCGTCAAGAACCTCACCGAACACGGCTTCGGTGTCGACTGCTACGAACGGGAAACCGGCGTCGGCGGTGCCTGGAACTGGCGGCACGACCGCAGCCCGGTGTACGCCAGCACCCACCTCATCTCGTCGCGGCCGTTCACCCAGTTCCCCGACTTCCCCATGCCGGACTCCTGGCCGGACTACCCGCACCACGGTCAGGTGCTGTCCTACTTCGAGCGGTACGCCGACCACTTCGACCTGCGCCGGCACATCTGGTTCGGCACCGAGGTGGTCCGGGTGGAGCCGGTCGACGGTGACCGGTGGGACGTCACCACCCGCAGCACCGGCGGGTACGGCCCCGAGCGCACCTCCCGGTACGCCGCCGTGCTGGTCGCCAACGGGCACAACTGGTCACCGAAGCTGCCCCGCTACGAGGGGCTGGAGGAGTTCCGGGGCGAGGTCATGCACGCCTCGTCCTACAAGGACCCCGCCCAGCTGCGCGGCAAGCGGGTGCTGGTGGTCGGGGCCGGAAACACCGGCTGTGACCTGGCCGTCGAGGCCGCCCAGCAGGCGTCCCGCTGCTGGCACTCCACCCGCCGCGGCTACTGGTACGCCCCCAAGTACGTCCTCGGCCGCCCCGCCGACCAGGTCAACGACGCGCTGCTGTCGTGGCGGGTGCCGCTGCGGCTGCGGCAGTGGCTCTACCACCGGACCCTGCGGCTGACCGTCGGCGACCTGACCCGGTTCGGGCTGCCGAAGCCCGACCACCGGGTCTACGAGACGCACCCGATCGCCAACAGCCAACTGGTCTACTACGTCGGCCACGGCGAGATCACCCCGGTCCCGGAGGTGGCCCGGTTCCATCCCGGCGGGGTGAGCCTCACCGACGGCCGGGAGATCGACCCCGAGCTGGTCGTCTTCGCCACCGGTTACCTGCCCCGCTTCGAGTTCCTCGACCCGCAGATCCTCGGCGACGCCGACGGCTCCGGCCGGCCCCGGCTCTGGCTGCACGCCTTCCCGCCGGGCCACCCGACCCTGGCGGTGGCCGGGCTGTTGCAGCCCGACTCGGGCCTGTTCACCCTGGCGCACTGGCAGACGGTGCTCTTCGCCCGATCGCTGCGGTTGCGTCGGGACCGGCCGCAGCGGGCCGCCGCGTTCGCGTCCCGGGTGGCGGCCGGCGCGGGGGAGCGGTACGCCGGGAGGGTCAAGGACAGCAGCCGGCACTGGTTCGAGGTGGGCCACGTCGACTACCTGCGCGCGGTGCAGCGCGCCCTCGACGACTTGGAGGGCAAGTGAGCGGGACGACCGAGGAGCGGGTACGGATCCTGCGGGGCCGGGAGTGGGCGCACCCGGTCCGTCCGGCCCGCCGGGAGGTGCTCAGCGCCGTGCCCGAGCTGGACGAGGGACGCCCGCCGCTGCTGTTCGTCCCGGGGTTCGGGCACGGGGCCTGGGCGTTCGCCGAGCACTGGCTGGAGCACGCCGCGTCGCGCGGTTTTCCCGCGTACGCGGTGAGCCTGCGCGGGCACGGCGGCAGCGAACCTGCGCCGGGGGCGACGCTGCGGGCGTACACCCATGATGTGGTCCAGGCGGCGGCGGAGCTGCCACGGCAGGCGGTGCTGGTGGGGCACGGCGCCGGGGCGTTGGTGGTGTCGCACGCGTTGGCGCGGTATCCGGCCCGGGCCGCGGTGCTGGTCGCGCCGGTGCTCGGTGGCCCGGCCACGGCCCTCGCGGCGCTGCGGGCCAACCCGGTCGGCACGCTGCCCGCCCTGTTCGGCGGGGCGCTGCGGCTGCACCGCCGGCAGCTGTTCGGCCGGGAACTGCCCGACGCGGACGCCCGGCGGCACCTGGCCCGGCTGGGGCGGGCCGACCGGCGGGCCCAGTGGCAGCTGCTCGCCGGCCGACCGGCCGAGCCGGCGGTGGGCCACCCACCCGTGCTGGTGCTGGGCAGCCCGGACGACCGGGTCGTCCCGCCGGCCGCCCTGACCCGGGCGGCCGGCAGGTACGGCGCGGCCCCGCTGCTCTTCCCCGGCATGGGCCACGACCTGATGCTGGACACCCGGTGGCAGGAGCCGCTGGACGCCCTCCTGGACTGGCTGGTCAAGGAGCCGGGCCGCCGCTGACCGTCGCCCCGTCGCCGGCTCGGCGGACACCGGCCACCCCGCCGGGCGGGGTAGCCGGGCCGGCGGCGGGTCAGCCGGTGCTGCTGAGCCGGGTGAGCAGGGAGCCGGTGTCGTCCAGGGCGCTGAGGTAGGAGCGGGCCCAGGCCCGGATGTCGTGCCGGTGCAGGTGGTCGCGCATCGCCCGCATCCGGTCGCCGACGTCGTCCGGCCCGGCCCGCAACGCCGACAACAGCCCCTGCTTGAGCCCCTCCAGGTCGTGCGGATTGACCAGGTACGCCTGGTCCAGCTCGGCCGCCGCTCCGGCGAACTCGCTGAGCAGCAACGCACCCGTGTCGTCGACCCGGGCGGCCACGTACTCCTTGGCGACGAGGTTCATCCCGTCGCGCAGCGGGGTGACCGCCATGACGTCGGCGACCCGGTAGAGCGCCGCCAGCTCGGCCCGGTCGAAGGGCTGGGTGAGGTAGTGGATGGCCGGCTCGCCGACCCGGCCGAACTCGCCGTTGATCCGGCCGACCTCGCGTTCGATCCGTTCGCGCAGGATCTGGTACTGGCCGACACGTTCCCGGCTCGGCATGGCGACCTGCACCAGCACCGTGTCGCGGACCTTGACGTCACCGCTGGCGAGCAGCTCGCTGTAGGCCTTCAGCCGCTGCTCGATGCCCTTGGTGTAGTCCATCCGGTCGAGGCTGAGGATGACCCGCTCCGGGTCGCCCAGGTCGTGCCGCAGGCGGCGGGCCCGCGCGGTGACGTCCGGTCGGCCGGCCAGCGCCGCCATCTCGGCGGTGTCGATCGAGACCGGGTACGCCCCGATCCGCACCACCCGGTCCTGCACGCCGATCCGCCGGTCGGTGGCGGGCAGCCCGAGGACCTTGCTGGCCAGCTGGGCGAAGTTGTGTGCCGCCTGGGCCCGCTGGAAACCGATCAGGTCGGCACCGAGCATCCCACGTAGCAGCTCCGCCCGGCGGGGCAGCTGCATGAACAGCTCCGGCGGTGGGAACGGCACGTGTAGGAAGAAGCCGATCCGCAGGTCGGGCCGTAGCTCGCGGAGCAGGCCGGGGACCAGTTGCAGGTGGTAGTCCTGCACCCAGACCACCGCGCCCGGGTCGGCCACCTCGGCGGTCGCCTCGGCGAACCGCTGGTTGACCCGCTGGTACGCCTCCCACCAGCGGCGGTGGTATTCGGGTTGCTCGACGGCGTCGTGGTAGAGCGGCCAGAGGGTCGCGTTGGCGAAGCCCTCGTAGTGGTCGCGCAGGTCGTCGGCGCTGAGCGGGACGGTCTGCATGTGCACGCCGTCCACGTCGGGCAGCACGGGCGCCGGCCCGGTGCCGCCGGCCCAGCCCACCCAGGTGGCCGGGGTCTGTCGGAGCAGTGGGTGCAGCGCGCTCACCAGCCCACCGGGGCTGCGGCGCCACTCGCAGGCGCCGTCGGGCGCCACGCTGTCGTCGATGGGGAGCCGGTTGGCGACCACCACCAGGGAACTCTGTCGCATCTCGGGCATTCCGATCGGCAGGGGACCGACCACGCGAGCAAGGAACAACCGGGCAGTCGGTGGGCGAAGTGACCTACAGCGGTATTCCTACTGACCGTAAGTTACACCACTGTTACGCCCGGCGTGGGGGCGGCGGTGTCCCGGGATGCGGGCGAAGGTCGACGGCGGGGGCGGTGATGTGCAGGGGGTGGGGACTCAGACGACCGCGCCGTCGTCGGGGTCGTGGTCGTCCTCGTCACCGGGGCGCAGTCGCCAGATCAACGTGACGAACCCGGCGAGGATGCCGGTGAAACCGAGCAGGGTCACCACCGAGGCGTCCACCGGCAGCAACGACGGATTGAGGAACAGGACGAAACCGAGCACGATCCCCAGCACGCCGACCACCGCGTACTTCGAGATCCGGGGCAGCGGCGGGGGTGGCGGCGGGGTGTACCCCTCCTCCGGATCGTCCGGCAGGTCCGCCCCGAAGGTGTCCAGGCCGTCCAGCAGCGACGGCTCGTCCTGGCGGCCCCGGGGGGTCACCGAGATGCCGGAGATGTCAGCCGCGTACGGCAGCCGCCGCACGTCGGTGGCGGTCGGGCCGGTCGGCTCGTCGGCCCGGGTCGTCGATCCACCGGCCCGGGTGGTCGGGTCGGTCGGCTCGTCGTCGACGTCCTCGGCGGCCGGCCAGGGATGACTGCCGGCGGCCGGGGCGGTGTGGAAGGCGGCGACCAGGCGTTCCCACTCGGCGTCGACGTCCGGCTCGGCCCGGGCCGGCTCCGGCGTCGCCTCGTCGGCGAGCTGGGTGAGGTAGTCCCGGGCGGTGGTCAGGTGCGAGCGGTCCACGTAGAGCCGGTCGACCGGCCGGGACGGCACGGTGGTGGTCCGGGTGATCGGGTTCAGGTCGGCGGAGGGCTGGAGGTAGGCGGCGATCCCGCCCGCGGCGAGCACGTCGAGCAGGTGCTCGCCGACGCGCGGATCGACGTCGCCCGCGACGGCGTACTCGCTCGCGTCGAGCCCGTTGTCCCGCCGTCCCCGGCGGGCACCACCCGCTGACACCGGACATCCTCCTCCGCGCACCTCCCGGTGCGGTCGTGTCGGCGCCCCGCACGCCGTGCTCTGAATCGTGACACGTCGGCACCCCGTTCCGGGAGTGCGTTGTGGCGTGCCGCTCGTGGTTCGTCGGCTCCGGGCCGGCCGCCTCCCCGTCGGTCACCGTCGTGGACGATCGTCCGGCCGCCCCGGCCGAGCTGCCCGGACTCTCCGGACCCGGAGTCCGGGCCCGGGTGGGGGCCGCGAACCGTGGCCGTACCGGCTGGTAGTGCAACTGGGCGCCGTTGCGCCGCGCGGGGCGGGACCATCCGCTGCCGGGGGAGGCGCCGTCGACCTGCCCGTCGGCGGTCCGGTGCCCCGCGTCGGCGGCGGATCCGACCACTCTCCGCCGGCCCGTTCCGGGGCAGTGTCTGCAAGAACTCACATCCGGCGCGAAACGGAATACTTCACCGGGTATCCCCGTACCGCGAGCGGTCCGAGCAAGTTGATCAAGGTGCCTGGCCCGTCCTGGCCCGTCCTGGCCCGGGTCGGCCTGGCCCGGGCGGGTGGTGGGCGGGGTCAGGTCGCGGGGGCCGCAGTGGCGAGCCGGAGCAGACCGGGCACGTCGTTGCGATCGGCGAAGTCGCGTACCCGGTCGATGGTGGCCGCCGCCTGGGCGGGGTCGGCGACGGCCAGCGCCCGCACCGACAGCGCGGTGGTCAGCACGTGGTCCGTGGCGTCGGTCATCCGGGCGTAGCTCTGCGCCGCCGTGCGGAACAGCCGGGCGGACCGCTCGGCGTCCCCGTCGGCCAGCGCCAGGGTGGCGTCGGCGACCTGCCCGGCGGCCTCCGCCCAGGGGGTCATCCGGGGGGACCGGTCGAGCATGTCGTGCACCAGCCGGGCGGCCTGCGGGCCGAGCACCGCGGCGACGTGACCGACCGCCGGCACCCACTCGGCGAACGGGATCATCCGGGTCCGGCCCCAGTCCTCGTCCAACTCCACCAGCAGCCGCATCGCCTCGTCCCGGCGGCCCCGGACCGCCCGGCAGAGCGCGGCGTGCGCCAGCGTCGACTGCAACACCCGGTGGAAACCGCTGCGCCGCGCCGCGACCAGGGCCCGGGACACCAGATCGTGATCGTCCGCCCCGGCGTCGCCCGACCCCGGGCCGGCCGCCTCGGCGTCGGGTGCCTCCGGGTCGGGCGTCCCGGGACCGCTCGGCGTGTGGCGGGTCGGGGCCGACGCCCGGGGCCCCTCGTCGGCCGGGCCGGGCTGGATCGGCACCAGCGGATGAGCCGGCTGGCCGGCCGGCGGACGAGCCGGTGGTTGGGTCGTCGGGTGGGCGGGTGGGTCGTCGGCGCGCAGGGCGCGCATCCACCCCGAGATCGCGACGATGTGCAGGTCCCACTCGGCGGTCGGCAGCCGGGTCGACTCGGTGCCCAGCTCCAGCGCCGCCACCCAGTCGCCGGCGTAGTACGCCCGGGCCCACTTGTCGGCGAAACTGGTCGCGAGGCTGTGCCCGCCACCCGGGTCCAGCGTGCGCTGCTCGTCGACCAGTTCGGCCGACCGGGCCAGGTCACCCTCCTCCTGCGCCGCCCAGGCCAGGTTGTGCACCGCCCGGCGTCGGCTGGCCAACCGGTCCACCCGGCACTGCTCGGCGACCTCGGCCAGCTCCGCGTACGCCTGCTGCTCGCCGGCCATGTACCGGGCCACCGCCAGGGTGATCCGCGCGTTGGCGCGTACCTCGGGCAGCAGCAGCCGCTCGGCCAGCTCGACCGCCGCGCGGGCCGCCACGCAGGCCTGATCGGTCTCGGCGTTGAGCATCCGGACCCGGGCCAGCTCCAGCAGGGCCTCCGCCTTCTCCTCGGACTCCGGCAACTCCGCGTAGATCGCGTTGGCCCGGTCCAGGCAACGCAGCGTCTCGGACCGGTCGGCCCGGCTCCAGGCGGCGGTGGCGAGCCGGGTCCAGGCGCGGGCCGCGCCGGCACGGTCCCCGACGGCGGCCAACCGCTCGGTGAGCCCGGCCAGCACCTCGGTCCCCCCGTCGACGAGGAAGGCGTCCCCGTCCCGGAAGAAGGCCAGCTCGGCGGCGAACAGCTCCAGCCCCGGGTCGGGGTCCCCGCCGACGGCCAGGGCCCGCCCGACCAACGTCGCGGCGTTCTCCAACGCGTGCAGCTCGTACGCCCGGCGGGCGGCCTGGTGCAGCGCCGTCCGGGCCGCCACCGCGTACGGGGTCGGGTCCAGTCCGACCGTCCGGGCGATCTCGTGGGCGGTCCAGCGGTGGTTGGCCAGCACCTCGGCCAGGTCCTGCTGCCCGGCGTCGGTGAGCTGGGCGAGCCAGTCGGCGGTGCGCTGGTGGCGCAGCACCCGTTCCGCCCGGGGCAGCCGCTGGTAGCACACGTCGCGGACCAGGATGTGCCGGAACCGGTACTCCGGCTGACCGGCCATGGTGGAGGCGGGCAGTTCGAAGACCATGTCCCGGCGCTGCAACCGGTCCAGCGCCCGCTCCACCCACTCCACCGTCCGCCCCAGCGCGGTCGCCACCGGCACCGGCCAGAACTGCACCCCCACCACGGCGGCGGCCTGGAGCACCGCCCGGTCCGCCGGGTCGAGCAGGTCGAGCCGGTTGGCGATGACGGCCTGGACGGTGCGTGGCATGTCGCTGGTGCCGGCCGGGGCGAACCGGGCGGCCGGCTCCAGCAGCCCGCCGTCCATCAGCATCCGGGCGTACTCCTGGGCGTAGAGCGGATTGCCGTCGGCGAACTCGATCAGCGGCTCACGGGCCGCCGCCGGCAGCGCGGCCTGCCCGAGTAGCAGCGAGTAGAGGGTGTCGATGTCCGCGTCGTGCATGGGCGGCACCGAGATCGACATCGCCCCGCTGATCGTGCCCGTCCAGGCCGGCTGCCGCTCCCGCAGCTCCGGCCGCGCGGTCGCCACCACCAGCAGCGGTACGCCCCGGGCCGCCGCGCCGAGCTGCTCGACGAAGGTGAGCATCGCCTGGTCGGCCCAGTGCATGTCCTCGAACACCAGCACCGTCGGCCCCTGCCCGGCCAGGGTGAGCAGGAACCGCCGCCAGGCCGCCTCGGTCTCCCCCGAGTTGAGCCGGGTGCCGGCGGCGACCCCGAGCAGCGGCCCCAGGGCGTTGGCCAACCGGGTGGCGTGCGGATCGCCGAGCTGGCCCAGCCGTTGGCGCAGCCGGTCGCGCAGCGGCTCCGGGTCGTCGCCCTCCGGCACCCCCAGCCACCCCTTGACGATGTCCGCCAGGGCAGCGTAGGTGACGTTCTCGCCGAACGGCGGGCACTGCCCGACCAGCCAGGTGACCCGGTGGCCGGGCAGGTTGGCGGCGTGCCGGGACAACTCGCGCAGCAACCGGCTCTTGCCCACCCCGGCCGGCCCGAAGACGGTCACCAGTTGGGAGGTGCGCTCGTTGACGGTGCGGTGCAGGGCACTGACCAGCAGCCCGCGCTCGTGCTCCCGGTCGACCATCGGGGTCAGCTCGGCGGCCTGCGGCCCGCTGCGCGGCCGGGCCCGTACGGCGAGCCAGATCCGGCTCACCGCCGAGCGCCCCCGCAGGGTGACGGCCGGCCGGTCGACGTACTCCAACTCGTGTCGGGTCGCCGCCCAGGTGCTCTCGTCGACGACCACCCCGCCGGTGGGCGCCAGCGCCTGCAACCGGGAGGCGGTGTTCACCACGTCGCCGGTGACGAACGCCTGGCCGCCGTCACGGGTGGCGGACAGGTCCACCAGCGCCTCACCGGTGGCGACACCCACCCGGAAACCCAGCGGCGGGTGCGGGCCGGCGGCCTGCCGGGCCAGGTTGCGTTGCAGCTCCAGACCGGCCCGTACGCAGCGCAGCGCGTCGTTGTCCGTGGCGACGGGGGCACCGAACAGCGCCATCACCGCGTCGCCGATGTACTTCTCGACCACCCCGCCGTACTGGTGGACCAGCTTGCGGACGGTGGCGAAGTACGCCTGCTGGAGGCTGCGCGCCTGCTCCGGGTCGGCCCGCTCGGCGTACGTGGTGAAGTCGACGATGTCGATGAAGAGCACGCTGACCTGGCGGCGGTCCTCCTGCACGGTGACCCCGTGGTCACGCAGCGGCTGCCCGCAGTTGGTGCAGAAGTTGGCCTCGGGGTTGTTGCCGTGCCCGCAGGAGGCACAGCCGAGCGACAGCGCCTGTCCGCAGCCGCCGCAGAAGCGGTCGTCCGGTCCCGCCGCCCGGGAGCAGTGTCCACACTTGAGGTCGATGACGAACTCCGTACGTGAGGAGGTCCCATTATCCCGCTGCGGCGGGCCAGTCGGGTACCCGACGTGCGGGCGGACCCTGCCGCTGGTCGGCCGCCACTAGTGTTCCTCACGAGGAAAACTCACTGTCAGGAGAGTGCCGTGCAGGTGCGATTGTCCGGCTACTGGACCGACCCGAACGGTACCGTCCGGTCTCCCGGGGAGACGGTCGACGTCGACGCGGTCACTCTCGCCAGAATGGAGGAACAGGGCATGGTGGAGAATCCCGACAGCAAGGCGTCCTCGGACACTGGCACGACCACGACCTCGCCGTCAAAGCCGCAGAAGATCGGGCCCGGACCAGGCACACCGCCGGACGAGATCGGACCCGGACCGGGTGCCCCGCCCGCGGACGACAGCGGCAAGTGAGTGACCGGCGTGGCCGGCGGACCAGGTCCACCGGCCACGCCGCTGTCGGTGCCACCGTCACGTACCCCGGCCCCGCCAGGAAACCCGCCGCCGTCGCCTGGATGCGGGCGTCCGCCGGGGATCGTCGGTCAGCGGTCGTTCATGCCGGCGCGTCGGCGCAGCGCCGCCACGTCGGTGACCACGATCCGGCGCCCCTCGGTACGCAGCCAGCCCCGGTTGGCGAAGGAGCCGATCGCCTGGTTGACGCTCTGTCGGGAACCACCGGCCATCTCGGCCAGCTGGCTCTGGTTCAGCTCGATGGTGATCATCGGGGCCTGGCTCTCGCCGGCCAGCCGGACCAGCGTCTTGGCCACCCGACCGGGCAGGTCGAGGAAGACATGGTCGGCGTTCTGCTCGGTGAGCCGCCGGATCAGCGCGCCCAGCGACCGCATCACCGCGTCCAGGATGCGCGGGTTGGAGTGCACCAGTTCCATGAAGGCCGGACGGGACAGGGCGAGCGCCGCGCAGTCCTCGATCGCCTCGGCCGAGGCGGACCGGGTGGAGGCGTCCAGCAGGGAGACCTCACCCAGCACGTCCGGTGGTCGGATGACCGACAACACGGCACGCTCTCCGGTCGGCGCGGTGCGGAACACCGCCACCGCCCCCCGACGCAGGACGATCAGCGACTCACCGGGATCGTTCTCGACGAAGAGCAGCTGACCCTTACGGTAGGTGCGCGGCACGGCTGCGGCGATCACCCGCTGGCGCACCTCGGGCTCCAACCCGGCGAACATCTCCACCCCCGTGAGGGCGTCACCCGGCTCCGGTAGGCGCATCTCCACCGCCCCACCCCTCCCCGGTCAAGGACCACAAATTTCGCTCACCGGGTGAACCCTGACGGCCCCTGCAGAGGTGAACTGACACCGGTTCGGCGTCCGGTAGCGGTACACATCAGATCATGACGGCCCAGTCGCTTGCTGTACACCCCTGTAAACCTTTCCGTGACACTCCGGAGCTGCGGCGGACGGCGAGGGTACGGCCCTGGAGCCCCACCCGGCCGCTCCGGCACCGTCCACCCGCCGCTCCGGCACCGCCCACCCGGCCGCTCCGGTGCCGCCCCGCCCGTCGGCGGTCACCGGCGGTGGGCGAGGATGGACGGCGATGGTCTACCGCTATTTCTACGACTGCGAATTCATCGAGGACGGCCGCAGCGTCGACCTCGTGTCGATCGGTGTCGTCGACGAGTACGGCCGCGAGTTCTACGCGGTCTCCACCGAGTTCGACGACTCCCGCGCCGTGCCCTGGGTCCGCCGTAACGTGCTGGACAAGCTCCCGTCGCCGGCCGACCGGGCCTGGCGCTCCCGGGCCCGCATCCGCGACGACCTGCACGAGTTCCTGCTGGAGCCGGTCCGCGACCGGCCGAACGAGCAGCTGGAGCTGTGGGCCTGGTACGCCGCGTACGACCATGTGGTGCTGGCCCAGCTCTGGGGGGCGATGCCGGCGCTGCCCCGGGAGATCCCCCGGTTCACCAAGGAGCTGCGGCAGCTCTGGGACGACGTCGGTCGTCCCCGGTTGCCGGACGCGGCGGCCGACCGGCACGACGCGCTGGTCGACGCCCGGCACAACCTGGCCCGCTGGCGGGCGATGACGGCCCGTCCGGTCTGAGCCCCGGCCCGGCCCGCCGGGTCCGGCCGGCGGCCCGGCCGCTCCCTGGCTGGCCGGGTGGCTGATGACAGCCCGTGACGATCAGCAGGTTTGGCTGGTCCCGTCGGGGGCACCGGGTCCGGGCGAGCCGATCCGAGGGAGTGCGCCATGGCCGACGACGCGACCACCATCACCGACGCCCGGCGGCGGGTGACCGAGCTGATCCGGGACGCCCGGATCTGCATGTTGACCACGATCGGCGTGGACGGTCGGATGCTCAGCCGGCCGATGGCGCTCCAGGCGGCCGAGTTCGACGGCGACCTGTGGTTCTTCGCCTACGCCGACTCCGCCAAGGTGCGTCAGATCCGGGTCAACCCGGAGGTCAACGTCGCCTTCTCCGACCAGCGCCACCACGCCTGGGTGTCGATCGCCGGCACCGCCCAGGAGGCGTACGACCGGGCGCGGGCCGAGCAGCTGTGGAACCCGCTGTTCAAGGCCTGGTTCCCCGACGGGCTGGACACCCCCGGGCTGACCCTGCTCAAGGTGCACGCCAGCTCGGCCGAGTACTGGGACTCCCCGGGTGGCACGGTGGTCAACCTGCTCGGGTTCGCCAGGGCGGCGGTCACCGGGAGGCCGCCGGAGGCGGGGGAGAACCACGAGGTCAGCTACTGACCGGTAGCCGCCGGGGTGGGCGGGACCGGCCGGGGCGCGGTGTCGGCGTGCAGCTGAGCCGACTACAGTGCGCACTGACGGCCCGCCCCGGGCCGGCAACGACGCCGATGGTCTGAGCGGACACATATCCTGGGGCTTATCCGGGCTTCACCTGACGTTCCAGGAGGATGAGCAGATCATGCGTATCGGCGTGCTCACCGGCGGCGGCGACTGCCCAGGTCTCAACGCGGTCATTCGAGCGGTGGTCCGTAAGGGCGTCGCTACTTACGGTCACGAGTTCGTGGGTTTCCGGGACGGGTGGAAGGGTCCGCTGGAGGGCCTGTCCAAGCCGCTCGGCATTCCTGAGGTGCGGGGCATCCTCCCGCGCGGCGGCACCATCCTCGGTTCGTCCCGCACCAACCCGTTCAAGATCGAGAACGGCGTGGAGCGGATCAAGGAGAACCTCGCCGGGCAGGGCGTGGACGCGCTGATCGCGATCGGCGGCGAGGACACCCTGGGCGTCGCCACCAAGCTGCACGAGCTGGGCGTCAACGTGGTCGGCGTACCGAAGACGATCGACAACGACCTGGGCGCCACCGACTACACCTTCGGCTTCGACACCGCCGTCAACATCGCCATGGAGGCGATCGACCGGCTGCACACCACCGCGGAGAGCCACCACCGCACCCTCGTCGTCGAGGTGATGGGCCGGCACGCCGGCTGGATCGCCCTGCACGCCGGCCTCGCCGGCGGCGCCAACGTGATCCTGCTGCCGGAGCGCAAGTTCGACGTCGACCAGGTCGCCGGCTACGTCGAGAAGCGCTTCCAGCACCAGTACGCCCCGATCGTCGTGGTCGCCGAGGGCGCCCAGCCGCTGGACGGCCAGATGGTCCTGCACAACCAGGAGCTGGACGCCTTCGGGCACGTCCGGCTGGGTGGCATCGGCCAGTGGCTGGCCGAGCAGCTGGAGGCCAAGACCGGCAAGGAGGCCCGCACCGTCGTGCTCGGGCACATCCAGCGCGGCGGCACCCCGACCGCGTTCGACCGGGTGCTCGCCACCCGGCTCGGCCTCCAGGCCATCGACGCCGCGCACGAGGGTGACTGGGGCAAGATGGTCGCGATGCAGAGCACGGACATCGTCCGGGTGCCGCTGGCCGAGGCCACCCGCGAGCTGAAGACCGTCCCGGTCGAGCGCTACGACGAGGCCGAGGTCTTCTTCGGCAGCTGATCGCAGCCCATCCCCTTCCCCTCCGCAGCGCCGGAGGGGAAGGGGCACGGGACCGGACGAGCGGGACGGAAGGGTGACATGGGGTCGGCGAGACACACCGTCGCGGTGATCGGGGCGGGAAAGATCGGCGAGCTGGTGCTCTCCGGGCTGTTGCGGTCCGGCTGGCCGGCGCAGCGCCTGCTGGCGACCGCCCGCCGACCCGTCCGGGCCGAGGAACTGGCCACCCGGTACGGCGTACGGGTGGTCGACAACCTGACCGCCGTGACCGAGGCGGCGGTGCTGGCGATCGCGGTGAAACCCCAGGACGCAGGGGTCCTGCTGGACGAGATCGGCCCCAAGGTGCCGGCCGACAAGCTGGTCGTCTCGCTCTGCGCCGGGCTGCCCACCAGCTTCTTCAGCCGCCGGCTGCCCGAGGGCACCCCGGTGGTCCGGGTGATGACCAACACCCCGGCCCTGGTCGACCAGGCGATGAGCGCCATCTCGGCCGGCGCCCACGCCACCGGCGAACACCTGGCCCTGGCCGAGGAGATGTTCGCCCCGCTCGGGGCGACCCTGCGGGTGCCCGAGTCGCAGCAGGACGCGGTCACCGCCCTCTCCGGCTCCGGCCCGGCCTACTTCTACCTGCTGGTCGAAGCCATGATCGACGCCGGCATCCTGCTCGGCCTGCCCCGGCAGGTGGCGCACGAGCTGATCGTGCAGACCGCGATCGGTTCGGCTGTGATGCTGCGCGACTCCGGCGAACACCCGGTCAAGCTCCGCGAGGCGGTCACCTCGCCGGCCGGCACCACCATCTCCGCCGTCCGCGAGCTGGAGAAACACGGGGTACGCGCGGCGCTGCTGGCGGCGCTGGAAGCCGCCCGCGACCGCGCCCGCGAACTCGCCGCCCAGGCCGACTGACCCGGGCTCGCCGTGTCAGGGGCGGGGGCCGACGGCATTCCGGATCTCGGTCCGCCACCCGAACGGGTCGTCGTCGACGTGGCGCAGGTGCGCCGCCTCGTCGCCACCCAGTTTCCGCACTGGGCCGAACTGCCGGTCGAACCGGTCGCCAACGGCGGCTGGGACAACTGGACCTTCCACCTCGGCTCCGGCATGTCGGCACGCCTGCCGAGCGCTTCGGACGTCGACGGGTCGGTTCGGACGCCTCCGGGCCGACTGAAGCCGGCGGACGGGTCGGTGCGGATCACCCGGGTGCCCCATACTGGCCCCGTGTTCACTCTCGCCCAGGCGCGGTACCTGGTCGCCACCCTGCACCCCCGCATCGACGAGCTGATCGGCATCCGGGCCGACCTGGCCGAGCTGCGGGCCGACCTGGCCGGCCCGGGGATGTCGGCGCTGGGCGGCCGGGCCGAGGTCAAGGCCCTGGAGGCCCGGCTGCACGGCGTGCTGGAGGAGCTGAACTCGCACGACATCCAGGTCAAGGGGATCGCCCCGGTGCTGCTCGACTTCCCCGGCGAACACGAGGGCCGGGCGGTGCTCTGGTGCTGGCTGGAGGGTGACCCCGACGTCCGCTGGTTCCACCGCGTCGAGTGCGGCTT
The DNA here is from genome assembly GCF_040649765.1 of Micromonospora sp. NPDC048894. Classification (NCBI taxonomy): domain Bacteria; kingdom Bacillati; phylum Actinomycetota; class Actinomycetes; order Micromonosporales; family Micromonosporaceae; genus Micromonospora; species Micromonospora sp. NPDC048894. The sequence continues at coordinate 47,292 of NZ_JBEZFY010000006.1, read as the reverse complement.
CGCCGGCCGCCGCCCCATCCGCTAACCCCCCACCCCCACCCTCCGCCCCTCCCCACCCCCGCGCCCCACCCCTCCGCGTCGATCATGGAGTTGTGGTGGGTTGCAAAAGGGGTGTATCACCGTGAAATCGGCACCAGAACTCCAAGATCGCGCGCGACACCCGGGGCAGGTCAGCTCGGCGGGTGGCCGGGTGAGTCAGTCGGCGGCGGAGCGGGGGAGGGGATCGGCCGGTGCGTCGGCGACGGCGAAGACCACCACGTTGTCCCGGTAGTGGCCGACCCGTCGGTCGAAGTCGCCGCCGCAGGTGATCAGGCGTAGCTCGGGGCCGGGCGTCGGGCCGTACACGGTGGCGGTGGGGAAGGCGTCCTTCGGGGTGCGCAGCGCGCCGGTGACCCGGAACGGCACCCGTCGTCCGCCCCGCCACACCTCGATCCGGTCGCCGGGGCGCAGTTCGCCGAGGCGGGCGAAGACGGCCGGGCCGCGCCGCGAGTCGAGGTGCCCGGCGATCACCGCCGGTCCCGGGTCGCCCGGCGCGGGGCCGCCGCCGTACCAGCCGGCCCGGGTGAAGTCCGCCGGGGGGACCAGGATGCCGGCCCGGTCAAGCCCGAGGGCGGTGAGTGGGGAGTCGACGCCGATCCGCGCCACGCGTACCCGGGTGGGCGGTGTCGGGGTGGCGCGGGGGGTGCCGGCGCTGGTGGCGCAACCGGCCGCGCAGCCGGGCTGCCAGGCGCCGGCCGGGTCGGCCGGGCGGGCGGAGTCGCTGGTCAGGCGCGTGTCGGTGGCCAGGCCGACGCCGGTGCCGGCGGCCAAACAGAGCACCGCCCCGGCCGCGACCAGGGCGGCGGCCGGCGTCCGGCGGGCGCGGTGCCGGCGGATCGCGAAGCCGGGCCCAGTCACCAGACCGGTCGCCGCCGTCGCCGCGCCAGCACCGTCGCCCCCACCACCACGGCCCCCGCGAGCACCCCGCCGGCCACCATCGGGTACGCCCCGGGCCCGTCCCCGGCCAGCCCTCCCGCTCCCGCCGGCACGCCACCGGCCGGGGCGACCCCGCCGCCCCGGGCGTCCTCGCGCAGCTCGGTGGTGAGTCCGCCCCGCTTGCCGTCGAGCACCAGCAGCGAGTAGACCCGCCCACCGGTGAGGGTCACCTCGGCGTCGGTGCTCGGGCCGCTGCCGCCGCCGAGGCGCAGCCGCCAACGACCCGGCTCGACCTGCCGGTAGTTGGTGGTGGTGGCGAACCGGACGGCGTCGGCGATGGTCGGCCCGTCGTCGGCCGTCACGTCGACCACCGGGGCGCGTACGGAGGCGTGGACGACCCGTACCTTCGCCTGGCCGGGGGCCGGGGCGGTGAGGTCGTCGGCGAGCACCCGCAGGCCCAGGTCGGCGTAACGGCCCACCCCGGCCACCGTGTACGCCTCGCCCGCGCCGAGGTCCACCTCGGTGGTGAGCACCGGGGGTTCGCTGGCCGGGGTGCCGGCCTGCCGCATCGCCACCGCGTAGCGGCCGACGGCCAGGGGCAGGTAGCGGGAGACGACGCCGTAGCCGACGGCGGGGAAGACCTGCGGTGCGGCGCTGCCGGGGGCGGAGAGGTAGACGTCCACGGCCGGGGTGTCGGGGGAGAGGTGGGCGAGCCGGACGTAGCCGACGTCGCCGGCCGCCGCCCCGGCGGGCGTGATGCCGATGGTGGCCAGCGCGGTGCCGAGCAGGAGCGTGCCGGCGGCGGCGAGCAGCCGACGCGGCACGGTGGGGAGCTGGGGCATCTCGCCTCCGAGGTGGTGTCGGTCCCGACCCCCAGCGTCCCGTGAGTGGGACCCGATGGCAAGTTGGCCGGACGTCGTGTTCCGGCACTTTCCGGTCGGCGCGGTTCCGGGCCGGTTCCGTCGTTTCCGGTCGGGCGGTCCCGGGTCGGCGCGGTTCGGGTCGGCGGTCCGCCCGGGGCATCCGGTACCGTCCGTTCGTGATCAACGTTCGACGGGCCGTGGTCGCCGACGCTGGTGAGATCGTTCGCCTGCGTGGGGTGATGCTGGCCGACATCGACCAGTTGGACCCGGCGCCGGGGCCCTGGCAGCAGGCGTCCCGGGAGGTGCTGCACCGACGGCTGGCCGAGCCGGCCGACCTGATGGCGGTCTTCGTCGTCGACGACCCGGCCCGGCCCGGCGTCCTGGCGGCCTGCGCGACCGGGACCATCGAGCAGCGTCTCGGCGGCCCCGGCAACCCCGACGGCCTGACCGGGTACGTCTTCAACGTGGCCACCGAGCCGGTGCACCGTCGGCGCGGCTACGCCCGGGCCTGCCTGGAGGCATTGCTGGACTGGTACCGGCAGCGCGGGGTCGGCAAGGTCGACCTGCGGGCCTCGACCGACGGCGAGCCGCTCTACCGGTCGCTGGGCTTCGTCCCCACTCCCGGGCCCACGCTGCGGCTGAGCCTGCCGGTCGCACACCGGAGGAACTGACGGATGTTCGCACTACCGCTGACCGGGGACGCCGAGCTGCGTCCGCTCGCACCGTGGCAGGCCGAGGAGTTCCTGGCCCACCTGGACCGGGCCCGGGCACACATCGCCCCGTGGGTGGGTACGTCCTTCGTGGCCACCGACCTGGAGGCGGCCCGCCGGGTGCTGCGTCGGTCGGCCGACAAGTGGGCCGACGACGCCGGGGGCATCTGGGGGATCTGGCTCGACGGCGTCCTGGTCGGCGGGGTGCTGTTCGTGTCGTTCAGCACGGCGACGGGGGTGGCGGAGGCGGGCTGCTGGCTGGAGCCGGCCGCCGAGGGTCGGGGCCTGGTGACCCGGGCGGCGACCCGGATCGTGGACTGGGCGATCCGGGAACGCGGCATCCACCGGGTCGAGTGGCGGACCAGCGTCGGCAACGTCCGCAGCATCGCGGTGGCCCGGCGGCTCGGCATGCGGCACGAGGGCACCCTGCGTCAGGTCGCTCGGGGGCCGGCGGGCCGGGTGGACATGGAGGTGTGGGCGGTGCTGGCCGACGAGTGGCAGGCTCCTCGCTGACACGGGGGGCCGCCCGCCGGCCGCACCGGCCGGGACGGGCCTCGCGGCTGCCGTCCCGGCCGGCGCGGTGGTGGTACCGGTCAGACGTCGGCGTAGCGGCGGGCGGCGGCCAGGGCGTCGCGCAGCCGCTGCGCGTCGGTCGGCAGGCCCGGCTGTTCGTAGCCGGCCGCCGGGTCGGCGGTGTAGAAGACGCCGTACGCGGCGGTGTCCCGCTGGAACCGCCAGCCCTCGGCGAGCGGCCCCACGTCGACGGTGTCGTACCCGACGGAGTCGATGAACGCGGTGACCTCGGCCTTGGCCGCGGCGTCGTCCCCGGCGACCGGCAGCGAGGTGCGGTCGGTGGCCCCCGCCGGGCGGGCCAGCGCGAGCAGGTGCTTGAAGTAGATGTTGTTGAAGGCCTTGACCACCTGCGACTCCGGCAGGTGCCGCTGGAGCAGCTCGCTGGTGGTGGTCGACTCGTCGTCCAGCTCCGGGAAGCTGTCGTCGCGCTCCGGGTAGTAGTTGTTGGTGTCGATGACGGTCTTGCCGGCGAGCGGCGCGGCCGGCACCTCCCGGTAGGCGCGCAGCGGGATGGTGACCACCACCAGGTCGCCCGCTGCCGCCGCCTCGGCCGGGGTGGCCGCCCGGGCCCGTATGCCCAACTCGTCGACCAGGTCCTTGAGCGTCTCCGGGCCGCGTGAGTTGCTGAGCACCACGTCATGTCCGGCGGTGACCGCCAGCCGGGCCAGGGTGCTGCCGATGTTGCCGCTGCCGATGAGTCCCACAGTTGTCATGCCGGTGACCAACCGGCCGGCGTGGGTGGGTATTCCCGACCTGACCGATGGGTTGTGCGCCGGATGTCGACCGTCCACGTCGGCCCGGCCGGGTCGTCTGTCCGACGGCGACGTCACGTGCGGATGAACCCCTAGTAACCCCTGTTGCCCATCGATAATCTTCCGTAAACACATGATTGAGTGATATCTATCTCCCACCACCACTTCCTAACCCCCAGGAGTGCGACGTGCGGAGATCCCGACTCGTGACCCTCGCCGTGAGTCTCGCGGCGTCCATCGGCGTGACCCTCGGCGCGGCGGTGCCCGTCCAGGCCGCCCCCACCGACCGGTACGTGGCCCTCGGCGACTCGTACGCCTCCGGTGTCGGCGCCGGCAGCTACACCTCCGAGAGCGGCTCCTGTCAGCGCAGCACCAACGCGTACCCGGCGCTGTACAACACCAACATCAAGCCGGCCTCGTACAAGTCGGTGGCCTGCTCCGGCGCGACCACCACCGACGTGGTCAACAACCAGCTCTCCGCGCTGACCTCGACCACCACCCTGGTCAGCGTCACCATCGGTGGCAACGACGTCGGGTTCACCACGATCATGTCGACCTGCGTGCTCCAGGGGGAGACCCAGTGTGTCGCGGCCGTGCAGGCCGCCGAGAACAAGGCCCGCGCGGAACTGCCCGCCAAGCTCGCCACCGTCTACAACGGGATCAGGTCGCGTGCGCCGTCGGCCCGGGTGGTGGTCGTCGGCTACCCGGTCTTCTACCAGCTCGGCACCGTCTGCGTGGGGCTCAGCGCGAACTCCCGCGCGAAGATCAACGAAGGCATCAACCTGATCGACGACATCACCCGCACCGCCGCCACCTCGGCCGGCTTCACGTTCGCCGACGTACGGTCCATCTTCGTCGGTCACCAGCTGTGCAGCTACGGCGAGAAGTGGCTGCACGCGTTGAACTTCGCCAACCTCGGCGTCTCGTACCACCCGACGGCGGCCGGGCAGTCCGGCGGCTACTACCCGGTCTTCCGCTCCGCCGCCGGTTGACCTGAACCGCGTCCCGCCGGCTCCACCGTGACCGCGTCGCCCCGCCCGGGTCGGCGCGGTCACGGCCGTCGGGTGGGTCTGCGGCATCCTGTCCGGCCGGGTCGGGTCCGCAGGTGTCCCTGTTCCGGCTGGCTTCCGGGGTGCGGGTCGGCCGGCTTGCGGGCGTGGGTGGGTTGGCTTGCGGGCGTGGTCGGGCCGTCCGGTCGAGTGCCGGGCGTCTGCCCTCCTGCCGATGCCGTCGCGGACGCTTTCGAGCTGATGACGTTGACGACTCGCTGTCCGGCCCGGCTCCGACGGCCCCCGTCCGGCCGCTCGGCGTCTGGACGGGGGCTGGACGGGTGTCGTCGACGCAGACCGCGCCCGCAGCGTGTGCTGGTCCACCCCGGCCGGCCCGGGACTCCCGGCCGGGGTGGGTCGTCGGGACCGGTGGAAATCACGTGGCGTGTCCCCACCGGGGTCCGGACGGCGCTGCTCGGCGTAGGTCGGGGTTCGCGGTCGACTCGGCCCGGCTTCCTACGCGGGGGAGTGGGGTGTCGTCCTGTCCGGGCGGGGTGACTCGTTGGTGTCGTCAGCTCGAAAGGGCGCGAGGAGACCCTTGTGGGGGCAGGGCGGTCCGCGTCGTGGGCGGCGCCCGGCGGGTAGGGGTGAGCCGGCCGACGGGGGCTCGGCCGGCGGTCGGCCCGAACCGTCCGGGTCGGACCGGTGGGCGGCCCCGGAACGGGACCGACCCGGACGGTGCGACCCGGAAGCAGGGGCGAGCCTTCAGGCGGGGAGAACCTTCTCGATGGCGGCGCGTAGCTCGGCCGAGTCCGGCGTGACGGTCGGCGCGAACCGGGCGGCGACGGTGCCGTCCGGGGCGACCAGGAACTTCTCGAAGTTCCACCGGACGTCGCCGTCGTGCCCCTCGGCGTCGGGAGTGTCGACCAGCGCCGCGTAGAGGGGGTGCCGGGCCGGGCCGTTGACGTCGACCTTCTCGGTCAGCGGAAAGGTGACGCGATAGTTGACCTGGCAGAATTCGCCGATCTCGGCGGCCGTGCCGGGTTCCTGCCCGGCGAACTGGTTGCACGGTACGCCGAGCACCACCAGGCCCCGGTCGGCGTACTCGGTGGCCAGCGCCTGGAGGGCGGCGTACTGCGGGGTGAGGCCGCAGCGGGAGGCCACGTTCACCACCAGCAGTGCCCGGCCCCGGTAGCCGGCCAGGTCGGCCGGGCCACCGGCCAGGGCGTCGATCTCGATGTCGAAGACGGTCATGTGGCGAGGTTAGCGCCCGGGCCGCCGCCCGCTTCGCTGCTCGTCCCGCCGCCCGCTTCGCTGCTCGTCCCGCCGCCCGCTTCGCTGCTCGTCCCGCCGGCGGGTCCGCTGCTCGTCCCGTCGCCCCGGGCCGGTGACGAATCGACGGATGCGCATCTTGACGAAGTGATGACGGTGTGAGTAGCGTCTCCCCATCGATTTGGAAAGTTTCCTAACTGTTTGAGGAGGCGCCTCATGAAGAGATCGCTCCGCCGCGCCCTCTGGGCCGGCGCCGTCATGGCGCTGACCGTGGCGGCGGTACCGGTGACCTCGGCGTTCGGCGCCGGAAGCGTCACCGCGACATTCGCCTCGGCCCAGGACTGGGGGACCGGCCACGAAGGGCGGGTCACCGTGGCCAACGGCTCCAGCGCCAGCGTCAGCACCTGGCGCATCGAGTTCGACCTGCCGTCCGGCACCACCATCAGCAGCTTCTGGGACGCCGACGTCACCAGCAGCGGCAACCACTACGTGGCGGTGAAGAAGAGCTGGGCCGGGCCGCTCGCCCCGGGGGCCAGCTTCAGCTGGGGCTACAACGGCACCGGGCCGTACAAGGCGCCGCTGAACTGCACGATCAACGGCGCGTCGTGCGGCGGCGGCACCCCGCCCACCACGAAGCCGCCGACGACCCCGCCGCCCACCACGGCCCCGCCCACCACCGCCCCGCCGACGACCCCGCCCCCGACGACCCCGCCACCCACGACCACCCCGCCCAGTGGGGACAAGAAGGTCGTCGGCTACTTCGCCGAATGGGGCGTCTACGGCCGCAACTACCACGTCAAGAACATCGCCACCAGCGGCTCCGCCGCCAAGCTCACCCACATCCTGTACGCCTTCGGTAACACCACCGGCGGTCGGTGCACGATCGGGGACAGCTACGCCGACTACGACAAGGCGTACACGGCGGCGGACAGCGTCGACGGCGTCGCCGACACCTGGGACCAGCCGCTGCGCGGCAGCTTCAACCAGCTGCGCAAGCTCAAGAAGATGTACCCGCACCTCAAGGTGATCTGGTCCTTCGGCGGCTGGACCTGGTCGGGTGGCTTCACCCAGGCCGCGCAGAACCCGGCCGCGTTCGCCGACAGCTGCTACAACCTGGTCGAGGACCCGCGCTGGGCGGACGTCTTCGACGGCATCGACGTCGACTGGGAGTACCCCAACGCCTGCGGTCTGAGCTGTGACAGCAGCGGCCCGAACGCGTTCAAGAACGTGATCTCCGCGCTGCGGGCCAAGTTCGGCTCGTCGGCCCTGGTCACGGCCGCGATCACGGCCGACGGCAGCAACGGCGGCAAGATCGACGCCACCGACTACGCCGGTGCGGTGGGCAACCTCAACTGGCTGATGCCGATGACGTACGACTACTTCGGCGCGTTCAACGCCCAGGGTCCCACCGCCCCGCACTCGCCGCTCACCTCGTACACCGGGATCCCGCAGCAGGGCTTCAACTCCGACGCGGCGATCCAGAAGCTCAAGTCCAAGGGCGTACCGGCCAACAAGCTCCTGCTCGGCGTCGGCTTCTACGGTCGGGGCTGGACCGGGGTGACCCAGGCCGCCCCGGGCGGCACCGCCACCGGCGCGGCCCCCGGCACCTACGAGGCGGGCATCGAGGACTACAAGGTGCTGAAGAACACCTGCCCGGCCACCGGCACCATCGCCGGCACCGCGTACGCCAAGTGCGGCAGCAACTGGTGGAGCTACGACACCCCGGCCACCATCGGCGGCAAGATGACCTACGCGAAGAACCAGGGCCTCGGCGGCGCGTTCTTCTGGGAGCTCTCCGGCGACACGAGCAACGGTGAGCTGATCGGCGCCATCAAGGGCGGCCTCGGCTGAGCCGAGCGCCCGACGCGCCACCCGCGCGGGGAGGGACCGGCCACCGGTCCCTCCCCGCCCGGCTGCGGCCGGGGCCCGTCCGACGCCCGTCCGGGTCGGCCCGTGCCGGGTAGGGTGGTCAGCTTCCGGCGTCGGGCGGTCCCGTCGGACGAAACGCCGGCCGGCTCGGGCGGCGCGGCCGTGACGGGTTGCCACCGCACGGGTGCGGTGTGGCAGACTCGCCGCTCGGCATCCGGTCGACAACCGCCCCAGGGGCCGGTCGACATCCGCACCCGGGGAGGACGCATGGGCCGCAGGTTCCGCACCGTCGGCGTCGTACCGCTGGCCCTGCTGCCGTTCGCCCTGCTCGGCTGCGGTCTCGGGGGGGACGACGAGGCCGACGGCGGGCCCACCAGGGTGCCCGTCCAGGAGGCGTCCGCCAAGGCCCGCGAGCGGGTGCAGGCGTACCTCGACGCGATGGCGGCCAAGGACCCGGCCGCCGGCCGCAACCAGCTCTGCGCGACGATGCAGGCGGGCTTCGACGCCGCCGCGACCGGGCCGAACGGTGACTTCGCCGACCACTTCACGGTGCCCGCCGCGAGGATCACCGACATCCGGGCCGGCTCCCGGGGCCAGGAGGTCAGCACCACCGTGACCGTGTCGGTGGGGTCGAAGAAGACCACCCGGCCGCTGCTGTTCACCGTCACCCGCGACGGCGCGGACTGGTGCATCGCGGGCGAGGAGCCCGGCGGGCACACCCCGGCACCGTCGGTCACCCCCTGACTCCCACCTTCCGGAACCCCGCCCCTCGGGGGCGCGGCGTCCGGACCGTCGCCGTACGCTTTCTCCCATGCGCCATGAGTGGCATCAGCTGAGCTACCCCGCCGTGAGCAGCCCCGGGCTGCAGACCAGCCGCCCCACCGTCGACTCGGCCGAGGACGCCGCGCTCGGCCTCGACCGGTGGCGCGAACTGCCCCGTCAGCAGACCCCGCCGTGGTCCGACCCGGCCCAGGTCGCCGAGGTGTGCAAGGTGCTCGACACCGTGCCCTCGGTGGTCGCCCCCTACGAGGTCGACCAGCTGCGGCGCAAGCTCGCCCTGGTCTGCGAGGGCAAGGCGTTCCTGCTCCAGGGCGGTGACTGCGCCGAGACCTTCGCCGACAACACCGAGAGCCACCTGCTGGCCAACGCCCGCACCCTGCTCCAGATGGCGATCGTGCTCACCTACGGCGCGTCCCTGCCGGTGGTGAAGGTGGCCCGGGTCGCCGGCCAGTACACCAAGCCCCGGTCGCTGCCGACCGACGCCCGGGGCCTGCCCGCCTACCGCGGCGACATGATCAACGCGCTGGAGGCCGATCCGGCCGCCCGGGTCGCCGACCCGCAGCGCATGATCCGGGCGTACGCGAACTCGGCCGCCGCGATGAACATGCTGCGCGCCTACCTGGCCGGCGGACTGGCCGACCTGCACGCGGTGCACGACTGGAACAAGGGCTTCGTGAAGAACTCCCCGGCGGGGGAGCGCTACGAGGCGATCGCCCGGGAGATCGACCGGGCCATCGCGTTCATCCGGGCCTGCGGGATGACCGAGGACGACGCGCTGCGTACCGTCACCCTCTACTGCTCCCACGAGGCGCTGGCCCTGGAGTACGACCGGGCGCTCACCCGGGTCTCCGACCGCCGGGCGTACGGGCTGTCCGGGCACTTCCTGTGGGTCGGCGAGCGGACCCGGCAGCTCGACGGCGCGCACATCGACTACATCTCCCGCATCGCCAACCCGATCGGGGTGAAGCTCGGCCCGACGACCACCCCGGACGAGGCGATCGAGCTGTGCGAGAAGCTCAACCCGGAGAACATCCCGGGCCGGCTCACCCTGATCAGCCGGATGGGCAACCACAAGGTCCGCGACGCGCTGCCGCCGATCGTCGCCAAGGTCACCGCCGCCGGGGCGAAGGTGGTGTGGCAGTGCGACCCGATGCACGGCAACACCCACGAGTCGTCGAACGGCTACAAGACCCGGCACTTCGACCGGATCGTCGACGAGGTGCTCGGCTACTTCGAGGTGCACCGGGGGCTGGACACCCACCCCGGCGGCATCCACGTCGAGCTGACCGGTGAGGACGTCACCGAGTGCCTCGGCGGCGCCCAGGGCATCGAGGACCTCGACCTGCCCGGCCGGTACGAGACCGCCTGCGACCCCCGGCTTAACACCCAGCAGTCGCTGGAGCTGGCCTTCCTGGTCGCGGAGATGCTCCGTGGCTGACCATCCGGCCGACCTCGCCGGTGACCCGACGGGCGGGCCGGGCCCGGCGCGTTCCGGCCGCCCCGGCGACCCGGGCCCGCTGGTGGACCTGCGCTCCGACACGGTGACCCGGCCCACCGCCGGAATGCGCGAAGCGATGGCCGCCGCCGAGGTCGGCGACGACGTCTACGCCGAGGACCCGACGGTCAACGCGTTGGAGGCCGAGGTCGCCGCGCTCTTCGGGCACGAGGCGGCGCTCTACGCCCCGACCGGCTCGATGGCCAACCAGATCGCCCTGCAACTGGTCGTCGCACCGGGTGACGAACTGCTCTGCGACGCCGACGCGCACGTGGTCACGTACGAGGTCGGCGCGGCGGCGGCGTACGGTGCGATCTCCACCCGGACCTGGCCGGCCGTCGGCGCGGACCTCGACCCGGGCGTGGTGGCGGCGATGATCCGGCCGGACGGCTACTTCGCGGTGCCGACCCGGGCGATCGCCGTGGAGCAGACCCACAACCGGGGTGGTGGTGGGGTGATCCCGCTGGCGATCCTGCGGGAGCTGCGCCGGGTCGCCGACACCGCCGGTCTCGCCCTGCACTGCGACGGCGCCCGGATCTGGCACGCGCACGTCGCCGACGGGGTGCCGCTGCACGAGTACGGCGCACTCTTCGACACCCTGTCGGTCTGCCTGTCCAAGGGCCTCGGCGCACCGGTCGGCTCGCTGGTCGTGGGCAGCGCCGAGCGGATCGACCGGGCCCGGTTCCTGCGCAAGCGGATGGGGGGCGGGATGCGGCAGGTCGGGGTGCTCGCCGCCGCCGGCCGGTACGCCCTGGCCCACCATCTCGACCGGCTCGCCGACGACCACGCCCGCGCCGCCCGGCTCGCCGAGGCGCTCGCCCCGTGCGGGGTGCTCGCCGGTCCGGTACGCACCAACATCGTCCCGTTGGACCTGACCGGGCACCGGCTCGACGCGCGGGCCCTGGCCGCCGCCGCCCGCGCCGAGGGGGTGCTGCTGTCGGTGCTCGGCCCCCGTACCGCCCGCCTGGTCACCCACCTCGACCTCGACGACGCCGCCATCGACCACGCCACCAAGATCCTCCCCCACCTCCTAACCCCCTGACCTCCCACCGGCGCTGCCCGCACCCTTCCACCCTCCGCACCCTCCGCGCCGTCGGGCGTTGATCAAGAGGTTTGCGTCAGCCTGGAGATCAAACTTGACGCGAACCTCTTGATCACCGGGGACGGCGAGCCGGGGACGCCGAGTCGGGGGCGGCGAGTCGGGGGCGGCGGGTGGGAGGGCGTGCGGGGGTGGGGGTCAGGGGGTTTGGAGGCGGGTGAGGGTGGCTATGTCGGTGGCGTGGCCCTCGTGTTTGTCCGAGGGGGTTTCCACGACGACGGGGACGCCGGCGGTCGCCGGGTGGGTCATCAGCTCGGCGAAGGCGGGCTCGCCGATGTTGCCCTTGCCGATGTTCTCGTGCCGGTCCCGGGTGGAGCCGCACAGGTCCTTGGAGTCGTTGGCGTGGATCAGCTTCAGCCGGTCCGCCCCTACCGTGGCGACCAGGGTGTCCAGGGTCGCCGTCATGCCGCCCGGCACGGCCAGGTCGTGCCCGGCCGCCCAGGCGTGGCAGGTGTCGAAGCAGACGCCCAGCCCCGGATGCCGGTCGACCGCGTCCAGATAGGGGCCGAGGTGCTCCACCCGGGAGGCCAGTGACCGGCCGCCACCGGCGCTCGGCTCCACCAGCAGCAGCGGACCGCCGCCGGCCGTGATCTCGTCGAGCAGTGGCAGCAGCGACTCGCGTACCTGCCGCAGGGCGGTCTCGGCGTAACCGGCGTCGACCGCGCTACCGGCGTGGAACACCACGCCCCGGGCGCCGATCGCCCGCCCCCGGCGCAGCGCGTGCGCCAGCGTCTGCGTCGACTTCTCCACCGTCGCCGGGGTGGGCGAGCCGAGGTTCACCAGCAGCGACGCGTGGATGTAGACGGGCACGCCCCGGGCGGCGCAACCCTCGGCGAACAGTGCGTCCTGAGCCGGGTCGCCCGGCGGCAACGCCCAGCCCCGCGAGTTGGCGACGTAGACCTGCACCACCTGGGAGCCGGCCGCGTCCACGTACGGCAGGGCGGCCCTGGCCAGCCCACCCGAGGTGGGGGTGTGCGAGCCGACCGGCCGGCGGGTGCTCACAGGCAGCCCAGGGTGACCGGGGTGCCCGGCGGCACCTGCGAGTTTTCGCCCGGGTTCTGGAACCGGACGGTGCCGTTGGGGTTGAACTGGACGTTCACCGTGAACCCGGCCCCCTCCAACTGCTGCTTGGCCTGCTGGCAGGGCAGGTCGACGACCCGTGGGACGGTCACCTGCGGCGGGCCCTTGCTGACCTCCAGCTTGACCTTGGTGCCCTTCTCCACGCCCGCACCGTCGGCCGGGCTCTGCCCGAGGACCTCGTCGCGGGGCTTGTCGGACTCCTTGTAGGTCGTCTCGGCCACCACCAGCCCGAGCCGGGACAACGCGGACCGGGCGTCGTTGAGGCTCTTGCCGACCAGGTCGGGCACGGTGATCGGGGCGCGGCCCCGGCTGAGGATGACGGTCACCTTCGTGCCCGGCTTGACCTCGGTGCCCACCTTCGGGTTGGTGTCCACCACCACCCCGGCCGGCAGGTTGTCGTCATAGCGGGGGCTGCCCTTGGCGACCACCAGCTTCGCGCCGGTCAGGTCGGCCTCGGCCAGGCCGAACTCCTTGCCGACGACGTCCGGCAGCGGGAACCGCTCCGGGCCGAGGGAGAGGGTCACCGTGATGGTGCCACCCTTGAGGATCTTGGCGGCCGAACCCGGGTCCTGGGCGACCACCCCGTCGCGGGGGATCTTCTCGTCGTAGCGCGGCGCGGCGAAGTCGAGCTGGAAACCCGCCCGGTCCGCCTGCGCCTGCGCGTCGGCCCGGCTGAGGTTCACCAGCTGCGGCGCGACCGTGTACCGGCCCACCCCCACCCACCAGCCGCCCATCGCGGCGAGCAGGCCGACCACCACCACGGCCGCCGCCACCGACAGCCGGCCGCGCGGGGTGCCCATCACCCGGGTACGCAGCTCCGCCAGGCGGGACCCCAGGCCGGCGCTCTCGGCGGCCCGGCGTCGGTGCGGGCGCTGCGGGGTGGCCGGCTCGGGCAGCCGCGCCCAGGTCGGCCGGGTGACCGGGGTGACCGCCGCGACCACCATCGTCGGCTGGGCCACCGCCGGCAACTCCTCGGCCACCCGACCCAGCACGGCGGTGTGCGCGTTCGGGTTGCCCAGGTCGTCCCGGGCCACCTGCACCTCGGCCAGCAGGGCGCCCGCGTCGGCCGGACGCGCGCCCGGGTCCCGTCGGGTCGCCCGGGCGACCAACTCGTCGAGCACCCGGGGCAGGCCCGGCACCAGGACCGACGGGGCCGGGACGTCCCGGTCGACGTGCTGCCAGGCCACGTCGACCGGGCGGTCCCCGTCGTACGGCACCCGGCCGGTGAGCATCTCGAACAGCACGATGCCGGCCGAGTAGACGTCGGTACGGGGATCGGCGCGTCCGTCGGTGACCAGCTCCGGCGCCACGTACGCGACGGTCGCCATCAGTTGGTTGCCGTCGCCCTCCTCGGCGCTGGCCTCCACCGCGCGGGCCAGGCCGAAGTCGGCGACCTTGACCACGCTGTCGACCAGATTGGCGACCCCGCCGGTGGGCGCCTCGGCCACCAGCACGTTCTCCGGCTTGACATCACGATGGACCAGTCCGGCCCGGTGCGCGGCGGCGATCGCGGCGAGCATCTGCTCCATGATCGCAAGCGCCTCGTCGGGGTTCAGCCGGCGGCGTTCGGCGAGCACCTCACGCAGGGTGCGACCCCGGACGTACTCCATCACCAGGTAGGGCAGCCCCTGGTGGGTGCCCTGGTCGTAGACGGCGACCACGTTGGGGTGGGTCAGCCGGGCGATGGCCTTGGCCTCGTCGGTGAACCGGTCCGGAAAGCCCGCCAGCCGCGACCGCGCCTCGGCGGCCTGGGACGGGTGGATGATCTTCACCGCGACGGTACGCTCCAGGCGCTCGTCGGTGGCGGTGTACACGGTCGCCATGCCGCCACGGGCCACGCGGCCGCGAATGCGGTAGCGCCCGTCGAGCAGCGAGCCCAGCAACGTGTCGGCGACCTGTATGTCCATCGGCAGGGAGTCTATGTGTCCTGAGGGTGAAGGTTGAACAGGATGCTACAGCCGGGGTCCCCGCCGGTCCGTCCCGGCGCGCTCACCCAGGCCCGACGGGGTGCCGCTGCACGGGTGGCCGGGTGACGTGGCAGGGTGGTCCGGTGACCGATTCCGTACCCGCCGACCAGCCTGCCGACAGCGACCTCGGCGGCCCCCGCGACCCGGCCGAGTGGCTCACCCTCCCCGACGTCGCCGAGCGGCTCGACCTGTCGATCAGCAAGGTCCACCAGATGATCCGGGACCGCGAGCTGATCGCCGTCCGCCGCGACGGCGTCCGCCGGATCCCCGCCGACCTGGTGGCCAACAAGACGGTGCTCAAGCACCTGCCCGGCGTGCTCAACCTGCTCGCCGACGCCGGCTACGACGACGAGGCCGCCCTGCGCTGGCTCTACGAGCCCGACGACACCCTCTCCGGCGGCACGGGCGCGGTCACCCTCGGCGGCGACCACGCCCGCGAGGTGAAACGCCGCGCCCAGGCCCTCGGCTTCTAGCCCGACCCCCGCCCCACCCCTCGCCCCTTCCACCCCCACCCCCACCCCCCACCCCCCTGCCCCCGCCCGCGTTGATCAAGAGGTTTGGGTCAGTTGATCAAGAGGTTTGGGTCATCTGACGGCCCATTCGTGACCGAAACCTCTTGATCAACGTGATCGGGCGGGGCGGGGAGGGGCGGGCGGGGAGGGGCGGGCGGCGGGGGAGGCGGGGGAGGGGGTGCGGGTTAGTCGGCGCGGCGGGTGGCGGCTATGGCCAGGTCGACCAGGGCCTGGCGGGCCTCGGTGTCGAGGTCGACGCCGGCCAGGGCGGCCAGGGCGGTGTCGGTGAGGGTGACGATGCGCTGCTCGGTGCGGGCCAACGCGCCGGTGGCGCTGATCAGCTCGCGGAGCCGGGCCACCCCGTCCTCGTCCAGCTCCGGATCGCCGAGCCGGCTGAGCAGCAGGTCCCGGCCGGCCTCGTCGGCGACCTCCACCGCCGCCGCCACCAGGTAGGTGCGCTTACCCTCGCGCAGGTCGTCCCCGGCCGGCTTGCCGGTCTGCGCCGGGTCGCCGAACACCCCCAGCACGTCGTCGCGGAGCTGGAACGCCTCACCGAGCGGCAACCCGTACGCCGAGTAGGCGGTACGCACGTCGGGCGACGCGTCGGCGAGCGCAGCGCCGAGCAGCAACGGCCGCTCGACGGTGTACTTGGCCGACTTGTACCGGGCCACCTTGCCGGCCCGCTCCAGCGAGACCTCACCGGTCGCCTGGGTGAGGACGTCGAGGTACTGCCCGACGGTGACCTCGCCGCGCATCTCGTCGAAGACCGGTCGGGCCCGGGCCACCGTGTGCGGGGCCAGTCCGGCGGAGTGCAGCAGCTCGTCGGACCAGACCAGGCAGAGGTCACCGAGCAGGATCGCCGCCGCGTCGCCGAAGCTGTCCGGATCACCGTGCCAGCCGGACGCCCGGTGTCGGGTGGCGAACCGTCGGTGCACCGCAGGCTCACCGCGCCGGGTGTCCGACCGGTCCATCAGGTCGTCGTGGATCAGCGCGCTGGCCTGGAAGAACTCCAGTGCCGCCAGGGCGGTCACCACCGGGTCGGCGTCCACCCCGCCGGCACCCCGGAACCCCCAGTACGCGAAGGCCGGACGCAGCCGCTTGCCGCCACCGAGCACGAACCCCTCGATGGACTCGGCGATCGGGGCCAGTGCCTCGTCGATGCCGGCCATCCAGCTGCGCCGGCCGGACAGGAACTCGGTCAGCGCCTTGTCGACGCGCTGCCGCAGGCCGGCACGGTCGACAGGGGAGACGGGAGCAGCGTGGGTCACGCCACGACGCTAGCCGGTCCCCACCGCCGCCGCCTCACCAGCGGCTCGGCGCGTCACCCCGGTCGCCACCCCGACCCCGCCCGACCGGGCGGCCGGGGTGTCCCGCCGGACGGGACGGACCGTTGCCCGACCCCGGTCCTTTGCCCGACACGGGACGGCCGCCCGACCCCGGTCCCTTGCCCGACACGGGACCGCCGCCCGACCCCGGTCCCTTGCCCGGCGTCGGACCGGTCCGCCGCCGCTGCGGTGTCGGCCCGTCCGGACCCGGCTCGATCCATCGACCCGGGGCGGCGTTGCCGGCCCGGGTCGGCTTCGGAGTGGCTCGCCGGGTCGGGGTGGCTCGCCGGGTGGGAGTGGCTCGCCGGGTGGGGTCGGCCTGCCGGGTGGGAGTGGCTCGCCGGGTCGGGTCGGCCCGCTGGGTCGGAGCGGCCTGCCGGTCGCGGGTCGGGCCGCCGGCCAGCGACCCGATCGGAGCGTCGAGGACGACGGCGAGCTGCCGTCGCCAGCGGTCGCCCGGCACCCGTACCGCCCGTTCCCACCGGGACACCTCGTGCCGGGTCAGGGTGGGTGTGCCGGCGGTGGCGCACAGCTCGTCGGCGAGCCGCTGCTGGCTCCACCCACGGGCCAGCCGCAGTTGGGTGATCAGCGGCCCGAGCAGGCTCGGGTCGGACGGGGTCATCGGTCCTCCGGTGGGTGTCGACGCGGCCATGCCCGTCCGCCCCACAGCACGGCCGGGATGCCGCCGGTCACGGTGGCCGACCCCCGCGCGTGACCCCGGGCGTCGGCACCGACCGACGCCACCCGCGCCCGTCCGTTCTACCCCCGGCGTACGACGTTTCCACCCCGGGGGTACGACGTGCGCCGCCGCGTGGCGACGGCGTCGGTCGGCCGGGTTTCGGCGGGTGTCGATGCTCTGGTGGGAAGTGCGTGGGGTCGGGCCGCGTCGCCCGCTAGAGTCGTCACGTGGCGCTCGGTCTTCCCTCTGTCCTTCCCAATCCCCAGCCGGCGATCGGGGAGCTGATCCGCGACCGCCAGCCGACGTTCTCGTTCGAGTTCTTCCCGCCCAAGACGGCGCAGGGCGAGCGGCTGCTCTGGCAGGCCATCCGGGAGCTGGAGTCGTTGCGCCCGTCGTTCGTGTCGATCACCTACGGGGCCGGTGGTTCGACCCGGGACACCACCGTCGCGGTGACCGAACGGATCGCCACCGAGACCACGCTGCTGCCGATGGCCCACCTGACCGCCGTCAACCACTCCGTCGCCGAGCTGCGCAACGTGATCGGACGGCTGGCCGGCGTGGGGGTGCGCAACGTGCTCGCCGTCCGTGGGGACCCGCCCGGTGACCCGGGAGGGGAGTGGATCCGGCACCCGGAGGGCGTCGACTACGCCGAGGACCTGGTCCGGCTGGTCCGGGAGGCCGGCGACTTCAGCGTCGGGGTGGCCGCCTTCCCCTACAAGCATCCCCGCTCGGCCGACGTGGACAGCGACACCGCGCACTTCGTGCGTAAGTGTCGGGCCGGCGCGGAGTTCGCCATCACCCAGATGTTCTTCGACGCCGACGACTACCTGCGGCTGCGCGACCGGGTCGCGGCGGCCGGCTGCGACACCCCGATCCTGGCCGGGGTGATGCCGGTGACCCAGATCGGCACCATCGAACGCTCGGTGCAGCTGTCCGGAGCGCCCTTCCCGCCCGCGCTGGCCGAGCGGTTCGCCCGGGTCGCCGACGACCCGGAGGCGGTCCGCCGGCTCGGCATCGAACAGGCCAGCGAGATGTGCGCCCGGTTGCTCGACGAGGGGGTGCCCGGCATCCACTTCATCACCCTCAACCGTTCTCCCGCGACCCGGGAGGTGTGGCGCAGCCTGCGGGCCGACGCCCGGGTGTGAACGCGTCGACCCCGACACCTCGACCAGGCCGCGACGGTTGACCGATGGTGGGCACACAGCTGAAATGGGACGAGTACGCGACCGCGTGGGCGCGGCTGCACGGTGGCTTCGACCCCCGGGTCGCGGCGCCGGTGGTCCGGGCCTGGCTGCGTTTCGCGTACCACGTCGGCTATGTGCTGGGACGGCTGCGGGTGACCCCGACCGCGGTGACCGTCGGCGGGGTGCTGCTCTGCCTGTGCGTGCCGCTGTTCAGCGTCCGGTCGGCGCAGGGCCCGATCGTCGGCGCGCTGTTCGTGCTGTTGGCCTCGGTCGCCGACAGTGTCGACGGGGCGGTCGCGGTCGCCACCGGCCGGACCACCCGGCTCGGCTACGTCTACGACTCGGTCGCCGACCGGCTCGGTGAGATCGCCTGGCTGGCGGCTTTCTGGCTGATCGGAGCGCCCGGCGCGCTGGTCGTCGCGGCCGGCGCGTTGTCCTGGCTGCACGAGTACGTGCGGGCCCGCGCGGTCGCCGCCGGGATGCGGGAGATCGGCGCGGTCACCGTGGGGGAGCGGCCCACCCGGGTCTGCGTCGCCCTGGTCGGGCTGCTGCTGGCCGGGTTGACCGGGCTCATCGACCTCGACCTGACGGCCGGCACCATCACCATGGCCACCGCCGTCTGGGTGCTGCTGGCCGGCTTCGGCCTGGGGCAGCTGTTGTCCACCGTCCGCCGCGCCCTGCTCGACGCCGGCTGACCCACCCGCCCCGACGGGCCGGGCAGGGGCGGGGCCTACCAGGCGGGGCCGATCTCGTCGGCGACGATCTGCGCGGACAGGGTGACCATGGGCAGGCCGCCGCCGGGGTGGGTGGAGCCGCCGACCAGCCACAACCCGTGCACCGGCCCCCGGTTGGCGGGGCGGAGCAGCCCACCGGCCGTGCCGTAGATCGACCCGCCGGGCGCGGCGGTCGCGGCGTCCAGGTCGGCGGGGGTACGGGTCTCGCGGAACACCAGCCGGTCGCGGACGTCGACCCCCCGCGCGGCGAGCACGTCGAGGATCCGGTCGGCGTACGCGTCGGCGAGCCCCGGCCGACGCCAGTTGACGGCGTCCGGGGCGGTGCCGTGGCGGGCGGCGTTGACCAGCACGAACCACGCCTCGTGCCCGGTCGGGCGGGCGGTCGGGTCGTCGGCCACGGTGACGAAGATCGTCGGGTCGGTCGCCGGTCGGGCCCGCACCCCCCGACCGGGGTCACCGAAGACGGCGTCGAACTCGGCGTCGTAGTCGGTGGGGAAGAAGACGTTGTGGTGGGCCAGCCCGGAGTCGCCGCGTACCCCGAGCAGCAGCACGAAACCGGCCAGGCTGCGGTCGGTGAGGGCGGCCAGCCGGCCCGGGTGCGGCAGCAGGTCCCGGTAGACGGTGAGCGCGTCGGCGTTGGCGACGACCACGTCGGCGGGGACGGGCGCGTGGACCCCGGCGAGGCGTACCCCGTGCACCCGGCCACCGGCGGCGTCGATGCGGGTGACGGTCTCCCCGGTGCGGACCGTCACGCCCAGGTCCAGGCAGCGGGAGAGCAGCGCGTCGGCCAGGGTGCCCAGCCCGCCGCGCAGGTACCAGCCGCCGAAGGCCAGCTCGGCGTAGGGGACGGCGACCAGCGCGGCCGGGGCCCGGCGCGGGTCCGCGCCGGTGTAGGTGGCGTACCGGTCGAGCAGCATCCGCAGCCGGGGGTCGGACAGGTGGCTGCGACCCAGCCCGCGCAGGGTACGGCCGGGCCCGATGGCGGCCAGGTCACCCAGCCGCCAGGCCAGCGCCGCCAGGTCGCGCGGCGAGTCGACCGTACGCCGCAGGATGTCCCGGTGCGACGCGGTCCACACCCGGGCGGCCCGCCGCCACAGCCGCCGCCAGTCGGCGGCGGCCCGGTCGCCGAGGGCGACGCCGATGCGGGCGGCGAACTCGTCCGGGTCGGCGCACGAGTCGAGGGCCGGCCCGCCGCCGGGGAAGACGTGCCGCACGATCGGGTCCAGCGGGGTCAGGTCGAGGTACTCGTCGAGTTTCGCGCCGGTGGCCTCGAACAGGTCGTGGAAGACCTGCGGCAGGGTGAGCAGGCTCGGCCCGGTGTCGAAGTGGAAGCTGCCCGCCGGGGTGTCGTGGACGTACCTGCCGAGTTTGCCGCCGACGGTGTCGGACCGTTCGAAGACGGTCACCTCGTGCCCGCTGACGGCGAGCCGGGCGGCGGTGGCCAGCCCGCCCACGCCGGCGCCGATGACCACGATCCGCGCCATGCCGCGCCTCCTAGCTGACCGGGCGGCCACGCCAGGACAGGCGACGCCGCTTCCGCAGATGGTACGACCGCAGGGTCAGCCAACCGAGCACCACGACCGAGCCGGGGTGGGCCAGCGCGTCGGGCCAGGCCCGGCCGCCGGTGGCGCGGGCGGCGACCACCCGCCCGGCGACTCCCGCCGCGTACCCGGTCAGGGCCAGCCCGGCGGCCGACGGCGAACCCGCCGCCAGCGCCGCCACCGCCAGCAGCGGCGGCGCGGTGTAGAGCAGCAGCAGCGCGGCGACCACGGTCGCGGCGGCCCCCGGGTGGCCGAAGGTGGCCCAGAGCGACTTGGTGTAGCCGTCGCGCAGTTGCGGCCAGGTCTCGTACATCCGGCAGGCGGCCAGCCGGGAGCCGTCGGCCAGCGCGATCCGGCCGCCCGCGCGTTTCACCGCCCGGGCCAGCTCGATGTCCTCCAGCACCCGGTCGGCGACCGCGGCGTGCCCGCCGGCCCGCTCGTAGCCGGCCCGGTCCACCAGCAGGAACTGCCCACCGGCGGCGGCCAGCGACGGCCGCGGCGAGCGTTCCATCGCGCGCAGCGGCAGGAAGGTCAGCCACAACCACTGCAACAGCGGCTGCACCAGCCGGTCACCCACCGTCCGCACCAGAATCCTCGGGTACGCCGACAGCAGCGTCGCCCGTGCCGCGCGCAGCTCGGTCACCGCCGCCGCCACCGCGTACGGGGTGAGCACCACGTCCGCGTCGACGAAGGCGTACACGGTGGCGTCCGGCCCGGCGTGCCCGGCGAGCTGGTGGCAGGCGTACGGCTTGCCCAGCCAGCCCGGTGGCGGGGTGACCCCGGTGCGCAGGGTGACCCGGGGGTCGTCGCCGACGACCGCGCGGACCACCCCGGCGGTGCCGTCGGTCGAACCGTCGTCGAGCACCACGATCCGTAGGCCGGGCACCCCCTGCTGGGCGAGCAGCGCGCGCAGGCACGGGGTGACCCGGTCGGCCTCGTCGCGCAGCGGCAGCAGCACCGCCACCGTCTCGTCGACCCCGACCGGCCCGTCGGCGGGCCGGCGCAGCCAGTACCGGGCGTTGACCCAGGTGTGCGCGGTCAGCGCGGTCACCGCGACGGCCAGCACGAGCGCAACCACGGTCACCGCCGGACCCCCACCGACCAGGCCGGGTGCGGTCGTCGTCCCGGCGTCGGGTGCCGGCGCGGTGGCGGGGCGGGTCGGCCGGGGCGGGTGCCGCTCATGCCGGGGTGTCGACGCCGCGCCGCTGCGGTGCCGGCCGGTCGGCGGGCCGTCGGCGGGCGCGCAGCAGGGTCACCGCCAGCGGCACCGCCACCACCGCCATGCCCACCGCACCCCAGAGCGCCGAGGCGGGCAGCCGGAGGAAGACCGCGTGCGCCAGCACGCTGGAGAAGTACGTCCACAGGTAGAGGGCGAACATCGGGTCGTCGCGGGAGCCGGTGACCGCGACGGCCGGCCCCGCCAGCGGGCGCAGCGCGCTCATCAGCAGCACCGCGAACAGCAACCAGCCCAGGTAGTTGCTGACCGGGATGCCGGGCAGTCCGGGCAGCGCCGGGGTGGCGTCGCGCCACACCCAGTAGCCCTCGGCAACCATCTGCGGGTCGAGGAAGAGGTCCCAGCCGGCCAGCCCGACGGTGGCCAACGCCACCCGCCCGACGTGCCCCGCCGGCGTCAGGGTGCCAGGCGTCCGACCGGTGGTCGACACGGTGCCGGGCATCCGGCCGGCGGGCGGCGCGGTGCCGGGCATCCGGCCGGCGGGCGTGGTCAGTTGGCCGGCGGGCGTGGTCAGCCGCACGGCGGCCAGCCAGGCGGGCCAGGCCATCCAGGTCCAGGCCAGCGGGATGATCAACGGCACCCCGGCCAGCTTCGGCCCCAACTCCCCCGAGTAGTCGTAGCTGCCGAACGGGAAGCCCGTCGCCACCCCCAGCGCCTCGATGGCGAACCCGCCGCCGGTGGCCACCGCGACCAGCGCCGCCGCCGTACGGGCACCCCGGGTGAGCAGCGCATGCCCCACCGACAGCAGGTAGCCCAGCACGACCGTGGCGACGGTGAGCCGGGCCCGGGTGACCCCGGTGGTGAGCGGGTAGCAGATCTGGATCAGCACCAGCAGGGCCAGCAGCAGCCACGGGACGTGCCGGCGGGTCACGACGAGGCCGGGCCGGACGTGTCGGGTCGGGGCAGCGGCAGGTCCCGGCCGAGCACCCCGAACGGCCGTTCGTCGCCGGGGAAGCGGAAGTGCCGCAGCACGTCGACGAAGCCGAACCGCCGGTAGAGCCGCCAGGCCCGCGACGTCCGCTCGTCGGCCTCCGGGGTGGACAGCAGGGTGGTGCCGCCCTCGGCGATGCTGAGCAGGGCGGTGAGCTGCCGGGCACCCAGGCCGTGCCCCTGCGCGGGCGGCCGGACGTGCAACTCGACCACCTCGAAGCAGTGGGTCAGCCAGCGCTGCCGGGCGTCCGGGTCCAGCGCCCGGTAGACCTGGTCGTGCCACCACTGTCCACCCGCGCCGAGGTAGCCGTACCCGAAGCCGGCCAGGTGGCCCTCGCTGGTGAGGCTGGCGACGGCGCGGAACCCGGGCCGGCGGGCGTGGGTGGCGATGTAGCCGCGTCGGGCCTCCAGCAGGTCGCTGCGGTAGCCCATCGCCTCCCCGTACACCGCGACCACGTCGTCGAGCCGCCGGACGAGATCCTCCGGCGTCCACCGCACCAACCTCATGCGCGTCCTCTCACGGTTGCGGATCACCGTCGGCGACCCATCCCAGCACCGACCGGTCACCGACCACTGCGCGCACCTCGAAGCGCGCGAACAACTCCTCCGCGTACCACCCTTCGGTGGGGGTGCGGGTGATCGCCGCCCGGTGCTCCGGGTGACGGTACGCGAAGGCCACGAGGTCCGTCGGGTCGCGCCACACGCTGACCGTGCCCTGCCAACCCAGCGGGGCCTCACCGACACCGAACCGGGCGAGCAGCCCCGGCGCGGCGTGCAGTGCGGCGGCGACCGGCGGGACGGCCTGCCAGAAGGTGAGCGCGCGGCGGGGGCGCAGCCGGGCCCGGGTCAGCGCCAGCACCGGCCCGTCGACCCGGCCGCCCGCCGGATCGCCGAACGGCCGCCGGCCCGACCACTCGCCCCGGCTGGTCACCGGGCGCAGCTCCAGCCGGGCCGACGCCTGGGCGATCCGGGCCCAGGAACGGCCGACCGGGGAGGCGTCGAAGCCGGCCGCCGCGGCGGGGGATTCCCACACCACCAGCGCCGCCCACCGGGTCAGGTCGGCGTCCCCCGGGCCGAAGCCGGTGCCGGTCCCGGTGCCGAGCAGCTTGCCGAACCGTACGCCGGGGGTGCGTCGCAGCTGCCACGGATGCCGGGCCATCCGGGCCAACGCCCGACCGACGGCGGCCCGGGGCACCCGCCACACGTGCAGGGTGACCAGCTCCGGGGTGGTGTTCACGCCACCTCGGCGGGGGTGCCGCCGGTGATCCGCAGCAGCTCCGGGTAGGTGGTGGGGAAGACCGCCTGCGGTACGCCACCGGCGGCCCACACCTGCGGGTGCCCGGTCAGGGCGGTGTCGACGAGGGTGCGCAGCGGCCCGGGGTGGCCGACCGGGGCGACCCCGCCGATCACCTGGCCGGTGTGCTCCCGGACGAAGTCGGGGGTGGCCCGGCGCAGGTGGGTCACCCCGAGCTGGGCGGCCAGGCCGGCGGTGTCGACCCGGTGCGCGCCGGAGGTGAGCACCAGCAGCGGCGTGCCGTCGGCCTCGAAGACCAGCGAGTTGGCGATCGCGCCGACGTCGACGCCGAGCGCGTCGGCCGCCGCGGCGGCGGTGTGCGCCGCCTCGGGTAGCAGACGGACCCGGCTGGCCGCACCGGAACCGTCCCGCGCGCCCGCCTCGTCGAGTGCCCGCTGCACCGCCTGCACGTTCGGGTGTGACTGCATGCGGCCCATTCTCCCCGGTACGCCCCGACACCCCGCAGCCGGCCGCCCACCGTGGCGGGTCAGCGGGCGGGCGGCGACCCGGGACGGGTGCCGGGCCAGTGCCCGGTGGCCCGGATCCGGCCGTCGGCGGTCACCAGCAGCGCCTCGTGGTCGGCCAGGCCGGTCAGCCAGGTCAGTGCGTCGTCGGCGTCGCGGGTCATCGCCGCGGTGGCGTACACGTCGGCCCAGAGCAGCTCCGGTCCGACCACGGTGACCGACCGCAGCGCGGTCGCCGGTCGGCCGGTGCGGGGGTCCACGATGTGCGCGCCGCGCCGGGCGGTGCCCGAGGTGGCGACCGCGCCGTCGCGCCGGTCCAGCACGTCCAGCAGGTGGCCGGGGCGGTCCGGGTCCTCGATGCCGACCCGCCAGGCCGGCCGGTCCGCCTCGGCGCGCAGCACCACGTCCCCACCGGCGTTGAGACAGAGGTCGTGCCCGGCCAGATCGGCCAGCCACCCGGCCGCCCGCTGCACCGCCCACCCCTTGACCAGCCCGGACGGGTCGTAGCCGGCACCGCCGGTGGGCAGCGGCAGCCGCCGGGCGTCGAACCGGCCGCCGGTGCGCGTCCGGGCCAGTTCGCACAGCTTCGCCACCTCCCGTACCAGTGGGCTCGCGGTGGCCGGATCGGGTTCCCGCCCGGCCAGCCGTCCGATCTCGCTCTCCGACCGGTAGACGCTGAACGTCGCGTCGATCGTGCCCAGCCAGGTGAAGAACCGCTCCACCCGGGCGGCGACCGCGTCGTCGTGCACGTCCGGGCCGCGCAGGTGCACGCTCACCGGCAGCCCCATCACCTGCACCACCCAGGCCCGCCGGTCCAGCTCCGCCGTCCGGCCCGTCGGCGTGCTCATTTCAGGTGCGCCGCGTCGATGGCGGCCTGGAGGGACTCGCGGTAACCGTCGCTGGTGACGGTCGCCCCGGACACGGTGTCGATCCGGGCGCTCTGCGCGGTGAGCGCCGCCTGCCGCAGGATCGGTACCGCGTAGTCGTTGATCTGCTGGTCCCGGAAGTTGCCGTCGGGCACCTGGAGTGCCGTGACGTCGGTGATCCGCCCGCCCGCCACGGTGATCCGGACCTGCACCGGCCCCCACCGGGTCTGCGCCACCGACCCGTCGTAGCTTCCGCCGCCGCTGTCGCCGGTGCTTGCGCCGTCGCCGGTGTTTCCACCCTCGCCGGTGTTTCCACCCTCGCCGGTGTCTCCGCCCGGCACGCCCGAGCCCGGGTCGGTGCCGGTGGGCGTGTCCCCGGAGCCGGGGGTGGTGCCGCCACGGTCGACGGCGACGGCGCTGGTCCCCCCGCCGACGCCCATGGTGCTGGTCCGGTAGCTGAACAGCAGCACCAGGGCGGTCACCGTGGAGAGCAGCCAGATGGTGATCCGTCGCACGGTTCCCCCTTCCCGCCCGTCACCAGGCGAAGCGTTCGTGATGGACGTGCCGCTCGGGCACCCCGGCGGCCCGGGTCGCGGCCTGCACCGCGTCGACCCAGCCGTCCGGGCCGCACAGGTAGACGTCGTGGTCGGCGATGCCGGGGGAGAGCCGACGCAGCGCCTCGGCGTCCGGGAGCCCGGCCGCGTAACCGGGCAGCCAGGAGGGTTGCCGGCCGCGCGGACCGACCAGGTAGTGGACCGACACCCCGCGTTCGACCGCGAGCCGCTCCAGCTCCGCCCGGAAGGCCAGCTCCTGCGGGGTACGCACGCGGTAGAGCAGCACCACCTGCCCGGGTGCGTACGGCAGCTCCCGGAGCAGGGCCAGCAGCGGGGTGACGCCGATCCCGCAGGCGAGCAGGGTGATCCCGCCGCCGCGCCAGTGCTGCCCGGTCAGCCGCCCGTACGGGCCCTCCAACAGCACCCGGGTGCCCGGTCGCAGGGTGGCCACCCGGGAGCTGTCGTCGCCGAGGTCCTTGACGGTGATCCGCATCAGGTCGCCCGTCGGCGGGGCGGACAGCGAGTACGGGTGCGCCCGGGACCAGCCGGGGCCGGTCAGGAAGCGCCAGCCGAAGAACTGCCCGGCCCGGACCGGCAGCCGGTCCAGGTCCCGCCCGCGCAACCAGACCGAGGTGACGCCGGGCGCCTCGGGGACCACCGCGGCCACCTCGACCCGGTGCCGCAGCGAGCGGTACGCCGGCAGCCCGAGCCGGAACACCAGCACACTGCCCAGCGCCCCCAGGTACACCGTCCACCAGTACGCCCGCGCGGCGGCCGAGGAGACGAAGTCCGCGCCGGTCCACAACTGGTGCGGCAGCGCCAACCCGATCCCCAGGTACGCGTACAGGTGCAGCAGGTGCCAGGACTCGTAGCGCAGCCGACGGCGGGCCGCCCGGACGGAGGTGACCACCACCAGCACCAGCAGTGCCAGCGCGGCGGTGGCCAGCAGCATCCCCGGGTACCCGGTGACCAGCAGCCAGAGCTGCGTCACGGGGTTCTCCCGGGCGGCGCCGGCGTACCCCAGGGTGGTCAGCAGCACGTGGGCCAGCAGCAGGTGGAACGAGGTGAAGCCGGCCAGCCGGTGCCAGCGGGCGATCCGGTCCTGGCCGAAGCGCCGTTCGACGAGCGGCACCCGGGCCATCAGCACCACCTGGACGAGCATCAGGTCGGCACTGAGCAGGCCGGTGAGCCGACCGGCGGAGGTGAGGCCGGTGGCCACCCCGGAGAGCAGTTCCTGCACCCCCCGGTCGGCGGTCCAGAGCGCGACGACGACCAGCAGGCTGAGCACCGCCGCGCTGCCGGCCAGGTCGGCCCACCAGCCGGGGGCGGTGGGCAACGGCCGGCGCGGGGTACCCCGGTCCAGGACGGTGGCGCTCATCCGCGGGGCGTTCCGGCGGGTCCTTCACTCATGCGTTCCACCCTGCGGCGGTGACCTCGGGTCAGGCTTTGCCGTCGCTGTGCGCCGGCTGGGAATCGTCGCTGGCACGCCGTACGCCAGACGTTGCGTTTTCGTCGGGGGCAGGGTGTACTGTCAGAGCAGTTAGAACGAGTGTTCGATTCAGTCGCACACCCGTTCCAACGCCCCCGGGCGGTGTTTCGCGGCGTCGACCCGGGCAGGTGCGGTTTCGCGGACCGCACCGGGTTCCGGGCAGTCGCGAGCCCGGTCCCGTCAAGGCAGGTCGTCGCCCGCCGCCCACGACCCCCGGGCGGCGGGCGACGAACCCGCCGGTTCGCCGGCCGGGTGTGGTGTGGGGAAGCATCCGCACCCGGCCGGCCCCCAGCGGTGCGTCTTCCTCCGCACCACCCGCCCCGGGCATCGCGCCGGTGGACCTCCTCCACCGGGCGTCCCGCCCGATCCGGTCACGCGGAGGAGACAGTCATGCCGACCAACCCGGCCCAGGCGCCGACGGTGCCCGCGCACGTGCTGCCGCACCGCACCCCGACCCAACTCCTCACGGTGGCCCGACACGGGCTGGCCGAGGCCGCCCAGACCCGCCCCGACGGGCTGCGCTACGCCGCCGCCCACCTGGCCGCGCTCCGCGCCGCCGCCGCCCTGCTGGCCGCCCGGGCCCGGCCCGCGCCCGCCCGCCGCCGCCGGATCACCAGCGTCTGGGTGCTGCTCGCCGGGGTCGCCCCCGAACTGGACGAGTGGTCCCGCTACTTCGCCGCCGCCGCCGGCAAGCGGGCCGCCGCCGAGGCTGGCATACCCCGGGTGGTGAACGCCCGGGAGGCCGACGACCTGCTCCGGGCCGCCGAACAGTTCGTGACGGTGGTGGAGCAGGCGCTCGGCGTGACCCACCAGCCCGCCCTCGACGGCCTCGCCGCCTGACCCGGGGGCGTGCCCGGGTCCCCGCCGGGCACCTGATCCGGCCGGCACCGGGCCCGCCGCAGCACCTCGACGCAGCGTCCCACCGCGTCCGGGGCGAGCACGCAGTGCACCTGATCCACGCAACGACACGACGGGGGGTTGGTCCGATGGCGGGCCGCATGGTGGGCGGTTCCGCCGCACTGGCCGCTCTGGTACGCCCGGCGAGCGCTCCGGACCCGGCGGTCGGTCACCGGCTGCTCCCGGTGGCACCCGAGCTGACCGGCCTGCTGCCACACCGGGGGCTGCGCCGGGGCAGCACCGTCGCCGTGACCGTCGGCCAGCCCCGGCGCAGTGGCGGCACCTCCCTGGTGCTGGCGTTGCTCGCCGAGGCGTCCCGGGCCGGGTCGTGGTGCGCGGTGGTCGGGGTGCCCACGTTCGGGGCCGGCGCCGCCGCCGAGGCCGGCATCGCCCTGGACCGGCTGGCCCTGGTGCCCCATCCCGGCCCGGAGTGGCCCACCGTGGTCGCCGCCCTGATCGACGGGGTCGACGTGGTGGTGACCGCCGTACCGCACACCGTCTCCGCCCCGGTCGCCGACCGGCTGGCCGCCCGGGCCCGGCAGCGCGGCTGCGTGCTCGTCCCGTACGGCCGGTGGACCGGTGCGGACGTGACGCTCCAGGTGGTCCGGGGGGTCTGGGAGGGGCTCGGGGCGGGGCGGGGCCGGCTGCGCCGACGCGAGGTCACCGTGTCGGCACGCGGACGCGGAGCGGCGGCCCGTCCCAAGGAGATCACGATGTGGCTGCCCGGCGACGGGCTCACCCGGGTCGTACCCCCCGCCGCGTCGGCCGTCCCCGCCGCAACCGCCGGGCCCCGGCCGGGCGGATTCACCGTGGTCGGGTCCGGGTGACCGGCACGCCCGTGCGCACCCTGCTGCTCTGGTGCCCGGACTGGCCGGTGCTCGCCGCCGAGATCGTCGACGGGGTGCCCGCCACCGGCCCGGTGGCCGTGCTGCACGCCAACCGGGTGGTGTCCTGCTCCGCACCGGCCCGCGCCGCCGGGGTACGCCGGGGCCTGCGCCGCCGGGAGGCGCAGGGGCGCTGCCCCACGCTGACCGTCGTCGACCACGACCCCGGTCGGGACGCCCGCGCCTTCGAACCGGTCGTCGCCGCCGTGGAGGAGGTCGCCGCCGGGGTCGAGGTGGTCCGCCCCGGCGTCTGCGCGCTCGCCGCCCGGGGGCCCGCCCGCTACCTCGGTGGTGAGGAGGCCGCCGCCGAGCGGATCGTCGAGCAGGTCGCCGAGTCCTGCGCGGTGGAGAGCCAGATCGGCATCGCCGACGGGGTCTTCGCCGCCGGCCTCGCCGCGCGTACCGGTCAGGTGGTGCCGCCGGGCGGGACGCCGGGGTTCCTGGCGGGGCTGCCCGTCGAGGCGATCGGCCGCCCGGCCCTGGCCGACCTGCTGCGCCGGCTCGGCGTACGCACGCTGGGCGACTTCGCGGCGCTGCCCGCCGGTGACGTGCTGGCCCGGTTCGGCTTCGACGGGGCCCTCGCCCACCGGCTCGCCGCCGGGCACGACCACCGGCCGCTCGCCGTCCGGCAGCCCCCCGTCGACCTGACCGTCACCGCCCACCACGACGAACCCCTCGACCGGGTCGACGCGGCGGCCTTCGCCGCCCGGATGCTCGCCGAACGGCTGCACGACCGGCTGGCCGGGCACGGGCTGGCCTGCACCCGGCTCGGCATCGAGGCGGTCACCGCGCACGGCCAGGAACTGCACCGGGTGTGGCGGCACGACGGGCTGCTCACCGCCGCCGCCATCGCCGACCGGGTGCGTTGGCAGCTCGACGGTTGGCTCTCCGGCGGCACCGGTCGGGCCGGTGCCCGACCGGCCCGACCGACCGCCGGGATCATCCGGCTGCGGCTGGTGCCCGACGGGCTGCTGTCCCGGGGTGGGCTGCAACCCGGCCTGTGGGGGGAGGTCGGCGAGGAACGCGACCGGGCACACCGGGCGTTGAGCCGGGTGCAGGGCATCCTCGGTCCGGAGGCGGTGGTCACCGCCGTGCTGGGCGGTGGTCGGTCCCCGGCCGACCAGACCCGCCTGGTCCCCTGGGGCGACGAACGCCTCCCCGCCCGTCCCGGCCCGCCCCCACTGCCGGGCGTCACCGAGGCGCAGCCTGGTGCCGCCGGGCGGGCGGTGGCACAGTCCGGTGGCGTCGGGCGGGCGGTGGCGCAGTCTGCTGGTGCCGGGCGGGCGGTGACGGGGGCCGGGGGCGTTGGGCGGGCGGTGACGGGGGCCGGGGGTGCCGGGCAGGCGGTGACGGGGGCCGGGGGTGCCAGGCGGGGCGGGCCACGGCGGCCGGGTCCCGTACCGCCCTGGCCGGGGCGACTGCCGCCACCCGCGCCGGCCGTGGTGCTGCCCGTTCCGCTCACCGCGACCGTGCACGACGCCACCGGCGAACCGGTGCTGGTCAGCGCCAGGCTGGTGGTCAGCGCGGCGCCCGCCCGGCTGGCCGTCGGCGGCACCGCGCCGACGGAGATCGTCGGCTGGACGGGCCCGTGGCCGGTGGACGAGCGGTGGTGGGCCCCCGCCGAGGCCCGTCGCCGGGCCCGGTTCCAGGTCTGCCTGGCCGACGGTGCCGCCCTGCTGCTGGCCGTCGAGGCGGGCCGGTGGCTGGTGGAGGCGATCTATGACTGACCGGTGCTCCGGGCTGGTTCGGTCCGGGCTGGTCTTGCCTGGGCTGGCCTCGTTCGCGCTGGCCTCGTGTGCGCCGGTGGGACCTTTCCGGGCTGGACCCGGATCGGCCGGCTGCGTGCAGGTCGGCCGTGTGTCGGCCGGTGGTATGCCGGTCGGTCGGGTGCGCGCTGGTTCCGGGTCTGCCGGAGTGCTGCCGGTTCGGGCATTGCCGGCTGACCGCGTGTCGGCTGACCGCATGCCGGTCGGCTGTATGCCGATCGGTGCGGTGTTCCGTCCGGGGTCACCCCGCGTCCCGACGATGTTTCCGGGTGAGTGGTATGCCTCAGCGGCATAAATATGCCTCAGTGGCATATCACTCATCGGGAGGACCATGGCTGTCCGTAGTGGCCACGCCCGGTCCCACCGCCGCACGCAGAAGGCCGACCCGCGCTACCGGGGCGGCCGGATGAGCTTCCACAATCCGAAGCTGCCCTGGTCGGAGCTGGAGCGGGTGCTGTCCGGACGGTCCACCACCGACGGCGGCGCGGACCACCGCTCCCGTGACGACCGCTCCCGTGACGACCGCCTCCGTGACGACCGCCTCCGGGACGACCGCCTCCGGGACGGCGGGGCCCAGGACGGCGGGGGGCGGGGCGGGCGGCGGCGCGGGGAACGGCACCTGCACGTGGTGGACCCGCTCGCCGAGGCCGACGGCGGCGACTCGCCGGCCTGGACCCGGCACCGTGAGCGGTACGCGCCCCCCGAGCTGGCCCGCCCGGACGACCCGGTGCCCTACGCCGAGCTGCACGCGCACACCAACTTCAGTTTCCTCGACGGGGCGAGCCACCCGGAGGAACTGGCCGAGGAGGCCGCCCGGTTGGGGCTGACCGCGCTCGCCGTGACCGACCACGACGGGTTCTACGGGGTGGTCCGGTTCGCCGAGGCGGCCCGTACGCTGCGCCTGCCCACGGTCTTCGGGGCGGAGCTGTCGCTGGGGCTGCCCGGCCCGCAGCAGGGCGAGCCCGACCCGCTGGGCCGGCACCTGCTGGTGCTCGCCCACGGCCACGAGGGGTACGCCCGGCTCGCGTCGGTCATCTCCCGGGCCCAGCTACGCGGCGGGGAGAAGGGCCGGCCGGTCTACGGCGAGCTGGAGGAGGTCGCCGCCGAGCTGCGCGACCACGTGTTGGTGCTGACCGGTTGCCGCAAGGGGCACGTGCCGGCGGCGCTGCTCACCACGGGGGTCGACGCGGCGGCCCGGGAGCTGGACCGGCTCACCGCGCTGTTCGGCGCGGAGACGGTGGCGGTGGAGCTTACCGACCACGGGCACCCGGTCGACGCCGACCGCAACGACGCGCTCGCCGAGCTGGCCGCCACCGCCGGGCTGCCCACCGTGGCCAGCAACAACGTGCACTACGCCAGCCCGGGGCGACGACGGTTGGCGACCACCCTGGCCGCTGTCCGGGCCCGCCGTAGCCTGGACGAGATCGACGGTTGGCTGCCGGCTGCCGCCACCGCCCACCTGCGCAGCGGTGCGGAGATGACGGCCCGCTTCGCCGCGTACCCGGGTGCGGTGTCCCGGGCCGCCGAGTTCGGCGCGGAACTCGCCTTCGACCTGCACCTGGTCGCGCCCCGGCTGCCGGCGTACCCGGTGCCGGCGGGGCACACCGAGATGAGCTGGCTGCGCCACCTGACGCTGGCCGGGGCGCACGAGCGCTACGGGCCGCCCGGGGCGCACCCGGAGGCGTACGCGCAGCTGGAACACGAGCTGCGGATGATCGACGAGCTGGGCTTCCCCGGCTACTTCCTGGTGGTCTACGACATCGTGGCGTTCTGCCGCGCGCAGGACATCTACTGCCAGGGCCGGGGTTCGGCGGCCAACTCGGCGGTCTGCTACGCGCTGCGGATCACCAACGTGGACGCGGTACGGCACCGGCTGCTGTTCGAACGGTTCCTCGCCCCGGAACGCGACGGGCCACCCGACATCGACGTGGACATCGAGTCCGACCGGCGGGAGGAGGTGATCCAGCACGTCTACGCCCGCTACGGCCGGGAGCACACCGCCCAGGTCGCCAACGTCATCTCCTACCGGCCCCGGTCGGCGGTGCGGGACGTGGCGAAGGCGTTCGGCTACTCGCCCGGCCAGCAGGACGCCTGGAGCAAGCAGATCGACCGCTGGGGTTCCGTCGCGGCGGTCGACGTCGAAGGCATCCCCGAGCAGGTGGTGGCGTACGCCAACGAGTTGCAGACGTTCCCCCGGCACCTCGGCATCCACTCCGGCGGGATGGTGATCTGCGACCGGCCGGTGATCGAGGTGTGCCCGGTGGAGTGGGGGCGGATGCCCGGCCGCAGCGTGCTCCAGTGGGACAAGGACGACTGCGCGGCCGTCGGGCTGGTCAAGTTCGACCTGCTCGGGCTGGGCATGCTGTCGGCCCTGCACTACGGCTACGACCTGATCGGGTCCAGGCTGGACCTGGGCGACATGACGTTGGACGACCCCGAGGTCTACGACATGCTCTGCCGGGCCGACTCGGTCGGGGTGTTCCAGGTGGAGAGCCGCGCCCAGATGGCCACCCTGCCCCGGCTGAAACCCCGCGAGTTCTACGACCTGGTGGTGGAGGTGGCGCTGATCCGGCCCGGCCCGATCCAGGGCGGCTCGGTGCACCCGTACATCAGGCGCAAGAACGGCCAGGAGCCGGTGACGTACCCGCATCCGCTGATGCGCAACGCGCTGGAGAAGACCCTCGGCGTGCCGCTGTTCCAGGAGCAGCTGATGCAACTCGCCATCGACCTGGCCGGCTTCGACGCCGCCGGGGCCGACCAGTTGCGCCGGGCGATGGGGGCGAAACGGTCGGTGCAGCGGATGGCGCAGCTCGCCGACCGGCTCTACGCCGGGATGGCCGAGCGGGGCATCACCGGCGAGTTGGCCGACGACGTCTACCGCAAGCTCACCGCGTTCGCCAGCTACGGCTTCCCGGAGAGCCACGCGATGAGTTTCGCCTACCTGGTGTACGCCAGCTCGTGGCTCAAGCGGCACCATCCGGCGGCGTTCCTGGCCGCCCTGCTCAACGCCCAGCCGATGGGGTTCTACGCGCCGCAGACCCTGGTCGACGACGCCCGGCGGCACGGCGTCGAGGTCCGCCGGCCGGACGTCAACGCCAGTGGGGCCGGGGCGGTGCTGGAGTCCACCCCGCAGACCCGGTGGGGGAGCGTGCCGGGGGAACCGCCGCACGCCTGGGGGCTGGGCGGTCCGGCGGTCCGGCTCGGGCTGGGCGGTGTGCGTACCCTCGGCGACGACCTGGCCGGGCGGATCGTGGCGGAGCGGACGGCGCACGGGGCGTACCGGGACATGCCTGATCTGGCCCGGCGGGTCGGTCTCACCGCGGGTCAGCTGGAGGCGCTGGCCACCGCGGACGCCTTCGCCTGTTTCGGGCTGACCCGGCGGGAGGCGCTCTGGGCGGCCGGGGCGGCGGCCCAGGACCGGCCGGGCCGGCTGCCCGGCACGGTGACCGGCGCGGCGGCCCCGACCCTGCCGGGGATGGAGGCGGTGGACCGGCTCGTCGCCGACGTCTGGGCCACCGGGCTGTCCCCGGAGACCCACCCGGCCCGGTTCGTCCGGGACCGGCTCGACGCGCTGGGTGCGGTGCCGATCGCCCGGTTGGGGCGGGTGGAGTCGGGTCGGCGGGTCCGGGTCGGCGGGATCGTCACCCACCGGCAACGGCCGGCGACCGCCGGTGGGGTCACCTTCCTCAACCTGGAGGACGAGACGGGGATGCTGAATGTCACTTGCTCCCCGGGGCTGTGGCAGCGCTATCGTCGAATCGCCCGCACCAGCAGCGCCCTCGTGGTCCGTGGTCGGTTGCAGCGGCACGAGGGGGTCACCAACCTCACCGCCGACCGGCTGGACCCGATCACGCCGCCGGTGGAATCCGCCTCCCGCGACTTCCGGTGAAGTGATCCACATTACGGTTTTCCGGGCCGGGAGACGGGAGAATTCCGGCACGCGCGGGCAGAGCGGCCCGCTCGCGGCAAGGGGGATGACCAGTGACGATGGACAGCACGTACACCGGTGGACTGGCGAACGCCCGGCGTACCCGGCTGGGCGCCGGTTGGACGCCCGCCCAGGACGCCGAGCCGCGGGAGTACCAGGTGACCGAGGGCCCGGTGGCGAACGACCGCCGGTCCCGCGCCGAGGAGGACCCGGCCGGCGGCGGCGAGATCTGAGCCGTCGGCGTCGGCACCGCCAGCGGGGGTCGGGTGAGGCGGGTGACTAGGCTCCACCGGGTGGAGCAGAGCACCCGAGGTCGGTTCGTCGAGCCGCCGTTGACCCCCCGTACCGCCGTCATCTGGTCGGTGCTCGCCGCCGAGCTGGACCGGCGGGCCGACGACACGCTGACCGTGCTCGACGTGGGCGGCGGCACCGGCGGCTTCGCCGTGCCGCTCGCCCAGGCCGGCCACCGGGTGACCGTGGTCGACGCCAGCCCCGACGCCCTCGCCGCCCTCACCCGCCGGGCCGCCGAGGCCGGGGTGGCCGACCGGGTCCGCGCCGTGCAGGGCGACGGCGACGCGTTGACCGGCCTGGTCGAACCGGCCTCCGTCGACCTGGTGCTGTGCCATGCGGTGCTGGAGGTGGTCGACGACCCGCTGCCGGTGACGACCGCGCTGGCCGCCGCGCTGCGCCCCGGTGGGGCGGCGAGTGTGCTGGTCGCCGGGCGGGCCGCCGCCGTGCTGGGTCGGGCGATGAACGGTCACCTGGACGTCGCCGCCGCGCTGGCCGCCGCCACCGACGGCGCCGCCGGCCCCCGGGACACGCTGCGCCGCCGCTTCGACGCCGAGCAGGCCACCGCCCTGTTGCGCGCCGCCGGCCTCACCGTCGAGGAGATCCACGGGGTACGCGTCCTCGCCGACCTGCTGCCCGCCGCCGTCGCCGACGGTCAGCCGGGTGCCCTGGTCGAGTTGGAGAAGGCGCTGGCCGGGCGTCCGCCCTACCGGGATCTCGCCGCCCAACTGCACCTGTTCGCCCGCCGCCCGGCATGACCGACCTGCCCCCGGCCGGGACGACCCTGCCCCCGGCTGCTGTGCCGGTGGACCGAGCGGCGGGGCCGGTGCCTGCGGCGGACCCGCTCGCGGTGGTGTCGCCGCGCTACGGCGGGGGCAGCCTGGCCGACGTGCTGCCCAGCGCGCTGGCCGTGCTCGGTGTGCCGGGCGCGGTCGACCTGCTCGGGCTCGCCCCCGGCCTGGCCGGGGTACGCCGGGTCGCCGTGCTGCTCGTCGACGGTCTCGGCTGGTACCAGCTCCCCACCGCCGCCCGGTACGCCCCGACCCTGACCGGGCTGGCCGCGACGGTGGGCCGCCCGCTCACCTGCGGCTTCCCCTCCACCACCCCGACCAGCCTGGTGACCCTGGGCGCGGGCGCGGCCCCCGGCACGCACGGCGTGCTCGGCTTCACCGTCCGGGTGCCCGGCACCGACCGGGTGCTCAACCACATCGACTGGCACGGCGACCCGGACCCGCTGCACTGGCAGCCGGTACGCACCCAGTGGCAGCGGGCCCGTGCCGCCGGGGTCGCGGTGAGCGTGGTGAGTCGTCCCGAGTACGCCGGCAGCGGGCTCACCCTGGCCGCCAACCGGGGTGGCGACTACCGGGGCGCCGCCGGGGTGGACGCCCTGGGCCGGACGATGCTGGCGGCGCTGTCCGCCGGGGCCGGCCCCACCCTGGTCTCCGGCTACCACCCCGACCTGGACCGGCACGGGCACCTCAGCGGGGTCGACTCCGCGCCCTGGCGGATCGCCGCCGCCGAGGTGGACGGCCTGCTCGCCCGGCTCGTCGACGGGTTGCCGGCCGACGCCGCGCTGCTGGTCACCGCCGACCACGGCCAGCTCGACGTGCCGGCGGCCCACCGTTTCGACCTGGACACCGATCTGCGGCTGCGGGCCGGCATCCGGGTGGTCGCCGGTGAGCCCCGGGTGCGGTACCTGCACGTCGAGCCGGGGGCGGTGGACGACGTGGTGGCCACCTGGTCGGCGGTGCTCGGGCCGGCCGCCCGGGTGTGCACCCGGGCGGAGCTGGTGGCCGAGGGCTGGTTCGGCCCGGTCGCCGAGGAACACCTGTCCCGGGTCGGTGACGTGGTGGTGACCTGCCGCGACACGTACGCGGTGCTGGCCACCCGGTCGGAGCCGCCGGCGGCGTCCCGGCTGGTGGCGTACCACGGGGCGGACAGCGCGGCGGAGATGACCGTGCCGCTGCTGGTGGTCCGGGGCTGACCGCCGGGCCGGTTGTCGTACCGGGCGGCTAGCCTGCGGTGATGGGCCGGAGCCAGTCGTTGCCGCGTGGTGCTGGTGACCCGCGTTTCGGGCCCGACGCCGACGACTCGGCCAGCCCGATCCTGCACGTCGACATGGATGCCTTCTTCGCCTCCGTCGAGGTGCGTCACCGGCCCGAGTTGGCCGGCCGTCCGGTGGTGGTCGGCGGGGTCGGGCCGCGGGGTGTGGTCAGTTCCGCCAGCTACGAGGCCCGCCGCTTCGGCGTGCGCAGCGCCATGCCCACCGCGCGGGCCCGCGCGCTCTGCCCCGGCGCGGTCTACCTGCCCCCCGACTTCGCCCGCTACCGGGCGGCCTCCGACGCGGTGATGCGGATCTTCCGGGACGTCACCCCGCTGGTCGAGCCGCTCTCCCTCGACGAGGCGTTCCTCGACGTGACGGGTGCCCGCCGGCTGTTCGGCCCGCCCGCCGCCATCGCCCGGCGGATCCGGGCCCGGGTCGCCGCCGAGCAGGCGTTGACCTGCTCGGTCGGGGTGGGGCCGAGTAAGTTCGTGGCCAAGCTCGGCTCCACCCAGGCCAAGCCGGACGGCCTGCTGGTGGTGCCGGCCGATCGGGTGTTGGAGTTCCTCCACCCACTGCCGGTCGACGCGTTGTGGGGGGTGGGGGAGCGGTCCGCCGAGACGCTGCGGCGGCTCGGCCTACGCACCGTCGGCGACCTGGCCGAGGCACCCGCCGGGATGCTCCGCAAGGCGCTCGGTGTGGCGTCCGCGACCCACCTGCACGAGTTGGCCCGGGGGCGCGACGCGCGCCCAGTCAGCCCGGACCAGGTGGAGAAGTCGATCGGGGCCGAGGTGACCTTCGACGTCGACGTCGTCGACCCGCAGGAGATCCGGCGCGCGCTGCTCGCCCTCAGCGAAAAGGTGGGCAGTCGGCTCCGGGCGGCCGGCCAGGTCGGCCGGACCATCTCGATCAAGGTCCGAATGTCCGATTTCCGCACCGTCAGCCGGTCCCGCACCCTCGACGGGGCGACCGACGTGGCCCGGGAGATATTCGACACGTCCTGGGGCCTCTGGACGGTTCTCGACCCGGGTGAGCCGGTCCGGCTGGTCGGCGTCCGGGTGGAGGGCCTGGCGGGAGCGGTCGACACCCCGCGACAACTCACGCTGGGCGCACCGGAGCGGGGATGGCGGGAAGCGGAGACCGCCGCCGACGCGGCGGCTGCCCGTTTCGGGCGGTCCGTCATAGGTCCGGCCAGTCTGCTCGGTAAACGTGATCCCCGGCGCGGGGAAAATAGCAGTCGGCCATAGGTCGTCCCGCTTTCCGACGCGCGACCCCCCTCGTAGACTTGGCGGCAAGCAGCCGGATGGCTGCCACGGTCTGTCGGCCCGACCGGGCCGACCAACGTGACCGGGGAGGAGTGCCGTGCCGCTCTCGGAGCACGAGCAGCGGCTGTTCGAGCAGATCGAGCGGTCGCTTGCCGAGGACCCCAAATTCGCCTCGGCCGTGCGCGCCAGCGACCCGCGTTTCCATACGCGGCGTCGCCTGCTCGTCGCTGCCGGCGTGGTGGTCGTCGGCCTGGCCCTGTTGGTCTACGGCGCGGTGATCAAGACACCGCCACTGGCAGTGGCGGGCTTCGTCGTCATGCTGGCCGCGTTGGGCTATGCGGTGCAGTCGCACCGGCGGGCGCAGTCACCGGACCTGCACGTGGTGGGCGGCACGACGAGTCGTCGTCGTCCGCGTGGCCGGGGCGGCCGTCGGCCGTCGCTGCTGGACCGCATGGAGGATCGGTGGCGGCAACGTCCGGAGGGACATCGCTGAACCCGGCCCACCCCTGAGGGTGGACGGGCGTCGCCGACGACGGTAGGTGCCGGACCTGTGGTCCGGCCACCTCCGTCATATCGCCATGCCCGCGCTCTGCTGCCAGCCAGGTTGCCCACCCGGGCCCGTCGGTGCCCCCACGCCGCCCGTCACCATCCCTGGCCCACTCCCGTGCGGCGACGTGGCGGTGTCCAGGACGGCTGACACGGCTGTATCGCCCCACGAGCGGCCCGCCCCGCCGGGGCGGGGTCAGGCGCGGCGGGTGGCGAGCAGGCGGCGCGGGTTCCAGCGCAGCAGCAGGCGGCGGAGCCGGCCGGAAGCCGTCACCAGACGCGCCGACGTGTCGCCGAGCGAGGTACGCCAGCGCAGCAGCACCGAGGGGGGCAGCACGGCGGCGAGGAACCGGGTACGCCGGTCCGCCCGCGCGGCGAGACTGTCGCGTACCGTCCGCAACGCCGGGTGCAGCGGTTCGCCGGTGAGCGGGTCCCGGGCGTACCGGGCACGTTCCTCGGCGCGACCGAGCAGCCGTACCGCCGTGGCGGAGCCGGCGTCCTCACCGACCGCCTCCCGGGCCAGCCGCTCGGCGGTCGCCCGGGGCGTCTCCGTCCGGTCGATCCGCACCCGGTAGTCGACCAGGGTGTCGAGCAACTCGTCCCAGGCCGCGTGGGCGTCCGCCCGGGCCCGTTCGGCGTCCACGCCCAGCACCGTCATCGGGATGCTCCCGCCCGCCCCGTCGTCGGGGGCGGGCCCGGCCGCCACCGGGGTCGGCAGGTGGTGCCGTTGCCGGCGCAGCGCCCGCCGCCGCAGCGCCGGGACGGCCAACAGCGCCGCCACCGCGAGCAGCGCGCTCACCGTCCACCAGGGCCAGGTCGGGGCACGTTCGACGGGAGCGCCGGTGGTCGGGTCGAAACCAGCGTCGGTGTCCTTGTCGGCGGCCTCGTCCCGCTGCGGTCCCGTGGTGGCCCCCGGGTCCTGCGGGGCGGCCGGCGCGGCGGTGTCCGACGGCTCCGGGTCCGGGGCGTCGGAGTCCGGCGCCCACGCCGACCGGTTCGCCCCCTGGACGCCGTACGCCGGGGTGGCGTCGAACGGGACCCAACCGAACTGGTCGAAGTAGACCTCCGTCCAGGCGTGCAGGTTCCGGTTGGTCAACGTGTAGGTGTCCCCGTTGGCGCTGCTGCCGTTGGTGAAGCCGAACGCCACCCGGGCCGGGATGCCGGCCTCGCGTACCAGCCAGGCCAGCGCCGCCGCGTACTGCTGGCAGTAGCCGACCTTGTTGGTGAGGAAGTCGACGATCTCCTGGCCGCTGGTGCCGCCCTTGGTGCTCAGCGAGTAGCTGAAGCCGTTCTCCCGGGAGAAGTAGTCGTAGATCGCCCGGACCCGGTCGTAGTCGGTGGACTTCCCCTCCACCAGCCGGCTGACCAGCAGGCTGACCTCACGGACCTCCGGGGTGCGGGTCTGTTGCAGCCGGATCGGGTGCTCGGCCGGCAACGGGCGGGCCCGACGCAGCGCCGCCGGGGTGAACGTCGAGCGCACGTACTCGAACGAGTAGCGCTTGCTCCGGGAGTTGTCCCGGTTGGAGAAGACCACCCCGAGGTTCTGGTCGTACGACCAGTTGCCGTTGAGCCCGTCGAAGCTGACCGGGTCGGTGTAGAGCGGCACGAAGGGCATGCTCAGCGTGCGGTTGATCTCCACCGTCGCCCGGTAGGTCCGCTGCTCCACCCCCGGCCCGGTGCGACCCGACGGGTCGGGCAGCTCCCGGTTCACCGGGCGGCCGTTGGGCGGGCGTACCCGGAAACCGTCCGGGCGCAGCTCGTCGGCGACCCCGAAGCGCAGGTAGAACGGGTTCTGCTCGGTGGTGGTGACCTTGACCATGTCGGCCACCTCGGACTGGTTGAGCTGCCCGCTGAGCGACGCGAAGAGGTCGATCCGGCCTGGCCCGCCACCCTGCCCGGGGCGGCCGGTGCCGGTGCCGGTGCCGTTGCCGGCGGTGTTGAACTGGTCCAGCAGCCCACCGGTCATCCCCGGCACGGCCAACGGCAGCACCACGGCCAGCGCCACCCCGACCACCGCCAGCCGGCGACCGGCGGCGGCCAGCGGGGAGGACTCCCAGACGTCCACGTCGCGGCCCTCACCGGTGAACCGGCGGCCGAACCGGCGGACCCGGTCGACGTTGTCGGTCACCAGCAGCCAGAGGTAGCCGGCGGCGCCGACCACGAACGGCAGCGCGGGGACGCTGTCGACGTAGACCGCGACCGGCACCGAGTAGATGGCCAGCATCGGCAGTCCGGCCAGGGCCGGTCGCCGCAGCCCGACGGCGAGGACGTCGACCACCACCGCGACCGCGCCCACCCCGAGCACGCTGATGAACAGCAGCGGGGTGGTGTCGGGCACCTTCACCCCGTAGGAGCGCATGTCCTGCAAGGAGCCCTGCGCCAGCTCGCCGAAGTGGGCCAGCGTCGCCGGCGTGGGCAGGAAGGCGATCAGCTCGCCACCACCGGGGAAGAGCCAGGTCAGGGCGAGCAGCAGACCGGCGAGCATGCCCAGCACCTGACCCCACAGGGGGGCCCGGACCAGTCGGGTGAGTGCCGCCGCGCCGGCCACCACGGCGACCGCGATGGCGGACTGGATCAGCCAGGTCCACTGTTGGAAGATCGACGACAGTGGTGCCGCGGCGAGCAGGGTCGCCACCGCTGCCACGAAGCCGATGTTCCGGGACGCGATCACGACGTCACCCTTCCTGTCGTCGGACGGCTCACCGGACGGCCCCGGCGACCGTCTCGGCGAGGGCGGCACGCAGCGCGAAGCCCTGCGAACCGCGCCCGGCCTGCGGCCAGAGCACCGGCAGTTGGCCGTCGTGGTTGACCCCGATGACCCGCCAGCCGCCCTGCAACAGGGCCAACGCGGCGGCGGCGTGGGTCTGCTCGGCCTCGAACCGGGCCCGTTCCGGCAGGCTGAGCCAGGTGGAGCTGTTGAGCACGAAGCCGACGCACGTCGCGCCGCTGCCGCGCAGCCCGCTCAGCAGCTCCGCCTCACTGGTGGTCAGTGAGCCGAACAAGGCGATGATCAGGCCCCCGTCGGCGCGTTGCCGGACCCGCTGCACCAGGGTCGCCACGTCACCACGCTGGTCGAGCCGGACGTCGGCGAGCTGGTCGAGGAGCAGGCCGTCCCCGGTGGCCTCGGTGGCGTCCACGTCCACCCCGTCCCCGGTGACCAGGCGCAGCTTGTAACCGGCCTGCCGCAGGTGCGAGGCGATGCTGGCGGCGGCGGAGACCGACCACTCGAAACTGGCCGTGGGACCGTCGCCCCGGTGACCGTGCGCCCGGGTGTCCAACAGCACCGTGGCCCGGCTCTCCCAGGGCTGTTCCTCCCGGCGCACCATCAGCTCACCGGTGCGGGCCGTCGACTTCCAGTGCACCCGGCGCAGATCGTCGCCCCTGCGGTACTCCCGGGTGGCGGCGTCGTCCTCGCCGTGCACCGCCACCGACCGGGCCCGGCTGTCGCCGCTGCCGGCGTACTCGCCGGGTAGGCGTACCGAGGGCAGCGGGGTGACCTGCGGGATCACGGTCAGCTGCTCGGTGCTGGGGAAGGCCCGGCTCAGCTCGCACAGCCCGAACGGGTCGGTCATCCGGACCACCAGCGGGCCCACCTCGTAGCGGCCGCGTACGTCGGCGCGGACCGTGTACGCCACCGAGCTGGCCTGGTGCGCGCCGAGCCGTTCCAGCACCACCCGGGGCCGGCTGCCCAGCGCGTAGGGCAGCCGGTCCTCCAGCAGCAGGGTGCCGGTGGGTAGCCGGGACATGTTCTGCAACCGCAGCACCACCCGGGAGCTGGCCCCGACCGGCACCCGGTGCGGGTCCAGCGAGCGGTTGCAGGCCAGTTTGTAGCGGGTCCGGCCGACGTACAGCGCGGCGAGCAGCGGCAGGACGCCGAGCAGCACCGCCACCCGGAGCAGGTCCCGTTCGCCGAGGATGCCGGCGGAGATCGCCGCGGCGATCGCCGCCGCCAGGAACGACCGGCCCCGGGTGGTCAGGCCACGCAGCCCGGCACGCACGTCACGGCCTCCGCGGCTCGAACGGCGGGCGGCCGTTGCCGGCGGCGGGGCGGGGGGTGTCGTACCCGGTGGGACGCTTGCGGTCCGCCGGCAGGGCCAGCCGGTGCACCAGCTCGGCGACGATCGCGTCGGTGGTGCGGCGGGCCAGCTGGGCGTCGGCGGTGGGGATGATCCGGTGGGCCAGCACCGGCACCGCGAGCGCCTGGAGGTCGTCGGGCAGCACGTAGTCGCGGCCCTCCAGGGCGGCCACCGCGCGGGCGGTGCGCAACAGTTGCAGGGTGGCCCGGGGGGACGCGCCCAGCCGCAGGTCGGGGGCCTCCCGGGTGGCGGTGACCAGGTCGACGGCGTACTGCTTGACGGCGTCGGCGACGTGCACGTTGCGGACGGTGGCGATCAGGCGGCGGACCGTGTCGGCGTCGGAGACGGGCCGCAGCTCCTGGAGCGGGTCGGCCGCGCCGTGCCCGTCCAGCATGGCCAGTTCGGCCTCCGGGCCCGGGTAGCCCATCGCGATGCGGGCGGTGAACCGGTCCCGCTGCGCCTCGGGGAGGGGGTACGTCCCCTCCATCTCGATCGGGTTCTGGGTGGCGATCACCATGAACGGGGTCTGGAGCTGGTAGGTCACCCCGTCGACGGTGACCTGACGCTCCTCCATGCACTCCAGCAGGGCGGACTGCGTCTTGGGGGAGGCCCGGTTGATCTCGTCGCCGACCACCAGGTTGGCGAAGACCGCGCCGGGGC
Source organism: Micromonospora sp. NPDC048894 (assembly GCF_040649765.1). Classification (NCBI taxonomy): domain Bacteria; kingdom Bacillati; phylum Actinomycetota; class Actinomycetes; order Micromonosporales; family Micromonosporaceae; genus Micromonospora; species Micromonospora sp. NPDC048894. The sequence continues at coordinate 3,771 of NZ_JBEZFY010000006.1, read as the reverse complement.
GGAACTCGAAGTCGTGCGTCTCCTGGTTGTAGACGCTGACCCCGGTGACGTCGCTGGGCAGCAGGTCGGGGGTGAACTGGATGCGCCGCACCGAGCAGTCGATGGACCGGGCGAGCGCCTTGGCCAGCTTGGTCTTGCCGACTCCTGGGACGTCCTCGATCAGCAGGTGACCCTCGGCGAGCAGGACGGCCAGGGCGAGCCGCACGGTGGCTGTCTTGCCCTCGATGACCTGCTCGATGTTGGCCACCACGGCCTCGCTGGCGGCGCGGAACTCGTCGTGCGGCAGTACGCCGCCCACCTCGTCCCAGGTCTGTTGTGTCACGGGCCTTCTCCTCGTCGCGACGGCAGCTCGGTAAAGAGCACCTGGACCCGTCGTTCGGTTCGCAACGGGAAGCCTCGTCTGCCGCAGGAATCGCACTGGTCTCTCAGGCTAACCATGTTTACGGTGAACGCCGAACCCTGCCGGAAGTCGGCCGGTCACACAGCGGATATTCGTCAGGTCGGGGGACCCGACGCGGCCGGGTGCTCACGGAAGGTGACCGTCGGGGCGGGTGCGGTCCCCGGCCTGCGGCTGCCAGGGGGTAGACTGCGGGACATGAGCGCAGTCTCCCTGCTTCTTACCGGGCCGTGCTGATGCGCTGACGCGCGACAGCACGGCGGCCCCTCCTGTGCGAGGGGCTTTTTCGTGCCCGCGGCAGGGTCCTGCGGGCCCGACGCTCCCCAGATCCGACACGACCGCGCCGGTCCCGCCCGAGGGCACCGGTCCCCGATGATCGCGTCAGTGCGACACGACCGCGATGACCGCGCCAAGGAGTAGGTATGAGTGAGGCAGCCGCACCGGCGGGCGACATCCCCCCGTTCCGGTACACCGCGGCCATGGCCGACGAGATCGAGCGTCGGTGGCAGGACACCTGGGAGCGGGAGGGGACCTTCCACGCACCGAACCCGACCGGTCCGCTGGCCGACCCCGGGCACCCGCGGGCGGGCGCGGAGAAGCTGTACGTGCTGGACATGTTCCCGTACCCGTCCGGGGCGGGACTGCACGTCGGCCACCCGCTGGGCTACATCGGCACCGACTGCTTCGCCCGCTACCAGCGGATGGCCGGGCGCAACGTGCTGCACGCGATGGGCTTCGACGCGTTCGGCCTGCCCGCCGAGCAGTACGCGGTGCAGACCGGCACCCACCCCCGCACGACCACCGTGGCCAACATCGAGCGGTACAAGGCGCAGCTGCGCCGGCTGGGGCTGGCCCACGACGACCGGCGCTCGGTGGCCACCATCGACACCGACTTCTACCGGTGGACCCAGTGGATCTTCCTGCAGGTCTTCAACTCCTGGTACGACGCCGACGCCCGCAGGGCCCGGCCGATCGCCGAGCTGACCGCCGCGTTCGCCGCCGGTGACCGGCCCACCCCCGACGGTCGGGCCTGGGCCGAGCTGAGCCCGGCCGAGCAGCGGCGGATCGTCGACGACCACCGGCTGGCGTACGTCTCGCAGGCGCCGGTGAACTGGTGCCCGGGGCTGGGCACCGTGCTGGCCAACGAGGAGGTCACCGCCGACGGCCGTTCCGACCGGGGCAACTTCCCCGTCTTCAAGCGCAACCTGAAGCAGTGGATGATGCGGATCACCGCGTACGGTGACCGGCTGCTGGACGACCTGGACACCCTGGACTGGCCCGAGTCGATCAAGCTGCAGCAGCGCAACTGGATCGGCCGGTCCACCGGCGCGCACATCGACTTCGCCACCGGGACCACCGATTCCGGTGTCGCGGGCGAAGCCCGCATCAGAGTGTTCACCACCCGGCCGGACACCATCTTCGGGGCCACCTACCTGGTGCTGGCCCCCGAGCACGAGCTGGTCGACGCGCTGACGCCGGCCGCCTGGCCGGCCGGGACCCGGGACGCCTGGACCGGTGGGCACGCCGGCCCCCGGGAGGCCGTCGAGGCGTACCGGAAGGCGGCGGCGGCCAAGACCGACGTGGAGCGGCAGGCCGACACCAAGGAGAAGACCGGCGTCTTCGTCGGCGCGTACGCCACCCACCCGGTCACCGGTGGGCAGATCCCGATCTTCATCGCCGACTACGTGCTGGCCGGCTACGGCACCGGCGCGATCATGGCGGTACCCGCCCAGGACGAGCGGGACTGGGCCTTCGCCGAGGTGTTCGAGCTGCCGATCGTGCGGACCGTGCAGCCGGTCGACGGGTTCGACGGGAAGGCGTACACCGGGGACGGGCCGGCGATCAACAGCGCCGCGCCCGAGCGCGGCCTGGACCTGAACGGGCTGGGGGTGGCCGACGCCAAGGCGGCGACCATCGCCTGGCTGGAGGCCAACGGCCACGGTGTCGGCGCGGTCACCTGGCGGCTGCGGGACTGGCTGTTCTCCCGGCAGCGCTACTGGGGCGAGCCGTTCCCGATCGTCTACGACGCCACCGGCGCGGCGATCGCGCTGCCCGAGGAGATGCTGCCGGTCGAGCTGCCCGAGGTGGACGACTTCTCCCCGAAGACGTTCGCCCCGGATGACGCCGACAGCAACCCGGAGACCCCGCTGTCGCGGCGGCGCGACTGGGTCGAGGTGGAGCTGGACCTGGGCGACGGGCCCCAGCGGTACACCCGGGAGACCAACGTGATGCCGCAGTGGGCCGGCTCCTGCTGGTACGAGCTGCGCTACCTGGACCCGACCAACTCCGGGCGGTTCGTCGACCCGGAGAACGAGGCGTACTGGATGGGCCCGCGCGCCGAGGGTGACTGCGGGGGCACCGACCTGTACGTCGGGGGTGCCGAGCACGCCGTGCTGCACCTGCTGTACGCCCGGTTCTGGCACAAGGTGCTGTACGACCTGGGGCACGTGTCGTCGTTCGAGCCGTTCCGCAAGCTGTTCAACCAGGGCATGATCCAGGCGTACGCCTTCCGCGACTCCCGGGGCACCCCGGTGCCGGCCGAGGAGGTCGTCGAGGTCGACGGCCGCTGGATGCACGGCGAGCAGGAGGTGACCCGCGAGTACGGCAAGATGGGCAAGTCGCTGCGCAACGTGGTCACCCCGGACGACATGTGCGCGGCCTACGGCGCGGACACCTTCCGGGTGTACGAGATGTCGATGGGCCCGCTGGAGGTGTCCCGCCCGTGGGAGACCCGGGCGGTGGTCGGGTCGTACCGGTTCCTGCAACGGGTCTGGCGGGCCGTGGTCGACGAGCAGGCCGGCACGCTGCGGGTCACCGACGCGCCCGCCGACACCGAGACCCGCCGGCTGCTGCACCGGGTGATCGACGGGGTCCGGACCGACATGGAGGGCATCCGGTTCAACACCGCGATCGCCAAGCTGATCGAGCTGACCAACGCGGTGACCCGGCTGGAGGAGACCCCGCGCGAGGTGGCCGAGCCGCTGGTGCTGATGCTGGCCCCGTTCGCCCCGCACGTCGCCGAGGAGCTGTGGCGGATGCTGGGCCACGACACCTCCCTGGCGTACGCGGACTTCCCGACCGCCGACCCGGCGCTGCTGGTCGCCGACACGGTCACCTACCCGGTGCAGGTCAACGGCAAGGTCCGGGGCCGGATCGAGGTGCCCGCCGACGCGCCGCAGGAGGCCGTCCGGGCGGCGGCCCTGGCGGCGGTCGCGTCCGCGCTGGCCGGCAAGGAGCCGCGCAAGGTCATCGTGGTGCCGGGCCGGCTGGTCTCGGTCGTCGCCTGACTGTGAGCATGGCGGGGTCGGTTCATCAGTGGTGAGCTGATGGTCGGCAGTAGCAGGTGTGACCCTTCGCCTGACTGGTTTCGTGCC
>NZ_JBEZFY010000005.1:304173-553480 GCF_040649765.1 Micromonospora sp. NPDC048894 | reverse complement strand
TCCGGCATCGCCCACCTCCACAACATCATTCTGCTCGGGTGACACCGCAACCGTTGACCGGCAACGCCATCACCGAGTTACGAGACATCCCTTAGAGTGCCGTGGACTTCGTTGTGAAAGGTTGCCGATGCCCGACGACACCCCCACCCTCGACCTGCTGTCGCTGCTGCCGCAGGAGTGGCGTGCCGTGCTCACCCCGCACCTCGACCCGGCCCGGACGGCGGCGCTGGCCGAGTTCGTCGCCCACGAGTACGCCACCCAGACCGTCTTTCCGCCGCTGGACGATCTCTTCTCGGCCTACCGGCTGTGCGGTCCGCAGCAGTGCCGGGTGCTGATCCTCGGCCAGGACCCCTACCACAAGGCGGGGCAGGCGCACGGGTTGAGCTTCAGCGTCCGCGAGGGGGTGTCCGTGCCGCCGTCGTTGCGCAACGTCTTCAAGGAGCTGAGCGAGGACCTCGGTGTGCCCAAACCGCGCAGCGGCAACCTGGACGGCTGGGCGGCGCAGGGTGTGCTGCTGCTCAACGCGGTGCTCACCGTCCGGCAGGCCAGCCCCGGTTCGCACGCGAACAGGGGGTGGGAGGAGTTCACCGACGCGACGATCCGGGCCCTGGACGCCCGGGACGAGCCGGTGGTCTTCCTGCTCTGGGGCGGCTACGCCCGCAAGAAGGCCGCCCTGGTCACCAACACCCGGCACGTCGTGCTGGAGGCCGGCCACCCGAGCCCGATGAACCCGCGCGGCTTCCTCGGCAGCCGCCCGTTCAGCGCCACCAACAAGGCCCTCGCCGACGCGGGTGCGCCCCCGATCGACTGGGAGCGCACGGCCGGCTGACCCGCCCACCCCGCCGCCCGCCCACCCGGCCCGCCATACCGGTCGCCCGGCCCGCCCCTCGCGGCCACCTGGCCCACCGTTCTCGGCTGTCGGCCGCCCGGCTCACCTCCTCGGTCACCGGCCACCTCCCTGGCTCACCTCCCTCGGCCCGCTGCCCAGGGAGGTGGCCGGTGACCGAGGTGTGGGTTGAGTCAGGTGCGGTCGGCGGCTGAGCGTTGCCGGTGTCGGCGCAGCAGGGCGGCGGCCTGCGGGTCGGTCAGCTCCACCATGACCAGCGGGACCACCCGGTAGCCGCGGCCCCCGTGTCGCACCTCGATCGCCTCCGGGAACTCGTCGCACAGTTGGGCACGGATCCCGCCGTACCGGGTCATCCAGTAGTGCTCGCCCGGCTCCTGCGGCTCCAGGTACAGTCCGCCGAACTCCCGCCACCTGGCGTTCCAGCGCTGCCCGTAGGCGGCTTCCAGCCAGGCCGTGAACCGGGCGGAGTCGCGCCACCGGACGGCGATCTCGACCGCGTCGACCGGTACCGGCGCGCCCTGGAGCAGTGCGGCGGTGCCGCCGGTGACCAGGTGGGGCAGATCGCCCAGCCGCTCCAACATCCGGTCCAGCCCCAGCTCGTCGATCCGCTCGTCGAGCGACCGTGCGGCAAGGGCGTCCATCCGGGCGTCGAGGTGGCTGTCGAGCGGCTCGGCGGTAACGGCGAGTTGTTGGCCGAGGGCGGCGAAGAGACGCTCCACCAACGGGAGGGCCGGCACCCGTTCCCCGCGCTCGATGCGGGCCACCGCGCTCTGACTCGTCCCGGCTCGATCCGCCAGTTGCTGCTGGGTGAGCGCGGCGGCATGGCGTTCCCGGCGCAGCAGGGCGGCGATCTCTGTGGTGAGGCGACCACTCTCAGGCATCCCAGCATGATGAGGTGATGGCGGTAACCGTTATGCCTGTGCGTCATAAAAATGACGGAGAGGCATAACGGTTACCACGGACTGCTACACCCCGTTCCGGCCCACCCCACCGTCTACACCCCGTTCCGGCCCACCCCACCGTCTACACCCCGTTCCGGCCCACCCCACCGTCCTGCGTCCTGCGGCCGGCCCCTCCCGACGACCGGCTCCGGCGATGGCGGCACCGGCGTTGCCCGACCGGGGGTGGGGCGGGCGTGGGCGTGACTGGCGGGCGGGGTGTGGGCGGGCGGGGTGTGGGCGGGCGGCGCGGACGGACGGCTAGGCTGGCTTACCGTGCTCGTACTGGTGGTGGACTCCTCGACCCCCGCGGTCACCGCGGCGCTGGTCGAGGTCACGGCGGACGGCGTCGCGCTGCGGGCGTACCGGTGCACGATCGATGCCCGGGCCCACGGTGAGCTACTCGCCCCGCAGGTCGAGGCGGTGCTCACCGACGTCGACGCGCGACCGGGTGACCTCGGCGCAATCGTCGCTGGGCTCGGCCCCGGTCCCTTCACCGGGCTGCGGGTCGGCCTGGTCACCGCCGCCACCATGGGCCAGGTGCTCGGCATCCCCACGTACGGCGTCTGCTCGCTCGACGGCATCGCCCACCCCACCACGGCGGATGCGTCGCCCGGCCACGCCGTGTCCGGTAAGGCCGAAGCCAGCAGCGCCACGGCCGGGCCGGCCGGAACCGGCGACGCCACGGCTGGACAGGCCACAGCCGGCGACGCCACGGGCGGACAGGTCGGAACAGGCGGGGCGACGGTCGGCGACGCGGCGGCGGGGGAGCGGCGGGTGCTGGTCGCCGCCGACGCCCGGCGCAAGGAGGTCTACTGGGCGGTCTACGACGGCGACGGCCAGCGGATCGTCGGGCCGGAGGTGGACGCCCCGGCGGTCGCCGCCGCCCGGGCCCGGGAGTTGGCCGTGACCGTCGCGGCCGGCGACGGTGCCCACCGCTACGCCGACGTGCTCGGCCTGCCGCTGTGCGCCGAACCCCGCTACCCCGACGCCGTCGCGCTGGTGACCCTGGCCGCCGAACGGATCCGGGCGGGTGCCCCCGGCGAGACGCTCACCCCGTTGTATCTGCGCCGCCCGGACGCGGTCGCGGCGACCAGCCGCAAGTCGGTGCTGCCGTGACGGTACGCATCGACCGGTTCCGCTGGTGGCACGTCGCCGAGGTGCTGCCGATCGAGGAGGACCTGTTCGGTGCCGAGCAGTGGTCGCCGGCGATGTTCTGGAACGAGTTGGCCAGCGGCCACTACTACCGGGTCGCCCTGGACACGGACGGGTCGTTGCTGGGCTACGCGGGTCTGACCGTCGACCCGGACGGCGAGTCGTGGGTGCAGAACATCGCGGTCCGCCGGGACGCCCAGCGGCGCGGGATCGGCCGGGCGCTGCTGGTGGACCTGCTCGCCGAGGCGGCCCGGCGCGGGATCGGCAGCGTCCTGCTGGAGGTGGCCGTCGACAACGCCCCCGCCCAGCGGCTCTACGCGACGTACGGGTTCGAGCCGATCGGCGTACGGCGGGGCTACTACCAACCGAGCAACACCGACGCGCTGGTCATGCGGCGTGACGCGGAACCGGCCGCAGACGGGACGGACCATGGCTGACGAACCGCTGATCCTCGGCATCGAGACCTCCTGCGACGAGACCGGGGTGGGCATCGTGCGCGGGCACACCCTGCTCGCCGACGCGCTCGCCTCCAGTGTGGACGAACACGCCCGGTTCGGTGGGGTGGTGCCCGAGGTGGCCAGCCGGGCACACCTGGAGGCCATCGTGCCGACCATGGACCGGGCGCTGCGCGAGGCGGGGGTGACCATCGCCGACATCGACGCGATCGCGGTCACCTCCGGGCCCGGCCTGGCCGGTGCCCTGCTGGTCGGGGTGGCCGCCGCCAAGGGTTACGCGCTGGCCGCCGAGAAACCGGTGTACGGGGTGAACCACCTGGCCGCGCACGTCGCCGTGGACACCCTGGAGCACGGCCCGCTGCCCGCGCCGGCGATCGCGATGCTGGTCTCCGGTGGGCACTCCTCGCTGCTGCTCGTCGACGACCTGGCCCGGGGGGTGACCCCGCTGGGCGCGACCATCGACGACGCGGCCGGGGAAGCGTTCGACAAGGTGGCCCGGCTGCTCGGCCTGCCCTTCCCGGGTGGCCCGTACATCGACCGGGAGGCGCGGTCCGGCGACCCGGCGTCGATCGCCTTCCCTCGCGGCCTCACCGCCGCCAAGGATCTCGCCGCCCACCGGTACGACTTCTCCTTCTCGGGACTGAAGACGGCGGTGGCCCGCTGGGTGGAGGGCCGGCGGCGCTCCGGTGAGCCGGTGCCGGTGGCCGACGTGGCCGCGTCGTTCCAGGAGGCGGTCTGCGACGTGCTCACCGGCAAGGCCCTCGCCGCGTGCCGGGCACACGGGGTGGACACTTTGGTCATCGGCGGGGGAGTGGCGGCGAACTCACGGCTGCGGTCGATGGCCGAGCAGCGGGCGCAGCGGTACGGCATCCGGGTCCGGGTGCCCCGGCCGGGGTTGTGTACCGACAACGGGGCGATGGTCGCCGCACTCGGGTCGCACCTGGTGGCCGCCGGGGTACGCCCGAGCCGGCTGGACCTGCCCGCCGACTCGGCGTTGCCCCTGACCACGGTCAGCGTGTGACGGGAGGGGCGACGTGATCGTACGGATGTGGGAGGCGCGGGCCGAGTCGTACGGCTTCGCCGACCTGATCACCTGGGTGTGCGAGACGGCGCTGCCGGAGTTCGAGCACGATCCGCTGCACCTGTCCAGTGAGGTCTTCTCGTCCACCGACCACCGGGTGGTGGTCATCTCGAAGTGGCGCAGCAACCCCCGCGCGTTGCCTGATCCGCCGGCCACCCTGGTCGCCCGTCCCCCGCACTCGTGGGATTTCACCCAGGTCGACCGCTGACCGACCGCCCCCAACCCGGTGCGCCCGGACAGCCGGCCGTCCCCAACCCGGTGCGCCCGGAAGTCGGCCACCCCGGCCGGAAAATCGGCCGCCCCGGCCCGGACAGCCCGACGGCCCGCCGGCGGTGGTGCCGCCTGCGGGCCGTCGGGTCAGGTGCGTGGGGTCAGCTGCGGCGGGTGATCCGCCAGGTGGCGTAGCCGCCCGCGCCGAGCGCGAGCAGGAAGACCGCCCAGACGACGGTGGTGCTGATCGCGACCGACGGGCCGGCGGCCCCGGCCTGGGCGGCGGCGACCAGCGAGTCCTGCTGCGCGGCCGGGATCGCGGCCGGCGGCATCTGCTGCCAGCGGACCAGGCCGGTGCTCTCCAGCATGGCCATGTGGTCGTTGACGAACTTGTTGGCCTCGTCGGCGAGCTTGCGGACGGTGTTGTCCCGGGTGCTGGCCCGGACCGCGCCGATCACCGGGAAGATCTTGCCGTGGGCCACCCGGAGCCGGGTGACGAAGATCTGGTCGAACTGAGCACCGGAGGCGTTCTGCATTTCGGTCAGCCACCCCTTCTGCTCGGTGGTGGGGTCGCTCGGCAGCGTCGCGCCCAGCTTGTTGGCGGCCTGCACCACCAGTTCGTCGAGGACGCCGTGCTGCCGGGCGATCTCCGCGCCGACCTCCCGTACCCGCGCGGACTGGCCCTTGTCGGCGGCCATCGTGCCGGCCGGCATCTCCCACAGGCCGGCCAGTCGAACGCCGTTGAGCAGCGCCACGTCGGCGGCGTTCATCTGGACGCCGGGAGCGGCGACGGCCATGCCGGGTAGCACGACCAGCCCGGCCAGGAAGGTGACGACCAACACCGCCACCCGGTGGGTCCGGTGCCCTCGCCGACGACGTACGGAATCCAGCGATGCCATGCTGCGGTGCCTCCTCGATCCGGGCCGACCTGTCCTGCCGGGCAGCGACCTGCCGGCTGCCCGTCCGTCCACTGGTACGGACTGTCGGGCCGATCAGTTCACCGGGTGGCGCACGAGTCGGGAGGTATCCGTTCAGGCGGCGTCGAGCGGGTCGGCGAGGAGCCGTTCGAAGGCCAGCTCGGCCGCGCCGATCAGGGCCGCGTCGTCACCGAGTTTGGGGGTACGCAGCCGGACGTGTTCCAGGCAGGCGGGCAGCCCGGTCTCGTTGAGCCGGCTGCGGACCTGGGCTGCGGCGGCGAGGTAGAGGTCCCGCATGGTGCCACCGAAGATGACCATCTCGGGGTTGAAGATGTTGACCAGGTTCGCCACGCCGAAGCCGAGCCAGTCACCGGCGTGCCGTACGGCGGTCTGGGCGCGGGCGTCACCCCGGTCGGCGGCGTCGAACACGGCCAGCAGCGCGTCGCGGCCCCGGGCCTCGGAGCGGCCGGCGGCCCGCAGCAGCCCGTACTCGCCGATCTGGGTCTCCCAGCAGCCCCGTGAGCCGCACTCGCAGGGCGTGCCGTCGCGTACCACGACCATGTGTCCGACCTCGCCGCCGTAGCCACCGTGGCCGGTCAGCCGGCGGCCTCCGGCGATGATGCCGGCACCGACGCCGACGTCCCCGTAGAGGTAGATGACGTTGTCGCAGCCGGCGGCGACGCCCCGGGCGTGTTCGGCGAAGGCGGCGACGTCGGCCACGTTGCCGACCGTGACCGGCAACTCCACGCCCACCTCGGCGGCGAGCGCCGCGCCGATCGGCTCGTCCACCCACCCGGTGGTGGGGCCGAGTCGGACCAGCCCGTCGGCCTTGCGGACCATGCCGCAGACGGCGACCCCGGCGCCGACGCAGACCGACCCGGGTGCCACCCGTTCCCGCATCTGCTTGAGCGCGCCGGCCAGCATCGGGGCGGTCTCCGCGGCGTCCAGGTCACGCGGCCGGTCCAGCTCACGGCGGTCGAGCACCTCGCCGCCGAGACCGACCCGCGCGGCCCGCAGCCGGTCCACCTCGATCGAGTACGCGTACGCGTAGACCCGGGCCGACTCGGGCCGGACGACCAGTGAGGGTCGTCCGGCCCGGCCGGTCTCCTTGGGCGTGCCCTCGCTGACCAGCCCGGCGCCGGCCAGGTCGGAGGTGAGCGCGCCGATGGTGCTGCGGTTGAGGCCGAGGGCGGTGGTGAGTTCCGCGCGGGAGGTGGCGCCGTGCACGTGGACGTGCCGGAGCAGGGCCCCGAGGTTCTGCCGCCGGATCTCGTCCTGGCTCGGTCCTACCCGCATCGTTGGTGGCACCCCATGTCCCGCCGGTGGCGTACGCGGATCAGCGGGTGCCGGAGGCGGAGGCGCGGCGGCGCGACAGCGCGTCCACGCTGGCCGCGAGGAGCAGCACCACGCCGGTGACGACGTACTTCACCCCGGCGCTGTAGCCCATCAGGCCCATGCCGTTGTCGATGACGGCGACCACCGCGCCACCGAGCACGGCGTCGAGGACCCGGCCCTTGCCGCCGAAGAGGCTGGTGCCGCCGATCACCGCTGCGCCGACAGCGTAGAGCAGCACGTTGCTGCCGCCGGTGTTCGGGTCCACCGAGTTGGCCCGGCTGGCCGCGACGATGCCGCCGATGGCCGCCATGGACGAGCAGATCACGAAGACCGAGATGCGGATCTTGTCGACGTTGATGCCGGCCCGGCGGGCGGCCTCCTTGTTGCCGCCGACGGCGTAGACGTGCCGGCCGTAGCTGGTGCGCTGGAGCACGAAGGTCCAGACGATCAGCAGCACCGCGATGACCGGCACCACGATCGGTACGCCCTTGAGCGAGTTGATCAGGACGTTGCGGCTGCGTTCCTGGTTGAGGATGTAGACCGCGATGCCGAGGATCAGGGTCAGCCCGCCGATGCGGGCGAGCACCACCGCCATCGGGTCGGTGGTCAGGCCCCGGGACAGCCGCTTGCGGTGGCGCAGCAGTTGCACGGCCGCGTACCCGCCGATGGCGATGGCGGCCAGCGCCCAGCCGAGGGTGGGCGGCAGGTTGCGGTTGGCGATCGCCACCAGCACCTCGTCGTTGACCGAGATGTTGGCGCCCCCGCTGATCAGCATCAGCACGATGCCCTGGAAGGCGAGGAAGCCGGCCAGGGTGACCACGAAGGACGGGATGCCGATCTTGGCGACCAGGAAGCCGAGCACGGTGCCGATGACCACGCCGGTGAGGATCGCGGCGAGCACCGCCACGTACCAGGGGTAGCCGGCCTTGGTGGCGACGTTGGCCAGGACGGCCGCGCAGACCCCGCTGGCGAAGCCGGCCGAGAGGTCGATCTCGCCGAGCAGCAGGACGAAGACCAGCCCCATGGCGATCAGGGTGACCGCCGCGCCCTGGGTGAACAGGTTGGCGAAGTTGCCGGCGGTGAGGAACGACGGCCGCATGACCGAGAAGACCGTGCAGAGCACGATCAGCCCGAGTACGGCGGGCAGCGCGCCGATGTCGCCGCCGCGTACCCGGCCCCAGTAGCCGCGGAGGTGGCTGCCGACGGTAGGCGGTGGCGTGACCGCCGCCGGGCCTTCCTTGCGCACGGCGGTGGTGGTCATCGAACGCCTCCTGCAGTGGTGTCGGCGGGTCCTGCGCCGTTGCCGGCGGTGACCGGCTCGCCGGTCAGACCGAGATTGCCGGAACGACCGGCGGTGATCAACTCGACGACCTGTGAGTGGGTGATGTCGGTGGTCTTCACCTGGGCGACCATCTGGCCGAGGTAGAGCGCGGCGACCCGGTCGGACACGGCGAAGACGTCGTTCATGTTGTGTGAGATCAGCACCACGGCCAGCCCGTTGTCGGCCAACCGGCGGACCAGTTCGAGCACCTGGGCGGTCTGGGCGACGCCCAGCGCGGCGGTCGGCTCGTCGAGGATGACCAGTTTGCTGTTCCAGAGCACCGCCTTGGCGATGGCGACGGTCTGCCGCTGCCCGCCGGAGAGGCTGGAGACGTGCTGGCGCAGCGACTTCACGGTCCGTACGGAGAGCCCGGCCAGGGTTTCCGCGGCCATCTGCTCCATGGTCGGCTCGTCGAGCACCAGCCCGCTGTGCTTCTCCCGGCCGAGGAACATGTTCTGCACGATGTCGAGGTTGTCGCAGAGCGCGAGGTCCTGGTAGACGACCTCGATGCCGAGCGTGGCGGCGTCGCGGGGGCTGTTGATGCTCACCGGTCGGCCGTCGAAGAGGAACTCACCGGCGTCGGCCGGGTAGATGCCGCTGATGCACTTGACCAGCGTGGACTTGCCGGCGCCGTTGTCGCCGACCAGTGCGGTCACCTCTCCGGCGTGGGCGGCGAGGGCGACGTCGCGCAGGACCTGGACGGGACCGAAGCTCTTGTCGATCCCGCGCAGTTCCAGCAGGGGGGTCGCGGACACGGGGGTCTCCTTCGTACGGAGGGAAGATCTCGGGACCCGTCCGGCGGCGAGCGCCGCCCGGCACGAGGTTCCGTGCCGGGCGGCGTCGCGTCGGCGGGGTACGACGCTCGTCGTACGGGTCAGCTGATGCCGTTGGCGGTGCAGAGCGCGGCGTACGCGCCGGTGCAGAGCTTGGCCTTGTCGACGTAGCCGTCGGCCACGACGTCCTTGACGGTCGACTTGTCGATCGCCTTCGGCTCCAGCAGCACGGACGGGACGTCCCGGCCGCTCTCCGGGTCCTTGACGGTCTGCCCGGTCTCCTTGCGCTCGCCCTTCGCCACGGCGATGGCCAGCTCGGCGGCCGCGTCGGCCTCCTTCTTGACGGCCTTGTAGACGGTCATGCACTGGTCACCGGCGAGGATGTTCTGCAGGCCGGTCACGTCGGCGTCCTGGCCGGTCACCGGGACCTTGCCGTTGAGCTTGTTCTTCTTGAGCACCGAGATGGCCGCGTTGCCGAGGCCGTCGTTGGCGGAGAGCACGCCGTCGATCTTGCCGCCGGTCTGGGTGAGCATCTGCTCGAAGATGGTGGCACCCTGCGCCGGGTCCCAGTCCGGGACGGCCTGGTCGGGGCCCTTGGTGTATTCCTTCGACTCGAACTTCGGCTTGAGCACCGAGTCGTAGCCGTTCTTGAACAGGGTGGCGTTGTTGTCGGTCGGCGAGCCGTTGAGGTAGGCGACCGTCGGGTTCTTGACGCCCTTCTCGGTCAGGCACTTGGCCAGGCCCTCGCCCTGGAGCTTGCCGACGGCCTCGTTGTCGAAGCTGACGTAGTACTGGGCGGAGCCGCCCAGGGTGAGCCGGTCGTAGTCGATCGTCGCGACGCCCTGCGACTTCGCCTTGTCCAGCACGGCCTTGCCGGTGCCGGAGTCCAGGTTGACGATCATCAGGGTGGTGACGCCACCGGTGATCATCTGGTCGGCGATGGTCTGGAAGGCGTTCTTGTCGTTCTGCGCGTTCTGGATGTCCGACTCGACGCCGGCCTTGTCGAACGCCTCCTTGAGGAACCGGCGGTCGGCCGTCTCCCAGCGGGCGGAGGACTTGCTGTCCGGCAGGATCACGCCGATCTTCGGCTTCTTGGCGGCGCTGCCGCCGGTGTCGTTGCTGCTGGAGTCGTCGCCACAGGCGGCCATGCTGCCGGTGGCGAGCAGGCCGACGGCGGCGAAGGTGAGGAAGCCCTTGCGCATGTCTGCACGGGTCCTTTCGAGGGTGGGGGAAGGAGTGGTCGGTGTTTTGTTGTGTCCGGCAACGTATTCCCGCTCACATCTCGGGCGCAAGACTGCCGAGGTCAGAAGTTTGTTGGCGGCGGTAACAATTCAGCAACGCGGTTGTCACCCGCAGGACACCCGTCCCGCAATCACGCTGCGTGTCCGGTCTGCGACCGCCCTGCCGGGGCTGGTCAGCGGGTGGCGATCCGCGCGGTACCGGCCCCGGTGAGGGCGACCAGGTCGGTCGGGGCGAGCTGGAGCTGCAGACCCCGACGACCCGCCGAGACATAGACGGTCTCGTGGTCCAGCGCGGAGACGTCCACCACCGTCGGCAACCGTCGCCGTTGACCGAGCGGACTGATCCCGCCCCGCACGTACCCGGTGCTCCGCTCGGCGACGGCCCGGTCGGCCAACGTGGCCCGTTTGCCACCGACCGCCGCCGACAGCGCCTTGAGGTCCAGCTCGCCGGTGACCGGGACGACCGCCACCGTCAGCGCCCCGTCCACCTCGGCGACGAGGGTCTTGAACACCCGCTGCGGTGGCACCCCGAGCGCCGCCGCGACCAGCGCGCCGTAGTGGGGCGCATCCGGGGAGACCTCGTACGGATGGATGCTGTGGGTGATCTTCTGCCTGGTCAGCAGCGCCGTCGCCGCGGTGGACCGTCCCGCCATGCGGTCACGCTAGCCCGGCCCGGCCCGGCCCCGTCCGCGACCGGTCGACCGACCAGCACCGTCGGTGCCCCGGCCACCCGGGTCAGCACCAGGCTGGCCGGGTTCTCTCCGGCCAGCCGCAGGTCCCGGCGCAGCTGTTCGGGCACCAGCGCCGAGCCTCGCTTGAGGATCTCGACCCGGCCGACCCGGCGCTCCCGCAGCAGTGCGCGCAGCCGCTTCAGCGAGAACGGCAGCACGTCGACGATCTCCAGGCACCGGCCGAACGGGGTCGGCCGCGGGGCGTCGGCGTAGAGGTAGGCGATGCTCGGATCGGCAAGCGTCGCGTCGAGCGTGCCGGCCAGCTCCGCGACCAGGTGCGCCCGGACCACCGCCGGGTCCGGGTCGTACAGGTAGCGCCGCACCGGTCCGACCGTGGCCTCGGCCGCACCGGTGCCGGTCAACTGGTGGGCGGCGACCGGATCGCGGTCGGCGGTACGGCAGGTGGGAGAACCGTCTGCCGGGCGCTGCCGGTCGGCGGTCCCCGCCCTCAGCACGGTCGCCCGGCGGGGCACCTCGGCGAGCGGGCCGCCCCAGAGGGCCGCCTCGACCAGGTCCCCGTCGACGCTGACCCACTCCGCCTCGGCCCCGGCCGGGATCAACGCGTGGTCGACGCCGGGGGCCACCTTCACCACCGTGTGCGGCACCCTGCCGGCCAGCCCGGTGACGAAGTCCCACGGCGGCGAGTAGGCGTTCGGGTCGAAGATCCGTCGTCCGGTGCCGGCCCGCCGTCGGGCCGGATCACAGAAGACCGCGTCGACCCGGGTCACGTCGAACGCCGTCGCGTCGCCGCACTCGACGGTGAACCGCCCGGCCAGGCCGGCCGCCTCGGCGTTCGCGGCGGCGAGCGCGGCGGTGACCGGGTCGGCCTCCACCCCGTACACCCGGATGCCGGCGCGGGCGGCGGCGAGCGCGTCGGCGCCGAGGCCGCAGCCCAGGTCGGCGAGGGTGCGCACCCCGGCGGCGGCGAGCCGCCCGGCCCGCCGGTCGGCGACGACCCGACGGGTGGCCTGCTCCAGGCCGGGGCGGGTGAGGAACATCCCGGCCGCCTCGGGGCCGAACTTGCCGACCGCCCGGCGACGCAGCTCGGCCTGGGTCAGCGCGGCGGCGGCCAGCCCGGGGGGCACCCCACGCGACCGCAGCGCCGCCGCCGCGACCAGCGGGTCGCCGCCGGCCACCTCGGTCGCCGCGGCGAGCACGACCGACCCCTCGGGGGTACGCAGCGCGGCGAACTGGTCGAGATCCACGCCCTCATTGTCCGGCCCGGCCGGCGGGCCGACTCGGTCGGGCCGGTGTCGCGGCCTCCGGGCGGTGTCCGCACCGCCGGATCGCCGCCGTCGGGTCGGGCACCGCCCGGTCGACACGAAGGGCGGCGGATTGGCACTCTCCTTGACGGAGTGCTAGCCGAGGAATAACCTGCGATTAGCACTCTCACCCTGAGGGTGCCAGCGTCCGGGCCACCTGGTCCGGGTGCTGAACGCCAGGCGGACCGGCACCCGCGACGACGGCCCCGCCCGGTGGCATGTGGCAGATTGACGCTGGTCGGACTCTCGGCCGGCAACGAAACCAAGTACCCCAGGAGGGTATGCCCGTGACTACCGCGACCAAGGTTGCGATCAAGCCGCTCGAGGACCGCATCGTGGTCCAGGCGAACGAGGCTGAGACCACCACGGCGTCGGGCATCGTGATCCCCGACACCGCCAAGGAGAAGCCGCAGGAGGGCACCGTCCTCGCCGTCGGCCCGGGCCGGATCGACGACAAGGGCAACCGCGTGCCGCTCGACGTCAAGGTCGGCGACACCGTTCTCTACTCGAAGTACGGCGGCACCGAGATCAAGTACGCCGGCGAGGAGTACCTGGTGCTCTCCGCCCGCGACGTTCTCGCGGTCATCGAGAAGTAACCAACCGATTCCAGTGTCGTCGCCCCGGTCCGGCTCGCCGGGCCGGGGCGACGACGCTTCGAAGGGACATTCATGGCGAAGATCCTGAGCTTCTCGGACGACGCCCGACACCTGCTGGAGCACGGTGTCAACGCCCTCGCGGACACGGTCAAGGTCACCCTCGGCCCGCGCGGGCGCAACGTCGTCCTGGACAAGAAATTCGGTGCGCCGACGATCACCAACGATGGTGTGACCATCGCCAAGGAGATCGAGCTCACCAACCCGTACGAGAACCTCGGCGCGCAGCTGGTCAAGGAGGTGGCGACGAAGACCAACGACGTCGCCGGCGACGGGACCACCACCGCGACCGTGCTGGCCCAGGCGATGGTGCGCGAGGGCCTGCGCAACGTGACCGCCGGGGCCAACCCGGCCGGCCTCAAGCGGGGCGTCGACGCGGCGGCCGCCAAGGTCTCCGAGGCGCTGCTCGGCCGGGCCGTCGAGGTGGCCGACAAGGAGTCGATCGCGCACGTGGCGACGATCTCCGCGCAGGACGCCACCATCGGCGAGCTGATCGCCGAGGCGATGGAGCGGGTCGGCCGCGACGGTGTCATCACCGTCGAGGAGGGCTCCACCCTCACCACCGAGCTGGAGGTGACCGAGGGTCTCCAGTTCGACAAGGGCTTCATCTCGCCCAACTTCGTCACCGACTCCGAGTCGCAGGAGTCGGTGCTGGACGACCCGTACATCCTCATCACCACGCAGAAGATCTCGGCGATCGAGGAGCTGCTGCCGCTGCTGGAGAAGGTCCTCCAGAACAGCAAGCCGCTGCTGATCGTCGCCGAGGACGTCGACGGCCAGGCGCTGTCGACCCTGGTGGTCAACGCGATCCGCAAGACCATCAAGGTCTGCGCGGTCAAGGCCCCGGGCTTCGGCGACCGTCGCAAGGCGATGCTGCAGGACATGGCGATCCTGACCGGCGCCGAGCTGGTCGCCCCGGAGCTGGGCTACCGCCTCGACCAGGTCGGCCTGGAGGCGCTCGGCACCGCCCGGCGCGTCGTGGTCGACAAGGAGAACACCACCGTCATCGACGGCGGCGGCCAGTCCGCCGAGGTCGCCGACCGGGTCGCCCAGATCCGCAAGGAGATCGAGGCGTCCGACTCCGACTGGGACCGGGAGAAGCTGGCCGAGCGGCTGGCGAAGCTCTCCGGTGGCATCGCGGTCATCAAGGCGGGCGCGGCGACCGAGGTCGAGATGAAGGAGCGCAAGCACCGCATCGAGGACGCGATCGCCGCGACCAAGGCCGCGGTCGAGGAGGGTACGGTTCCCGGCGGCGGCGCCGCGCTGGCCCAGATCCGTTCGGTGCTCGACGACGACCTCGGCCTGACCGGTGACGAGAAGGTCGGTGTCTCGATCGTGCGCAAGTCGCTGGTCGAGCCGCTGCGCTGGATCGCCCAGAACGCCGGCCACGACGGTTACGTGGTGGTCGAGAAGGTCGCCGGCAAGGAGTGGGGCCACGGCCTCGACGCCGCCAAGGGCGAGTACGTCGACCTGGTCAAGTCCGGCATCATCGACCCGGTGAAGGTGACCCGTAACGCGGTCACCAACGCCGCCTCGATCGCCGGTCTGCTGCTGACCACCGAGAGCCTCGTGGTGGAGAAGCCGGAGCAGCCGGAGCCGGCCGCCGCCGGTGGGCACGGCCACGGCCACGGTCACGGCCACCAGCACGGCCCGGGTTTCTGACCCGGTAGTACGCCTGTTCAGGGCGCACCGTCGTACCTCGGCGGTGCGCCCTGACGCGTCCGGGGCCGGCTGCTTACGGATCGGTGACGTGGTTGGCGGCCGGCCCGGTCGATCGACGACACTGGCCGGATGAGCACCACCCCCCGCGGCTTCGCCGCACTGGCCGGGGTCACCGCCGCCGTGGTGGCCATCGGTGTCGCCGAGCCGGTCGCCGTCCTCACCGGCCCACGTTCCGCCCCGCTGATCGCGGTCGGCGGGGTGGTGGTCGACACGGTCCCCGAGCCGCTCAAGCAGTTCGCCATCGACGTCTTCGGCCGGTACGACAAGATCGCCCTGCTGGTGGGTACGGCGGTGCTGCTGGCGGCGTTCGCCGCCGGGATCGGTGTGCTCGCCGCGCGCCGGCTGGCCGTGGGGCTGTTGGGCATCACGGTGTTCGCCGGTCTCGGTGCCGCCGCCGCGCTCACTCGGGCCGGCGCGGACGCTGCCGACACCCTTCCGGCCCTGCTCGGCGGAGGGCTGGGTGCGCTGGTGCTCTGGGCGTTCGTGGCCGGCCCGTGGCAGCTCGACCCCTGGCCCTGGCAGCCACCCACCGCCCTGCCATCCACCGCCCTGCCATCCACCGCCCTGCCACCCACCGCGGCGGCTCACCCCGCGCCGGCTCCTTCCGGTGAGCCGGCTCCGTCCGTCGGGCCGTCCCCGGCGGCGGAGGTGTCCCCGTCCCCGGCCGCAGGGGGGCCCGCAGCCGTCGGGTCGTCCGCCACGTCGATGGGCGAGCCGACCCCGGGGCCTGCGGCGGAGCGGTCCGTCGGGTCGGGCGATCCCCCGGCCGCCGGGCCACCGGCCGGCTGGGAACCGTTGGAGTCGACCGACCCCGAGTCCCGGCGGCGGTTCCTGCGGGGGGCCGGCCTGCTGGCGGGCGCGGCGACCGTGGTGGGGCTGGGCGGGCATTGGCTCGCCGGGCGGCGGGGGGTCTCGGCGGCCCGGGAGGCGGTCGCGTTGCCCACCCCGTCGGCGGCGGCGCCTACGGTGCCGGCCGGCGCGGACCTGTCGCTGGCCCAGCTCGCCCCCTACACCACGCCGAACGGTGGCTTCTACCGGATCGACACGGCGCTGGTGGTGCCGCAGGTCGATCCGGAGACCTGGCGGTTGCGCATCCATGGCCGGGTACGCAAGCCGATCGAGCTGACCTTCGCCGAGCTGCTCGCCCGCCCGATGGTGGAGCGCTACGTCACCCTCGCCTGCGTCTCCAACGAGGTGGGCGGGGACCTGATCGGCAACGCCCGCTGGCTGGGCGTCCCGATCAGGGAACTGCTCGACGAGGCGGAACCGGAGGAGGGGGCCGACCAGGTGGTCGGCCGCTCGGTCGACGGCTGGACCTGCGGTACCCCGACGGCGGTGCTGCGCGACGGCCGGGACGCCCTGCTGGCGGTGGGGATGAACGGCGAGCCGCTGCCCGTCGAGCACGGGTTCCCGGTGCGGATGGTGGTGCCGGGCCTCTACGGGTACGTGTCGGCCTGCAAGTGGGTCACCGAGTTGGAGTTGACCAGCTTCGCCGACTTCGACGCGTACTGGGTGCCACGTGGCTGGTCGGCGCAGGGGCCGGTGAAGACCCAGTCGAGGATCGACACCCCCCGCCCGCGCAACCGGCTGACCGCCGGTGAGGTGGTGGTGGCCGGGGTGGCCTGGGCGCAGCACCGGGGGATCGCCCGGGTCGAGGTACGGGTGGACGGCGGCGCGTGGCAGGAGGCGACCCTCGCCCCGGCGGTGTCGGTGGACACCTGGGTGCAGTGGTCGTGGCGGTGGCCGGCGACCCCGGGTGAGCACACCCTCCAGGTGCGGGCGACCGACCGGGACGGCGAGACCCAGACCCCGCTGGCCGCCCCGGTGGCCCCGGACGGCGCCACCGGTTGGCACAGTGTCACAGTCACCGTCCGCTGATTCCGCACCACCTCTCGGTCATCAGCCGTGATCGATATGTTGATTACTGGAAAATCCTCCGCGGTGTCGAGGGTTGAGGCTGTGGGAGCGCTCCCGTAACATCCCTGATGCGACTGTTAACGTTCACCTAACAACGACCACCACCAATGTGCACGTTCCGTCCCGTCAGGAGGGTGTTTTATGTCCAGATCCAGATCGGCCAATGTCGGCCTGATCTCGGCCGGTGTCGCGTTGCTGGCGTCGGCATCGATCGTCACCGCGTTGCCCGCAGGCGCGGCGGCGGCGGGATGCTCGGTGAACTACGCCGTCTCCTCGGAGTGGGGTGGCGGCTTCGGGGCCAACGTAGCCATCACCAACCTGGGTGACGCGCTGAGCAGTTGGACGCTGACCTGGTCCTTCGCCTCCGGGCAGTCGGTGACCCAGGCGTGGAACGCGACCGTGACGCAGAGCGGCTCGGCGGTGACCGCCAAGAACGTCAGCTACAACGGCGCGATCCCGACCAACGGCTCGGTGTCGTTCGGTTTCAACGGCGCGTGGACGTCCAGCAACCCCGTCCCGACGAGCTTCGCGCTCAACGGGGTGGCCTGCAACGGTGGCCCGAACCCGACCACCCCGCCGCCGACCACCCCGCCCCCGACGACCCCGCCGCCGACCACGCCGCCCCCCACGACCCCGCCGCCGACCACGCCTCCGCCGACCACCCCGCCGCCGGGCAACTGCTCCCTGCCGACGTCCTACCGCTGGTCGTCGACCGGCCCGCTGGCGCAGCCGAAGTCCGGCTGGGCGTCACTCAAGGACTTCACCATCGCCCCCTACCAGGGCAAGCAGTTGGTGTACGCCACCACCCACAGCAGCAGCGCCACCGGCGGCTGGGGTTCGATGAACTTCGGCCTGGTCGACAACCTCAACCAGCTCGGCTCGGCCAGCCAGAACACCATGAGCCAGAGCACCGTCGCGCCGTCGCTGTTCTACTTCGCGCCGAAGAACATCTGGATCCTCGCCCACCAGTGGGGCCCGACGTCGTTCTCGTACCGCACGTCGACCAACCCGGCCAACGCCAACGGCTGGTCGGCCGCGCAGACCCTGTCGACCGCGAAGATCACCGACTCCGGCACCGGCGTGATCGACCAGACGATCATCGGCGACGACCAGAACATGTACCTGTTCTTCGCCGGTGACAACGGCAAGATCTACCGCCAGATCATGCCGATCGGGAACTTCCCGGGCAGCTTCGGCTCCAGCTACACGACGATCATGAGCGACACCTCGGAGAACATCTTCGAGGCACCGCAGGTCTACAAGGTCGCGGGCCGCAACCAGTACCTGATGATCATCGAGGCCAGGACCAGCTCCTGGGAGCGCTACTTCCGCTCGTTCACGGCGACCAGCCTGAGCGGCACCTGGACGCCGAACGCGACGACCTACAACAACCCGTTCGCAGGCAAGACCAACAGCGGTGCCACCTGGACCAACGACATCAGTCACGGTGAACTGCTGCGCACCAGCGCGGACCAGACGAACACGATCGACCCGTGCAACCTGCAGCTGCTGTACCAGGGCCGCGCCACGAACTCGGGCGGTGACTACGGCCTCCTGCCGTACCGGCCGGGTCTGCTGACCCTGCAGCGCTGACGGTGTGATGCAGGTGGGACCCCGCTGTTCCTGACTCCCGCGACCGGCGGCGTACGCCGCACCGGGTGAGCCGTAGGACGGCTCGGAGCGGGATCGGGTGGAATGAGGGGCGGGTCCGGCGATGCCGGGCCCGCCCCGCTCTTCGTGCATGTCGGCCGGCCCGGCGTCGGGACCAGGGGCCGGGGAAACGACGAGGCCGCGCTCCGGAGATCGGAGTGCGGCCTCGTCGAGGTGTGGGGTCGGTCAGGCGATCTTGTGCTGGGCCGGTACGGCGGTCTTGTGCGGAGCGCCGAGGCGGGCCTCCATCCGGGCGATGTCCACCCGGGTCTGCCGGCGGTCGGCCAGGTCCTCCCAGCCGAGGGCGAGCAGCCGCAGCCGCTCCGACTCGCTGAGCCCACCCCAGACGCCGTACGGTTCGCGGACCGCCAGGGCGTGCGCCGCGCACTCGGCGCGTACCGGGCAGGCCTGGCAGACGGACTTGGCGCCGGACTCCCGGCGCAGCCGCGAAGAACCGCGCTCGCCGTCCGGGTGGAAGAACTGGGCGCTGTCGCGGCCCCGGCAGGCACCGAGACGCTGCCAGTCCCACAGGTCGACGATGGGTCCGGGCAGTCTGCGTACGTTCGACATCAGCACCCCTCCTCCCGCGCGGCACCGCGGAGATCCTCGTTGAACCGGTGTCCGGGCTGTGGTCCGCGCTGCGTACCGCCTTCCGGCCTGGAGCATCGGTACCCGAACCCGCGTCGACTCACACGTGATGAGATCGAAAACCCGAGTCGGCTGCGGCCTATGACCCAAATGTCGGAAAAGTTCGGAGGATTGCCCGGAACCTCCTCCCCGGTGGACCCCGTCATGGTCTGCTCGTGTCCGGAGAGGAGACCACCGTGCGTACCGTTCTCGTATGCGTCCGGACACCGGCCGCCGCGCAGCAGTTGACCAATGCGGCGTCGCGACTCGGCCTGGCCGCGGTCGTCCGGACGGCCGTCTCCGATCCCGAGGTGATGCTGCGCCTCGCCGAACGCCCGGTCGACGTGGTGCTCGCCGACACGGCGCTCACCCGGCCGGACAGCGCCGGTTTCGTCCGCCGGGTGCTGGCCCGCGCACCGCATGCCGCGGTGCTGCTGCTCGGCGTCGAGGAGTCGGAGGCCGCAGCGGCCACCATCAGCGCCGGGGCGCGCGGCCTGATCCAGGGTGCCGACCACGACCTGACCAGCGCGGTGGCCAAGGCACTGCTGCTGCTCTCCGCACCCGGCCGGCCCGCCCGGCACCGGGTCGCCGACCCCGCCCGGGATACCGCGGCGGTCGGTGCACCACCCCGACCCACCACCGGCCGTACGCCGACGGCGGGCTGGTCGCAGGCGGCGGCCGAGGGGCCGCCCGGAGCGCCGTCGGTGGTGCCCGTGCAGCGTGGTGACGACGAGGTCGACGAGGAACCGGAGACCGGCCCGGTCGAGGCGGGCCCGGCCGGTGGGGTGTCCCGGCCGGCCCCCGGCGCGCGCGGCGGGCGGACCTCGGTCGGGCTGACCGAGCGTGAACTCCAGGTGCTGCTCGGCATGGCCGAGGGTAAGAGCAACGCGGAGATCGGCCGGGAGTTGTTCGTCTCGGAGGACACCGTCAAGACCCATGCCCGACGGCTGTTCCGCAAGCTCGGTGCCCGGGACCGGGCGCACGCGGTGGCCGCCGGCTTCCGCGCCGGCCTGGTCGCCTGAGCGCTGCATCGGCCTGGTCGTCAGACCGTCGTGTCGCCTGGGCGTCGTACCGGCCTGGTCGTCAGAGTGCCGGCCTGGGTGCCTGGGCGTCTGTCGTGCCGGTCAGTCGTCCGGGTCGGGGTCGTCGTCGCCGGTGGACTCGGTCAGGGTGTCGTGCACCCCGTCGGCGTAGCCACGGGCGTAGTCCCAGGTGACGTAGTGGTCCGGGTCGGGGTCGTAGGCCGGCTCGTGCACCCGGGGGCGGCCCGAGCTGAGCAGGTGCCGCAGGTTGCCCCGGAGCAGGTCCCAGTCGAAGTAGTGCGGCTCGCGGCAGTCCTCGCACTCGATGACCAACCCGCGCACGCCGATCGGGGCCAGCAGGGCCTGGTAGATCTCCAGGTCGGCGAGGTCTTCCAGCACGTCCTGCCGCTCGACCTCGGTCAGCGGGTCGAGCGGGGCGTCGTCGCCCGGATCGTCCAGCCCCGCAGCCGGATCGGCCGGGTCGCCGTTGAACGGGTCGATGGGCTCGTCGTGCACCCCCTCACCGTAGACCCAACCCTCGCCGCACGCGCCCCCCGGCGGTCGCTGTGGCCTCGCCGACGCCGGCCGGTCGCCGACGAGGGCCGCCCAGCTCAGTGGGTACGATGAGACGACTCGCCGTCACCCCGGCGTGCGCCGGTGCCGCGCGCGCCGCCTCGCTGAATCCCGTCCGAGCAGCTCAGGGGAGCAATCGTGGAGAATTCGCCCAGCACCGATCTTCCGGCCGGCGTCGACAGCGGCGAGTGGGGCGGCCACCTGCCGGAGCTGCCCGCCGGGTCGGCGCGGGTGGTGCCGCTCGGGCTGACCTTCGACGACGTGCTGCTCCAGCCGGGCGAGTCGGACGTGGTGCCCAGTCGGGTGAACACCCGCACCCGGCTCACCCGCAACGTCGAGTTGACCATCCCGCTGCTGTCCAGCGCGATGGACACCGTCACCGAGGCCCGGATGGCGATCGCCATGGCCCGGCAGGGCGGCATCGGCGTGCTGCACCGCAATCTGTCCCTGGAGGACCAGGCGCTCCAGGTCGACCTGGTCAAGCGCTCCGAGTCCGGCATGATCACCAACCCGGTGACGGCCAGCCCCGAGGACACCCTGCGCGAGGTCGACGAGCTGTGCGGTCGCTACCGCATCTCCGGCGTCCCGGTGGTCGACGGCGACGGTCAGCTGGTCGGCATCGTCACCAACCGGGACATGCGCTTCGTCTCCGACCCGGCCACCCCGGTCCACGCGATCATGACCCGGACGCCGCTGGTCACCGCCCCGGTCGGGGTGAGCAAGGACGACGCGCTGGCGCTGCTGCGCCAGCACAAGGTCGAGAAGCTGCCGATCGTGGACGAGTCGGGGCGGCTGCGCGGCCTGATCACCGTGAAGGACTTCACCAAGAGCGAGCAGTACCCGGAGGCCACCAAGGACGACGCCGGCCGGCTGCGGGTCGCCGCCGCCATCGGGGTCGGCGAGGACGCCTACAAGCGGGCCCGCACCCTGGTCGACGCGGGCGTCGACGTGCTGATCGTGGACACCGCGCACGGTCACCAGCGGGCCGTGCTGGATATGGTCCGCCGGCTCAAGGCCGACGTCACGATCGACATCGTGGGCGGCAACGTGGCCACGTACGCCGGGGCGAAGGCCCTGGTCGACGCCGGTGCCGACGGCGTCAAGGTGGGTGTCGGCCCGGGGGCCATCTGCACCACCCGGATCGTCGCCGGGGTCGGCGTGCCGCAGGTGACCGCGATCATGGAGGCGGCCCGCGCCGCCCGTCCGGCCGGCGTCCCGGTGATCGGCGACGGTGGCATCCAGTATTCCGGCGACATCGCCAAGGCCCTGGTGGCCGGTGCCGACTCGGTGATGCTCGGCAGCCTGCTGGCCGGCTGTGAGGAGAGCCCCGGCGAGCTGATCTTCGTCAACGGCAAGCAGTTCAAGGCGTACCGGGGGATGGGGTCGCTGGGCGCGATGCAGTCCCGGGGCCAGGCCAAGTCGTACAGCAAGGACCGCTACTTCCAGCAGGACGTGCTCAGCGACGACAAGCTGGTCCCGGAGGGCGTGGAGGGTCAGGTGCCCTACCGGGGGCCGCTGTCCCGGGTGGCCCACCAGTTGGTCGGTGGGCTGCGGCTGGCGATGGGGTACGCCGGTGCGGAGAACATCCCCGACCTGCACCACCGGGGCCAGCTCATCCGGATCACCGCGGCCGGGCTCAAGGAGAGCCACCCGCACGACATCCAGATGACCGTCGAAGCCCCCAACTACCACACCCGCTGACCCACCACCCCAACCACCTGGAGTCCCTCATGCGTGACGTGGTCGAGATCGGGCTGGGCAAGACCGCGCAGCGCGGTTACCACCTGGACGACATCGCCATCGTGCCCAGCCGCCGGACCAGGGACGTCGACGACGTCTCCACCGGCTGGCAGCTCGACGCCTACCAGTTCGACATCCCCTGTGTCGGCCACCCGTCGGACGCCACCATGAGCCCCGCCTCGGCGGTCCGGCTCGGTCAGCTCGGCGGCCTGGGCGTGCTCAACGTCGAGGGCCTGTGGACCCGGTACGAGAACCCGGCCAAGGTCCTGGAGGAGCTGGCCGGTCTGGGGGAGGACGCCCGGGCCACCAAGCGGCTCCAGGAGGTCTACGCCGAGCCGATCCGCCCCGACCTGATCGCCGAGCGGGTCCGTGAGCTGCGGGCCGGTGGCAGCACGGTGGCCGTCCGGGTCTCCCCGCAGCACACCCTGGCGTTGGCCCCGGTGATCCTGGACGCGGGCGTCGACATCCTGGTCATCCAGGGCACCATCGTCTCGGCCGAGCACGTCTCGACCACCGACGAGCCGCTGAACCTCAAGGAGTTCATCGCCGACCTCGACCTTCCGGTGGTCGTGGGCGGTTGCACCGACTACAAGACGGCGCTGCACCTGATGCGTACCGGTGCGGCCGGGGTGATCGTCGGCATCGGCGGCGACGACTGGTCGACCAGCGAGTCGGTGCTCGGCATCCGGGTGCCGATGGCCACCGCGATCGCCGACGCCGCCGCGGCCCGCCGCGACTACCTCGACGAGACCGGTGGACGCTACGTGCACCTCATCGCCGACGGTGACATGCAGACCTCCGGCGACATCGCCAAGGCGCTCGGCTGCGGCGCGGACGCGGTGATGCTCGGTGAGCCGCTGTCGCTGTGCGAGGAGGCCCCGGCCGGCGGGGCGTGGTGGCACTCGGCGGCCAGCCACCCGTCGCTGCCGCGCGGTGCCTTCGAGGTGGCAGGTGAGCCGCTCGGCTCGATGGAGCGGCTGCTCTTCGGCCCGGCCGACGAGCCGGACGGCCAGCTCAACCTCTTCGGCGGGCTGCGTCGGGCGATGGCCAAGTGCGGCTACCGCGACCTCAAGGAGTTCCAGAAGGTCGGCCTGGTCCTCGACCGCTGACCCGCCAGGCACGACGGCCGGCCGGCCCCGGTGTGGGCCGGCCGTCGCGGCCCGTCTCGCCGTCGGGGCCGCCGTTCGACCCCGCCGGCCGGTCCTGCCCGGGTCTGCCGTTCGGCCCTGCCGTGGGGCCGCCGACCCGCCCTGCCGTCGGTCCGTCGTTCGGCGCACACGGGGTCGGCCCGCTCGGTAGGCTGCGCGCACGGCGGGGCGGCGAACGGGGGACGAAGGTGGCCATGAGCCGGAACCGGCGCGGCCTCGCGCTGCTGGTGACCGTGGCGCTCGCCCTGGCCGGCTGCACTGCCGGCCCGAAACCCCGGGAGTCCCGGTCCGCCCCGACCCCCGGTGCGACCCCGAGCGTGACCCCCGGCCCGGCCGGCGTCGGCGACCCCTACTTCCCGACCGCCGGCAACAGCGGTTACGACGTCGAGCGGTACACCCTGAAGGTCCGCTACGACCCCGCCGGCGACGAGTTGCGCGGCACCACCACCGTGCGGGCCAGGGCCACCGCCGACCTGCCCCTGTTCCACCTCGACCTGGCCGGCCTGACGGTCCGTCGGGTCACCGTGGACGGCACCCCGGCCCGGCACGCCCGCGAGGGAGCCGAGCTGGTGGTCACTCCGGCCACGCCGGTCCGGTCCGGGGCGGCGTTCACCGTCGAGGTCGGCTACGACGGGCAGCCGGTGCCGCTGCCCAACGAGACGATCGGCGAGGGGGGCTGGCTGCACACCGCCGACGGGGCGATCGCGCTCGGCCAGCCCGAGTCGGCGAGCAGCTGGTTCCCGGTCAACGACCACCCTTCCGACAAGGCTGCCTACGACTTCGAGATCACCGTGCCCAAGGGGCTGGTCGCGGTCGCCAACGGGGTGCCGCAGGGGCAACGCCCGGCGGCGGGTGGCTGGACCACCTGGCGCTGGTCCGAGGCGACCCCGATGGCGAGTTACCTGAGCACGGTGGTGATCGGGAAGTACCGCACCAGCACCGGCGAACACCGGGGCCGGCCGGTGTTCAGCGCGGTCGCCGCCAGTCTGCCCCGGGGTGCCGCCGACGAGTCGATCGCCGGCACCCTGGCGGTCGCCGACTACCTGGAGACCGTCTTCGGGCCGTACCCGTTCGGGGCGTACGGCGGGGTGGTGGTCGACGAGCCCCGGATCAGGTACGCGTTGGAGACGCAGAGCCGGCCGGTCTACTCGGCCAACTTCTTCCGCACCGGCGAGAACACCGGGGTGGTCGCCCACGAGATCGCCCACCAGTGGTTCGGCGACAGCGTCTCGGTGGCCCGCTGGGAGGACATCTGGCTCAACGAGGGGCTCGCCACGTACGCCGAGTGGCTCTGGGCCGAACACCAGGGCCGGGAGACCGCACAGGCCGCCTTCGAGCAGCAGTACGCCGCGTCCGACGACCAGGTCTGGCGGGTGCCGCCGGCCGCGCCCGGGGTGACCAACCTGTTCAGCGAGTCGGTCTACCAGCGGGGCGGGATGACCGTGCACGCGTTGCGGGTGACGATCGGCGACGAGGCGTTCTTCCGGCTACTGAAGACCTGGGCGGCGGAGAAGCGCAACGGCAACGCCACCACCGTCGAGTTCGTGGCGACCGCCGAGCGGGTCAGCGGGCAGCAGCTCGACGACCTCTTCGTCACCTGGCTGTACGGCACCGAACGCCCCGCGACCCCCACCCGCCGCTGACCGGCTGCGGCCGGGTCGGCCCGCCCGACCCGCACCAGGTCAGTTCTTCACCCGCAGTTCGGGGTGGGCGTCGAGGTAGGTTTCGGCCTTGCCGGCCTTGAGCGCGGGCAGGAAGCCCTTGCCGACGCTGGTGAGCTGCTCACCCCGGTAGCTGCTGCCCTTGCCCACCCCGTCGCCGGGCAGCCCGACCAGGGTGATCCGGTCGGCGCTCATCCCACCCAGCGCGTACGCCAGGTCGACGATGCGCGGGCCGCCGGCATAGACCAGGGTGTCGCCGAGCGCCGCCACCACCTGGTCCACCCGGTCGGGTTCCCGGGCCAGGTTCTCGCTGAGGATCTTGGCGGCCAGCGCCCGGAGGAGTTGCTGCTGGTGCCGCTGTCGGGCGTAGTCGCCGCCGGTGATGTACCGCTGCCGGGCGTAGTCCAGCGCCTGCCAGCCGTTGAGGTGCCGCTCGCCCTTCTCGTAGACCATCTGCGGGCCGGTGTAGCCGCCCCCACCGGGGGCCGGGTCGCGGTACTTGCCGTCCGGTCGGCGGTGCAGGGAGGGGACCCGCTGGTCGACGTAGAGGTCCACCCCGCCGAGGGTGTCGACCAGCCGGTCGAAGCCGTTGAAGGTGATCACCGCACCGGCGTCGAAGCGCAGCCCGGTGTACCCGGCGACGGTGCTGCGCAGCAGCTCGTACCCCTGGGCGGCGCTCGGGTTCTTGGGCTTGCCCGGCACCCGGCTGCCGTAGCTCATGGCATGGGTGAGCTTGGTCCGGCCGCCCTGGTAGCCCGACTTGGGGAACGCCGGGATGTCGACCACCAGGTCGCGGGGGAGCGAGAAGAGGTACGCCCGGTCCAGCCCGGCCGGCACGTGCAGGATCAGCACCGAGTCGCCGTGCGGTTCCCAGCCGGGCACGCTGACCCGGGTGTCCACCCCGACCAGCAGCAGGTTGAGCGGGCCGGTGATGGCCGCGCCGGGGGGCGGGGTCGGGCTGGGGGTGGGGCTCGGTGTGGGGCTGGCGGTCGTGGCGACCGGCCCGGCCGTACGCCGTGGCCCGTCGTCGCGGACCTGCCGGGTCACCACCAGGGCGACCACCGCCACCAGTACGACACCGACCAGGGCGGCCAGCCCCCACACCCATCGTGGGCGTCCCGTTCCGGTTTCCTGAGTCATCGCTCGCCACCCCCGTCTGCACAACGCGTCGACCGGCCCCCCGGGTTGCGGTCGGCGACGGTCAGCATGATCGCGCGAAATCCGGCACTGGCGCGATGGCTACCCGCCGGTAATGATGCGTTCATGCGGTACGACGTGCTCGTCATCGGCTCCGGCTTCGGCGGCAGCGTCACCGCGCTGCGGCTGGCCGAGAAGGGCTACACCGTCGGGGTGCTGGAGGCGGGCCGGCGGTTCGCCGACGACGAGTTCCCGCAGACCTCCTGGCGGCTGCGGCGGTTCCTCTGGGCACCCCGGCTCGGCTGCTACGGGCTGCAACGGATCACCCTGCTCCGCCCGGCCGACCGGAAGCACGGCGGCGGTGTGCTGGTGCTCTCCGGCGCCGGGGTGGGCGGCGGCTCCCTGGTCTACGCGAACACCCTCTACCAGCCGCCGGACGCCTTCTACACCGACCCGCAGTGGCGCGACGTCACCGACTGGCGGGCCGAACTCGCCCCCCACTACGACCAGGCCGCCCGGATGCTCGGGGTCACCACGTACCCCCGGCACACCGGCGCGGACCGGGCGATGCGGGCGGTGGCCGAGCGGATGGGGGTGGGGCACACCTTCGGGCCCACCCCGGTGGGGGTGCACCTCGGCCACCCCGGTCGACGCGTGGCGGACCCGTACTTCGGCGGGGCCGGCCCGGAGCGCACCGGCTGCACGCACTGCGGTTCGTGCATGACCGGCTGCCGGCACGGTGCCAAGAACACCCTGGTCAAGAACTACCTGTGGCTGGCCGAACGGCTCGGCGCGCGGGTCCACCCGCTGACGACGGTCACCGCCGTCCAGCCGGCCGCCGACGGCGGCTACCGGGTGCACACCGTACGGACCGGCGCCTGGCTGCGCCGCCGTCGCCAGGTGTTCCGGGCCGACCAGGTGGTCTTCGCGGCCGGTGCGCTCGGCACCCAACGGCTGCTGCACGAGATGAAGCAGACCGGTGTGCTGCCCCGCCTGTCGGACCGCCTCGGCGAGCTGACCCGCACCAACTCGGAGGCGATCCTCGGCGCGTCGGTCGGCCGGCGGCAGGCCCGGCTGCGGGGGCTGGACTTCACCGACGGGGTGGCGATCACCAGCTCGTTCCACCCCGACCCGCAGACCCACGTCGAGCCGGTCCGCTACGGCCGGGGCGCCAACGCGATGGGGCTGCTCCAGTCGCTGCTGGTCGACGGTGGCCCGCACCGGCTCCGGCGTTGGCTGGTCGGCCTGGCCCGGCATCCGGGGCAGGCCGTCCGGATGCTCTCGGTGCGGCACTGGTCCGAGCGGACGGTCATCGCGTTGGTGATGCAGTCGGTCGACAACTCGCTGACCACCCGCTGGCGGCGGGGGTGGCTGGGCCAGCGGCGGCTGGTCTCCGGGCCGGGGCACGGCACCCCGAACCCGACCTGGATCCCGGCCGGCAACCGGGCCGCCCGACTGCTCGCCGAGGAGATCGGCGGCACCCCCGGCGGGGCGCTCACCGAACCGTTCGACATCCCGATGACCGCGCACATCCTCGGCGGTGCGGTGATCGGGGTCAGCCCGGCCGACGGGGTGATCGACCCGTGGCACCGGGTGCACGGCCATCCGGGACTGCACGTGGTCGACGGGGCAGCGGTCTCGGCGAACCTCGGGGTGAACCCGTCGCTGACGATCACCGCGCAGGCGGAGCGGGCCATGTCGTACTGGCCGAACAAGGGCGAACCGGACCCACGGCCGCCGCTCGGGTCGGCGTACACCCGGGTGGGTGTGGTGGCACCGCGGCACCCGGCGGTCCCGGCGGACGCCCCCGGCGCGCTGCGTCACGGGCCGCGCTGACCGGGTGCGGCACGCCCGGGGGCGGCCCGTGCCCGGGGCGGGTGTGACTGTCGGTAGGCTTTGCGCACATGAGCACGCCTCGCCCAGTCCTCGTGGTGGACTTCGGAGCCCAGTACGCCCAGCTCATCGCGCGCCGGGTGCGCGAGGCGAAGGTCTACTCGGAGATCGTCCCGCACTCCATGCCGGTCGTCGAGATGCTGGCGAAGGACCCGGCCGCGATCATCCTGTCCGGCGGCCCGTCCAGTGTCTACGCCCCGGACGCCCCGCAGATCGACGCCGGGCTGTTCGACGCGGGCGTGCCGGTCTTCGGCATCTGCTACGGCTTCCAGGCGATGGCCCAGGCGCTCGGCGGCACGGTCGCCCGGACCGGCAACCGGGAGTACGGCGGCACCCCGCTGCGTCCCCGGCTGCTCGACCCGGGTGTGCTGCTGCGGGACCTGCCGGCGGACCTGCCGGTCTGGATGAGCCACGGTGACGCGGTGACCGAGGCCCCCGCCGGGTTCACGGTGACCGCCGAGTCGGCCGGGGCCCCGGTCGCCGCCTTCGAGGACCTGGCCGGTCGGCGGGCCGGTGTGCAGTTCCACCCGGAGGTGGGGCACACCGCGCAGGGGCAGGAGATGCTCCGCCGCTTCCTCTACGACATCGCCGGCATCGCGCCAACCTGGACCCCGCAGAACATCATCGACGAGCAGGTGGCCCGGATCCGGGCCCAGGTCGGCGACAAGGAGGTCATCTGCGGCCTGTCCGGCGGGGTGGACTCGGCGGTCGCCGCCGCGCTGGTCCACGAGGCGGTGGGGGACCAGCTCACCTGCGTCTTCGTCGACCACGGCCTGCTGCGCGCCGGTGAGGCCGAGCAGGTGGAGAAGGACTACGTGGCGGCCACCGGCATCAAGCTGAAGGTGGTCGACGCGGCCGACCGGTTCCTCGGCGCGTTGGCCGGGGTGACCGACCCGGAGCAGAAGCGGAAGATCATCGGCCGGGAGTTCATCCGGGTCTTCGAGGCCGCCGCCCGGGAGATCGCCGCCCACGGCGACGTCGAGTTCCTGGTGCAGGGCACCCTCTACCCGGACGTGGTCGAGTCCGGTGGCGGCACCGGCACCGCCAACATCAAGAGCCACCACAACGTCGGCGGCCTGCCGGAGGATCTGAAGTTCGCCCTGGTCGAGCCGCTGCGCACGCTGTTCAAGGACGAGGTCCGGGCGCTCGGGCTCCAGCTGGGTCTGCCCGAGGCGATGGTGTGGCGGCACCCGTTCCCGGGGCCGGGGCTGGCCATCCGGATCATCGGCGCGGTCGACCGCGAGCGCCTCGACCTGCTGCGCCACGCCGACCTGATCGCCCGGGAGGAGCTGACGGCCGCCGGCCTGGACCGGGGTGTCTGGCAGTTCCCGGTGGTGCTCCTGGCCGACGTGCGCAGCGTCGGGGTGCAGGGTGACGGGCGCAGCTACGGGCATCCCGTGGTGCTGCGCCCGGTCTCCAGCGAGGACGCGATGACCGCCGACTGGTCCCGGCTGCCCTACGAGGTGGTGGCCCGGATCTCCACCCGGATCACCAACGAGGTCGCCGAGGTCAACCGGGTGGTCCTGGACGTGACCAGCAAGCCGCCGGGCACCATCGAGTGGGAGTGAGCCGGGCTCAGCCGGCCGTCGGCGGGGTCGTCGGCGGCTGCGGCCCGACCGCCGGCCCGCCCGGCTGAGGCCCGGCGGTCGGACCGTCCCGCTGCGGCCAGGTGGTCGGCCCGCCCGGCTGGGGTCCGGTGGTCGGGGCCGTCGGCTGCGGCCAGGTGGTCGCAGCCGTCGTCGCCGGCTGCGCCGCCGGGTCCGTCGGGTGCGGCCAGGCCGGTGCGCCGGCCGGCTCCTCGGGCATCAGGAACCACATGACCGGGTACGCCAGCGCGGCCAGACCGCCGGTGACCAGGGTCGCCACCGCGAACAACACCCGGACCAGGGTGGGGTCGACGGCGAAGTAGCGGCCGAGACCGCTGGCGACGCCGGCCACCATCCGGTCGGTGGTCGGCCGGCGGAGCTGCTTGTACGGGGCGTGAGGGGTGCTCGTCGAAGTCATGTCTCCACGGTCCGCGCCGACCACCCCGACGACCTCGGTGACTGCCCCGATCCCTACCCTGATCGATCCCCGAGAGGCCAGCCCTGAGTCAGGAATCCGACTCTTTTCCGCACTGGTAACGCGACCCGGGGAGAATTTGGCCCCGTGACCACCTTGCTGGAGCCGCTCCGCAGGATCGCGGCATATGCAGTCTGTGCTGATTCAGTCGGCCGAGTGTTACTGGTCCGCGCATCGGAGCGCTCCGGCACCCCCGGCGTATGGTCCCTGCCCGGCGGGGCGGTCGACCACGGCGAGGACCCGAACCACACCGTCGTCCGGGAGACCGCCGCCGAGACCGGTCTCTCGGTCGCCGTCGCCGGCCTGGCGGACGTGCTGGCCGACATGCGCGCGCTGCCCGAGCGCCGCATCACCATCCACACCGACCGCCTGATCTACCAGGTGTCGGTGCGCGGCGGCACCCTCACCGACCGGGTCGACCGCTCCACCGACCTGGCCCGCTGGTACACCCTCGACGAGGCACGGGAGCTGCCGCTGCGGGCCTTCACCGCCCGTGCCCTCGGGCTGCCGGCGTCCTCCGCCGACGTGGTCCCCGACGAGGCCCCCGAGTTCCCCTCCTTCTACGCCGTCCCCGGCCCGGACGGGCTGCACCGGGCGCAGCGCTTCGCCGCGTACGCGGTGGCCACCGACCCGGCGGGTCGGGTGCTGCTCACCCGGGTCTCCGACGGCTACCCGGGCGCGGGCTGCTGGCACCTGCCCGGCGGCGGCACCGACTACGGCGAGCAGCCGGGCGCGGCGCTGATCCGGGAACTGGTCGAGGAGACCGGGCAGACGGGGCGACTGGTCGAGCTGCTCGGGGTGGCCAGCCACCGCGACGCCGCCTCGCTCGGCCCGGAGGGCTACCCGATCGACTGGCACGGCGTGCGGGCCTTCTACCGGGTGATGGTCGACCAGCCCGCCCCGCCCACCGTCACCGACGTGGGCGGCTCCACCTGCGAGGCCCGCTGGTTCGGCCGCGAGGAGTTGGGCGCCCTGCCCACCGACCGGCTCACCGAGG
This sequence comes from Micromonospora sp. NPDC048894, assembly GCF_040649765.1. Taxonomy (NCBI): domain Bacteria; kingdom Bacillati; phylum Actinomycetota; class Actinomycetes; order Micromonosporales; family Micromonosporaceae; genus Micromonospora; species Micromonospora sp. NPDC048894. Next base: position 522,413 of record NZ_JBEZFY010000005.1, on the reverse strand, counting down.
TCACCGCCGAGGCGGTCCAGGCCGCCCGCCTCACCGCCTGACCGGCTGCGCCCGTCGCACCGGCCGGACAGGCCGGTGCGACGGCACCCACCCCGCTCGGGCGACCGCTAGCCTCATGATCGACGGGGCGGAACGCGGGCGGGGGAGTACACGTGCAGGAGCGACGACGGATCGCGGCGTACGGCTGGTGTGCGGACGACACCGGCCGGGTGCTGCTGGTGCGCGGGGCCGCAGCCGATCCGGCACCGGGGCTCTGGCGGCTGCCCGGTGGGGGTGTGGCGCACGCGGAGCATCCGGCCGACACGGTGGTCCGCCGGTTCACCGGGGAGACCGGGCTGGGCGTCGCCGTCGGCGGGTTGCGCGCCGCCGTCGCCGATCTGTCCACCCGCCGCCTCGGCGCGGTCGAGGTGCCGGTGCACACCGACCGGTTGGTGTTCCACGTCACGGTCCTCGATGGTCAGCCGTCGCACGGTGACCAAACGACCGCCGACGGTCCCGCCGAACTGGCCTGGTGCACTCCGCAGCAGGCCGCTACGCTGCCGCTGATGCCGTTCACCGCCGAACTGTTCGGCCTGCCCGCCCGGCCCGCCGCCGGACCGCCTGGACCGCCTGGACCGCCACCACCTCCGCCCGCCGCCGGACCGCCGACCGGGCCAGCCCCGTCGGATTCACCGGCCGGGTCGGAGTCGGCGGAAGAGGCGGGGTCGGCGGAAGTAACGTCCGCCGGGGTGGAGCCCACTGCTGACCGACGGCAGCGGTTCGCCGCGTACGGGCTGGTCACCGACCCCGACGGACGGGTGCTGCTCACGATGATCGCGCCCGGCTATCCGGGTGCCGGTCTGTGGCACCTGCCCGGTGGCGGCACCGATCACGGTGAGCAACCGGTTGACGGTCTGTTACGGGAGTTGGTGGAGGAGTCGGGTCAGCGGGGCCGGATCGACCGGCTGATGCTGGCCGACAATCTGCACAATCCGGTCGCGCTGGGCCCGGAAGGGCGTCCGTTGGACTGGCACGGAGTGCGGGTGATCTATCGGGTGCTGGTCGACGAGCCCACCGATCCAGTGGTCACCGAGGCGGCCGGCGGATCGACGCAGGCTGCCGCCTGGTTCACGTCTGCCCAGCTCAGCGGCCTGGCGATGACCGACGTCGCGGAGTTGGCCACCGGGCGGACGGTCGGATGACGGTCGCTCGACGAGCCGACTGTGGGGTGCTCCGGTAAAGTCGGCACTGCGGTTGGCGAAGAAAACGGGCGATGAAGCCCGAGATGGGAATAAGCGAGCGGTTTGCGCGGTTAAGAGTAGTTACCAGTACCGCCGGCAGCTATCGCCAACCACCACGCCGCTGTGCAATGGTGTACTCCGCTCGAACGGCTGCCGGGCCAAGAGCGGTCCGGCACGAGACAGCCGGACACCCGCCCACACGGGCGGCCAGCCGATCCGGTGATGGAGGAAAACGTGCCGAGAGCCCCATGGCGCCGGCGTCGTACGACTGACAGTCCGCGCCCCGCAGGGCGTCGCTGGGCGGGCCGGTTGCGCCGCAGCAGCACATTCGCCCGCCAGGTGCTGCTGGTCCGGGTGGGTCGCCGGGATGGCGACCAGCTCAACGGCACCGACCTGGTTCTTCCCGAGCACCGCGTCGACCGGCAGCGTCGCCGTTACGGTTTCGACCGTCGCGGGGTCACCCTCGACCGTACCGAGATCGCGGCGGTCGCCCCGGTCAGCCCGGCCCTCAGCCCCGCCGCGCCGGTCGACGAGTCGCCCGCGATGGCGATCCCGCTGCTCCCCGGCGCGCGTACCCCCGCCCGCCGGATGAAGTTCGCGCTGGTCAACGCCTGCACCCTGGCCAGCCTGGTGCTCGGCATCAACGCCATCTTCGTCGCCATGAACGGCCAGACCCGGATCGCAGCACTCCTGCTGATCGCCTGCGTCATCTTCGACGGCCTCGACGGCGCGCTCGCCCGCAAGTTCGGCGTGGCCAGCCCGTTCGGTGCCCAGATGGACTCGCTGGCCGACATGTGCTCGTTCGGCCTCGCCGCCCCGGTGGTGGTCTACGCCGCACTGGCCGGATCGGCCCCCACCGCCGCCGCGGCGGTCGCGGCCGCCCTCGTCGCGTCCTGCGCCGCGATCCGGCTCGCCCGGTTCAACGTCTCGCCCAAGGACGGCCGGTTCTTCTGCGGTGTGCCCACCACGATGGCGGCGGCGGTGCTCGCCCTCACCGTGGCCATCGGGCTGCCGCTGCCGGCGAGCGTGCAGATCGGCGGGGTGGCGCTGCTGGCCTTCGCGATGGTCTCCAGCTTCCCGTACGCCAAGCTGGCCCGGCTGGTGAAACTGCCGCCGTGGCTGTGGCTGGCCCCGGCCGTCGGCGCGCTTGTCGACATCCGGCTCACCTTCGCCCTCGTGGTGGTGGGCTACCTGGTCAGCGGTCCGCTGCTCTGGCTGCACCAGCGCCGCACCGCCTGACCCGTCCGCAGCTACACGACAGGGGCGCCGCGACCGCGGCGCCCCTGTTCGCGTTCGTGTCGACTCAGCTCCAGCGGGCGATGACCGAGGAACCGCCGACCACCTTGTCGCCGGGGCCGACCAGCGGGGTGGCGGCGTCGGCCGGCAGGTAGACGTCGGTACGGGAGCCGAAACGGATCAGCCCGAACCGCTCCCCCCGGGCCAGCAGCGCCCCCACCGGTGCCCGCTGCACGATCCGGCGGGCGATCAGCCCGGTCCGCTGCGCCACCACCACCGTGCCGTGCGCGGTGTCCAGCACCGTGTAGGCGGCGACGTTGTGCTCGGCGTCCGGCTTCATGGCGTTGACGAAGCCGCCGTCGGCGACGAAGTAGTCGACCACCTTGCCCGCCACGGGGGAGCGGTTGACGTGCACGTCCAGCACCGACAGGAAGACCGCGATCCGCAGCCACTCACCGTCGCCGAACCGTTCGTCGTGCAGCCGCTGCACCGACAGCACCTGACCGTCGGCGGCGGCGACCACCGCGGACGGGTCCTCCGGCACGTCCCGCTGCGGGTCCCGGAAGAACGCGGCCACCGGGGCGGCGGCCAGTGCCGGCACCAGCCACAGCTTCGACTTCGGCCGGACGACCCGGGCGACGGCGGCCAGGCCGAGCGCGATGCCGGCCGCGGTGACCCCGTTCGAGTCGATGTGCATGCCCCGGGTCAGCGGCACGCTCGACGGCCGGTACGCCGGGGCCAGTTGGGCGGCCGAGGCGGCGGCGGCCGGGGTGAACCGCAGGTGGTGCACCCGTACCGGCGGGGAGTTACGCAGCACCAGGTCGGTGCGGACGCCGTGCAGCACCCCGATCCGGTCCAGTTCGGCGGCGGCCCCGTCGGTGCGGAACACCGGTGCGGCGACGCTGAGCACCGCGCCGTCGGTCAGGTACTTGGTGAGCCCGTCGACGACGTCGCGGGTCTCCTCGTCGGTGCCGGTGAACGGCTCGGCGGCGATGACCAGCTCGGCGGCGTCCGCCTCGGCGAGGGAGTCGACCACCCGGACCCGGTCGGCGACCCAGCGGCCCTGGACCGTCACGTGCTCACGCAGCGTGGCGGCGTCGGTCGTCGCGGCCGGCACGACGGTCAACGTGTCGCCCGGCAGCAGCGCGTCGATCGCCTCGGCGAGGGCCGCGGCCCCGGGGGCCGCACCCACCAGCAGGGCTGCCTTCGGGTCGTTGCGTCGGGCGAGTTCGGCGACGAGGGTACGGGCGGCACGCTCGCCGATGCGGACCGGACCGGATGGACCGGAGGGGCGCACGGCGGGGAACTGGGTCATGTCGGGCGGACTCCTGACGGGTAGAGACGGACGTCGCGGCGGGACCGCCTCGGACGCCCGGACGAGGCGCATCCGGGCCGGTGCCGGGGCACCTGGTGCGCAGGCACCGGCGGAGCCCGACGACGTGGCGCGTGCCGGCGGAGGCGGGATCTCCCCGGCCAGCATACGAGCCGTCGGACGCCGCCCGCACCGGTGCGGTCAGCTGGGCGCCCCGGGTGGGCCGGTGACCGGGGGGTCCACCAGGTCGCCGGACGGCCGCCGAGAAGCGTCCTGGTCGTCGGACCGGGCCGCCGGTTCGTGCTCGGGTCGGTGGTCCGAGCCGTGCTGTCGGCCCGGCTCGCGCGCCGGGTCGCCGAGGTGCAGCTCGGCGGTGTCCCGCCAGCCGGCGCGTTCGTCGTCCCCGCCAGCCGGGCCGGTCGGCGCGCTGCTCACCGAGCTGCCCGGGGTGGTGCTCACCGGGCCGGTCGGCGTGGCGCTCACCCGGCCGGCCGGAGTGAGGGCCGGCTCGCCGTCGGCCGGCGGGACCAGGCGGTCCGGGGTGCGGGCCGAGCGCACCGCCCCGACCAGCCCGAGCACTCCGATGAGCACCAGCGCGCCGGCCAGGAACCAGCCCACCGCGGGCAGGGCCAGCCCGAGGATCTGGGCGAGCAGCCACCAGAGGGAGAGCCCGACGAAGAGCAGCCCGAAGACGAACGACACCAGATCGGTGCGATGGCCCTTCACCGGATCACCTCCAGATTGCCCGCGTTGACGTGGACGGTGAGCCGCAGCGTGCCGCCGCCGGCCCCGTCCAGCCCCAGATCGGTGACCTGGCGTCCCTGCCCGTCCAACCCGGAGCTGCTCTTCCCGAAGACGGTGGCCTCCCCGGCCTTGACGTTCGTCACGGCCGTGACGTCCACGTTCGGCGGCACCACGATGGTGGCCTCCCCGAAGTTGACCACCACGGTCAGGTCGGTGTCCCGCTTGTCGAAGTCCACCGCACGCAGGTCCAGGGTCGCGTCACCGAAGCTGTTCTCGTAGCGGTCGGCCAGCTCCTGGTAACTGGTCGGGGCCCAGGTGACCGCCCCGTCGACACCCCGAACCCGGTCGTAGGACTCGGCGACCGTGGCGACACCGAGAGCGGCGGCGGCGACCAGGCCGAGGGCGATCAGCCAGCGGGCCCGGCCGAACCAGGTGCCGACCAGCAGCCCGAACCCGATGGTGGCGAGCACCGCCGCGAAGTAGCCGGCGGCGCCGATCGGGAAGACGTCCAGCAGGTCCAGGATGGCGACCACGCCGAGGGCCAGGAAGATCAGCGAGAAGGTCGCGGCACCCAGCGCCGACCGTTCCTTCGGTTTCTTCGGCGGTTTGACCCGGGGTGCGGGCGGCGGCGGTGGGGGAGGGCCCCCGGCGTACGGGCCGTGGGGCGCGAACGGCGGCCGGTAGCCCGTACCGGTGGGTGGGACGGTCACCGGCGCGGTGGCGGGCACACCGGTCAGCGGTGGCCGGGGCGGCCAGGCCGGTGCCTCCGCCCGGGTCGCCGCCAGCTCCATCGGCGCGGCCGGTGGCCAGGCCGGAAGCGGTGCGGTACGGGTCTGCGCCGGCCAGCCGGCCGGTTCGCCGGTGCGGGCCGCCGGCCACCCCGCGGGTTGCCCGCCACGATCCGACGGGAACGGGGATGCCGGCGGGGCGGGCGCCACCGGGGCGAAGGGGGCCGGCCAGCCGACCGGGGGGACCGGTCCGGGCGGGGCGGCCGGGCCGGGCTGTGGACCGGCGGCGGCCGGCACGCCGGGGCGGCTCTCCCGGTTGAGCAGCAGCGCACCACCGATGAGGATGGCCGCGCCCAGCAGCACCGCCCGGAACGCGTCGGTGACGATGTAACCGAAGCCCACCGCGACCGTGATGGTCAGCAGGATCACGGTGATCGGGGACATGCTCGACCGGCCCCGACCCAGCATCGACTCCAGCGGCGAGGCGCTGTCCCCCTCACCCGGGATGATCAGCCAGGCGGCCACGTAGACCAGGATGCCGACCCCGCCGAAGAACCCGAGCACCGCGAGGAGCACCCGCCACAGCACCGGGTCGGTGTTGGTGGCCCGGCCGATGGCCGCGCAGACCCCGGCCAGGTAGCGGCCGTCACGGGGCCGGACCAGGCCGTACCGTGAGGTGAAGCTGGCACCTCCGGACGGCGGGGGATACCCCCCGGGCGGGTTCGGCGCGTCGTCGCCCCCCGTGGGCGACGTGGGCGCCGGGGGCGGCCCGGCGGCGGAGCCGGGCGGCGGCATACCACCCGGTGCGGCCACCTGAGGGTACGGCGGCGGGGCAGGGTCCTCGGTCATGACTCGATCCTGCGGCGTCGCCGGGCCGAGTCGCCTCCGGAACCGACCCTGACCCCACCCTGAGATCCCGGTGGGCGGATGTCCGGGGCGTCCCCGTGGTCGGCACCGTCTCCCCCGTGTGACGATCGGAGCGGCACCGCACTCCGGGGTGTCCGTCCGCCACCCACCGTGACCTGGGAGCCTCCGATCAGCGTCGTGACCCCGCCGCCGCGCCTCTACCGGGCGCCCGAGCACCGGCTGGCCGCCGGTGTGGCCGCCGGCATCGCCGACCATCTCGGCATCTCGGTGCTGCGGGTACGCGTCGCCTTCATGGTGCTGCTCGGGCTCAGCGGACTGGGGCTGCTGCTGTACGCGGCGTTCTGGGCGGTGGTGCCGCTGCGGCCGGGTGACACCGCGACCCCGCCCCGGCGGGACCCCGGGCAGTTGCTGCCGTTCGTGGCGATCGGCCTCGGTGTGCTGCTGGTCCAGGTGCTGGTCTTCGACTCGGTCGGCGCGGCGGGCACCGCCGGTTGGCTGGTGGCGATCATCGCGGTCGGTGCCGGGGTGATCTGGCACCAGTCCGCGCCGGAGCGCCGCCGGCAGTGGAGCGGGTCGATGCCGGTGCCGTGGCTCGGCGCGGTGGTGGAGGAGAGCGACCGGCGGGCCTTCGTGCTCCGCTTCGCCGGGGGCGCGGTACTGGTCGCCGTGGGCATCATCGGTGTGGCGGCGGTCTACTCGCCGGTGCAGAACCTCGACGCGGTGGTCAACGGGGTGATCTTCGCGTTGGTCGGGCTGGTCGGCGTCGGGGTGGTGGCCGCCCCGGTGCTGTGGCGTACGTGGAACCAGCTCCGCTCGGAGCGGGAGGGGCGCATCCGCGAGCAGGAGCGTGCCGAACTGGCCGCCATGGTGCACGACCAGGTGCTGCACACCCTGGCCCTGATCCAGCGCAACGCCAGCGACGTCAAGACGGTGCAGCGGCTCGCCCGGGGCCAGGAGCGGTCGTTGCGCAACTGGCTCTACAAGCCGACCGCCTCGCCGACCGAACGGTTCGCGGCAGCGCTCGAACAGGCCGCCGCCGAGGTGGAGGACACCTTCGCGATCACCGTCGAGGCGGTGGTGGTGGGTGACCGGGAGACCGACGAACGGGTCGGGGCGCTGGTGGCGGCGGCCCGGGAGGCGCTGGTCAACGCGGCCCGCCATGCCGGGGTGCAGACGGTGTCGCTCTACGCCGAGGTCGAGCCGGAGCAGGTGAGCGTCTTCGTCCGGGACCGGGGCAAGGGATTCGACCCGGATACGGTGGAGGATCACCGGCACGGCGTCCGAGGGTCGATCATCGGGCGGATGAAGCGGCACGGTGGCCGGGCGGAGATCCGTTCCGAGCCCGGGGAGGGGACGGAGGTCCGGTTGATGCTGCCGATCACCGGCACCGGCTCCACGGCGGAAAGGGACAGCTGAGATGGCGGAGCAGTCGATGGAACCGGGTTCGGACGCCCCGACCCGGGTGGAGCGTTTGCGGGTCTTCCTGGTCGACGACCACGCCATGTTCCGGGCCGGGGTCCGGGCCGAGCTGGGCGCACACGTCGAGGTGGTCGGGGAGGCGAGCACGGTGGCCGAGGCGGTCGCCCGGATCGCCGCGACCGGGCCGGAAGTGGTGCTGCTCGACGTGCACATGCCCGACGGTGGGGGTCGGGCGGTGCTGGAGGCGATGCGCCGTAGCCACCCGCAGGTGAAGTTCCTGGCGCTGAGCGTGTCCGACGCCGCCGAGGACGTGATCGGGCTGATCCGGGCGGGTGCCCGGGGCTACGTGACCAAGACCATCTCCCCGGACGAGCTGACCGACGCGATCCGCCGGGTGGCCGACGGGGACGCCGTGTTCAGCCCCCGGCTGGCCGGGTTCGTGCTGGACGCCTTCGCGGCCCGGCCGGACGCCCCGGTCGCCGACCCCGAGCTGGACCAGCTCACCAACCGCGAGCGCGAGGTGCTGCGCCTACTCGCCCGGGGGTACGCGTACAAGGAGATCGCCAAGGAGCTGTTCATCTCGATCAAGACGGTCGAGACGCACGTGTCGAACGTGCTGCGCAAGCTCCAGATGTCCAACCGGTACGAGTTGTCCCGCTGGGCGGCGGACCGACGACTCGTCTGAGACCTCCCATTCCGGGAGCATCGCCCCAGGGCTGACAAGAGATCAATTCGTGTCGCATAATGCCCCGTCGCCTTCGCGCGTGCGGGTGGTGTCACGACCCCGCCCGGGGGCGACGCACACCGGCCCGCCGGGAGCGGGCCCACCCCTGGGGAGAGGTGCACGGAACTGATGTTCGGACAACGAGGACGACGCTGGGCGGGTATCGCCACGGCGCTCGTCACCGGTGGCGCGCTGGTGCTCGCCGCAGCCGGTCCGGCCGCCGCCGAGCCGGCGACGAAGGGCGTGGCGCGGGCGGTGCCGGGTACCGGCGTCACGCTGAAGCTGGACGGTCGGGCGCAGAAGACCTCGGCGCTGGCCCTGGAGTTGAAGGACGGCACCGTGCCGGTCTTCTGCATCGACTTCCACACCCCGGTGGCCCGTGACGGCGAGTACGCCGAGGGCACCTGGGGCGAGTCGGAGGTGAAGAACCTCGGCCGGGTGCAGTGGGTGCTCACCCACGGCTACCCCAACGCCGACCGGGCGAAGCTGCTCGCCGCCGCCGGGGCCACCCTGCCCGCCGGGCTGCCCGACTCCCGGCGTGACACGCTGCTCTACTTCGGCACCCAGACGGCCGTCTGGCACTTCAGTGACGGCATCACCCTGGGCGACTGGGAGCGGGGGCTGACCGCCGCCGCCGAGTACGACGTGATCCGCCGGGTACACGACTACCTGGTGCGCAACGCCACCGACCAGCCGGAGCCGAAGGCCGAGCTGAGCCTGGACCCGGCGTCGGCCACCGCGACCACCGGCGGGCGGGCCGGGCCGTTCACGGTGCACGGGCCGGCGGGGGAGATCGCGCTGAAGGTCGAGGGTGGCCGTGCCGTCGACGCCGAGGGGCGTCCGGTCGGTACGACCACCAACGGTGGCCGGTTCTGGCTGACCGCAACCGCCGCCGGTCGGGTCACCGTGACGGTCTCCGCGCCGGACTCGGTCTCCTTCGGTCGGGTCTTCCTCTTCTCCGGCGGCAAGAACGCCAAGCAGAAGCTGATCCTGGGTGGCAGCACCGGCACCTCGGTGAACGCCGACGCGGCAGCGAGTTTCGCCGCCGCCCCCGCCTCGCCGTCGCCGTCGGCCACCCCGTCCGGGTCGCCGTCGCCGTCGCCGTCCCCCTCGGCCGGGTCGCCGTCGCCGTCGGCCACCCCGGTCGAGTCCTCGTCGCCGGCCAGCCCGGCACCGTCGACCTCGCCCGCCAGTAACGGTGGCGGGCTGCCGTTGACCGGTTCGCCGGTCGCGCTGGCCGCCCTGGCGGGGCTGGCGTTGCTGGCCTTCGGCGCGGTGGCCGTGCTGCTGGTCCGTCGTCGCAAGGTCCACTTCACCGTCTGACGTACGGCTCCCTGCGGCCCCGGCACCCGACGGTGCCGGGGCCGGCTGTTTCGCCGGTCACCCCTGCGGGGGCTCCGAGACCCGGTGGCGTGGGGGCGGTGTGGCGGAGGGGCCGGTCGTCGGCGGGGTGGGGCGTCGCGGCGGCCGGCAGTCACCTGCGGGGCAGGTGTGTCGACTGTCTTCGGCCGGCTGGCTGGGACTGTGCTCCGGCTGGCCGAAGCCGCCCTCAGCCGGACGGGCAGAATGCGGTGACGCCCGGTGGAGGTCGGAGCACGCCAACCGGACGGCGGCAAAGCTCACACTGCTGACCCGGCGGTCACCACCCGGTCGAGCGGACTTGCTGTCTTTCCTGCTCAGAGCGGTACGACCAGGGCATCTCATGATCTTTTCTCAAGTATCGGCAACACGGCAGGCAACTAACGGCTTGATAACGGCACCTTCACGTAATGGGCCGGTGGGTGTCACAGTGGCAGCACCTCACCCCTGATGTGAGGCACCCGTGTGTCCCGGCCGACCACGTCGCCGCTGCCTCCGGCACGGATCGTGGTCGTCGAGCCTGCCCGGGAGCCGAGTACGGGGGTGTGGTGGCCCGGCGGATCGGTACCCCTGGGGTGTCCCGATTTCTCTGCGGTAACCGGTGATCTGCAACACATGATCGCCGTGCGGTGTCACCCCCCAACGTGCGTGAAACCCACGACGGAACCAGGTTAGAAAGAGGAGGCCCCTCGGAATGAGAGTCTCGAAGCGGGCGAGCGGCGCCATTGCGATGGGTGCGGCGTTCGCGCTCATCGCGTCCGGCTGCTCCAGCGGTAACGACGACGAAGGCAGCAGCGGCGCCAGCAGCTCGGACGGGGCCATCGTCGTCGACGGCACCGAGCCGGAGAACCCCCTGGTTCCGGCGAACACCACCGAGACCGGTGGCGGCAAGATCATCGACTGGCTCTGGACCGGTCTGGTCGAGTACCCCAACAACGGTGGTGCGCCGCAGAACGCGCTGGCCGAGTCGATCGAGACGACCGACTCCAAGGTCTACAAGATCAAGATCAAGCAGAACACGAAGTTCCACGACGGCACCGTCGTCAAGGCCAAGAACTTCGTGGACGCCTGGAACTGGGGCGCGTACTCGCCGAACGGCGCGCAGAACGCCAGCTTCTTCGCCGACATCGCCGGCTTCGAGGACGTCAACACCTCCGACCCGGACGGTGACGGCCCGAAGAAGGCGCCCGAGCCCAAGGCCAAGGAGATGTCCGGCCTCAAGGTCGTCGACGACTGGAACTTCGAGGTCACGCTCGCCGCGCCGACCGCCGTGTTCCCGACCAAGCTCGGCTACAGCACCTTCATGCCGCTGCCGGACGCCTTCTTCTCGCAGGGCGCCGAGGCATTCGGCAAGAAGCCGATCGGCAACGGCCCGGTCAGCTTCGTCTCGTGGGAGAACAACGTCGCGATCAAGCTGACGCGGTTCGACGACTACAACCTGCGCGACAAGATGAAGATCAAGGACGTCAACGTCAAGATCTACCAGGACGACACGGCGGCCTACAACGACCTGGTCTCCAACAACCTGGACTTCCAGCAGCAGGTTCCGGTCTCCTCGCTGGCCGGCGACAAGTGGAAAGCCGACCTGGCCGACCGGGCGATCCCGTCGACCACGCCGTCCACCGGCATCATCGCGTTCCCGATCTACGACAAGCGCTTCCAGAACCCGAAGCTGCGCAAGGCGATCTCGCTGTCGGTCAACCGGCAGGAGATCACCGACAAGATCTTCTTCGGTAACCGCAAGCCGGCCGACAGCTGGGCCAACCCGCTGACCCCGGGTGCCAAGCCGGGCAACTGCACCGCCTGCCAGTTCAAGCCGGACGAGGCCAAGCAGCTCCTGAGCGAGGCCGGTGGCTTCACCGGGCAGCTGAAGATGTACTACAACGCCGACGCCAGCCACAAGGACTGGATGGAGGCCGTCGCCGGGCAGATCAAGAACACCCTGGGTATCGACGCGGTCGCCGTCGGTGTGCCGACCTTCGCGGTCTTCCGGCAGAACATCAACGCCCACAAGATGGACGGCGCCTACCGTGCCGGCTGGCAGCAGGACTACCCGGACGTGGAGAACTGGATCAACCCGCTCTACGTGACCGGTGGCTCCTCGAACGACGGTCTCTACAGCAACCCCGAGGTGGACGCCCTGTCCAAGCAGGCCAGCTCCGCCCCGAGCCTGGAGGCCTCGCACGAGCTGTTCGCCAAGGCGGTCGAGAAGATCGACCAGGACGTTCCGTCGATGCCGATCTACTTCGGTGGCCAGCAGTCCGGTCACTCCGAGAAGATCAAGAAGATGGAGCTGACCAACGTCGGCGAGCTCGACATCACCTCCGTCGAGCTCTGATCCGTTCGATCTGACCCCGGGTCGGGCTCGCCTACCGGTGAGCCCGACCCGGGGCCGTTCCGCGAGTGCGTGCACCCCACCCCTCGCCACGTTGTCGCCACCCGTGTCGGCCGCACCCCCGCCCCCGGCACACCCCTTGTCAGGAGGACCACCCCATGGGCCGTTATCTGGTGAGACGGCTGCTCCAACTCGTCCCGGTCTTCATCGGGACGACGCTGATGATCTACCTGCTGGTGTGGAAGGTCCCCGGGGACCCGTTCGCCGGCAAGTGCGGTGACCGTGGCTGCCCGGACAACTACCGGGCCATGATGACCGAGAAGTTCCAGCTGGATCAGCCCTGGTTCGTGCAGTACGCCACCTACATGAAGAACCTCCTGCAAGGCGACTTCGGGACCACCTGGTCGGGGCGCGACGTCGGCGAGATCATCGCCACCGCGTACCCGAACACCCTCAAGCTGGCCCTGGTGGCCCTGGTCATCGAGGGTGTCATCGGTCTCACCGCCGGTGTGCTCACCGGCCTGCGCCGCAACGGCTTCCTGGACAACCTGGTCCTCGTCTCCACGCTCTTCCTGATCGCGCTGCCGGTCTTCGTGGTCGGCTTCGTGCTCCAGTGGTTCTTCGGTGTGAAGCTCGGCATCGTCAAGCCGACCGTCTCCAACGAGATGCGGATCACCGAACTGCTCCTACCGGGCTTCGTGCTGGGTAGCGCGTCGATGGCGTACATCGCCCGGGTGTCACGCACCAGCATCGCGGAGAACCGCCGGGCCGACTACGTGCGTACCGCGATCGCCAAGGGGCTGCCGATGCGCCGGGTGGTCGGTATCCACCTGCTGCGCAACTCGCTGATCCCGGTGGTGACCCTGCTCGGCACCGACCTCGGCGCCCTGATGGGTGGCGCGATCATCACCGAGGGCATCTTCGGCATCAACGGCATCGGCCGCACCGTGCTGCGGGCGATCGTCACCAAGGAGAGCGCTACCGTTGTCTCCATCGTGGTCGTGCTGGTACTCGTCTACCTGGTGATGAATTTGCTGGTGGACCTGCTCTACGCCGCACTTGACCCGAGGATCCGCTATGAGTGAGCGCAGCAGCGAACGAATCGTCATTGCAGTGTGCGCGGGCAACCAGGCCGGCGCCGAGCGCAGCGAGGTGCAGGCATGAGCGACCCGAGTGCCGCTTCGATCGTGAGCACGCCCCGTCCCGAGCAGTTGACCGAGGCAAGCTCCCCGGCCCCCGTCGGCCCGGCGGGCAAGAAGGAGAAGCCGCGCAGCCTGCTCGGCGACGCCTGGATCGACCTGCGCCGCAAGCCGCTGTTCTGGATCTCCGCCATCTTCATCGTGCTCTTCGTGGTGATGTCGGCCTTCCCGTCGCTGTTCACCTCCGGTGACCCGGACGCCACCGCGCTCTCCCGCAGCCGGCTCGAGCCCTCCGGCGACGCGTGGTTCGGCTACGACGTGCTCGGGCGGGACGTCTATGCCCGGGTGATCTACGGCGCCAACGCCTCGATCGTGGTCTCCCTGCTCTCCACGATCGGCACACTGCTGATCGGCGGGGCGGTCGGCATCATCGCGGGCTACAAGGGCGGCTGGGTCGACGGCCTGCTCTCCCGGATCACCGACATCTTCTTCGGCCTGCCGTTCGTGCTCGGCGCGATCGTCATCCTCACCACGTTCAACGGCGCCGGCGCCAACAACGGCGAGTGGGAGATCAAGTTCCTGGTGATCGGCTCGCTGGTGCTGCTGAGCTGGCCGGTGGTGATGCGGCTGATGCGCTCCTCGGTGCTCGCCACCAAGGAGGCCGACTACATCGTGGCGGCCCGCGCGATGGGTGCCAGCACCGGCCGGATCATCTTCAAGCACCTGCTGCCGAACTGCCTGGCGCCACTGCTGGTCTACGGGACGATCATGATCGGCTCCTTCATCGGCGCCGAGGCCACCCTGTCCTTCCTGGGTATCGGCCTGCAGAGCCCGGTGGTCTCCTGGGGCATCATGATCAATGAAGCGCAGAACTACCTCCGGGTCTCGCCCTTCCTGCTCTTCTTCCCCTCCGCGTTCCTCGTCACCGCCGTGCTGAGCTTCGTCATGCTCGGCGAGGCGGTCCGCGAGGCCCTCGACCCGAAGCTCCGATAGGGGAGACTGAGTTGTCCGACATTCTCGTGTCCGAGCAGTCCGCGCCCGGCGCCGACGGATCCGGTCGCCCCTCCGGCCGGCTGCTCGAGGTCGACGACCTGCGGGTGGAGTTCCGCACCCGGGACGGCGTCGCCAAGGTCATCAACGGAGTGACGTACCACGTCGACGCGGGGGAGACCCTCGCCGTGCTCGGCGAGTCCGGCTCCGGTAAGAGCGTCACCGCGCAGACCATCATGGGCATCCTGGACATGCCGCCCGGCTTCGTCACCGGCGGTCAGGTCCGCTTCCACGGCAAGGACATGCTCACCATGTCCGCCGAGGAACGTCGCCGCATCCGTGGCGAGGGCATCGCGATGATCTTCCAGGACTCGCTCTCCGCCCTGAACCCGGTCTTCACCGTCGGGTTCCAGATCGCCGAGCAGTTCCGGATCCGGCGCGGGATGAGCCGTTCCGACGCCAAGAAGCGCGCGATCGAGATGCTCGACCAGGTCAAGATCCCGAACGCCAAGGGCCGGTTCAGCAACTACCCGCACCAGTTCTCCGGGGGCATGCGGCAGCGCGCGATGATCGCGATGTCGCTGGCGCTCGACCCCGAGGTGCTGATCGCCGACGAGCCGACCACCGCGCTGGACGTGACCGTGCAGGCCCAGATCATGGACCTGCTCGGCGAACTCCAGCGGGAACGCCGGATGGGCATGATCCTGATCACCCACGACCTCGGCGTGGTCGCCGACGTCGCGGACCGGATCGCGGTCATGTACGCCGGCCGGATCGTCGAGGAAGCCGACGTCTACGACCTGTACGCCAAGCCGGCGCACCCGTACACGCTCGGCCTGCTCAACTCGATCCCCCGGCTGGACGAGAAGGGGCAGCAGCTCCGCACCATCAAGGGCCTCCCGCCGAACCTGATGAACATCCCGCCGGGCTGCCCGTTCAACCCGCGCTGCCCCATGGCGCAGCCGGTGTGCCGGGAGACCGTCCCCCCGCTGTTGCAGATCGGCACCGGTCGGGCCAGCGCCTGCCACTTCGCCGAGGAGCTGGTGAACCGTGACTGACAACATCATCGAAGTCCGTGACCTGGTCAAGCACTACCCGGTCACCCGGGGCATCGTGTTCAAGAAGACCATCGGCCAGGTCAAGGCCGTCGACGGCGTCTCGTTCGACCTCAAGGCCGGCGAGACGCTGGGCGTGGTCGGCGAGTCGGGCTGCGGCAAGTCGACGCTGAGCCGGGTCCTGATGAACCTGGAGAAGCCCACCGCCGGCACGGTGCACTACAAGGGCCAGGACATCGCCAAGCTCTCCGGTGGCGCGCTGCGGCGGCTGCGCCGGCAGATCCAGCTGGTGATGCAGGACCCGTACACCTCGCTGAACCCGCGGATGACCGTCGGTGACCTGATCGGTGAGCCGTTCGAGATCCACTCGGAGGTCGCGCCGCGGGGCAGCCGCCGGGACAAGGTCAAGGAACTGCTCGACCTGGTCGGCCTCAACCCGGAGCACATCAACCGGTACCCGCACCAGTTCTCCGGCGGTCAGCGGCAACGCATCGGCATCGCCCGGGCGCTCGCCCTGCGCCCCGAGGTGATCGTCTGCGACGAGCCGGTCTCCGCCCTGGACGTCTCGATCCAGGCCCAGGTGATGAACCTGCTGGAGAAGCTCCAGAACGAGCTGGGCCTGTCGTACGTGTTCATCGCGCACGACCTGTCGGTGGTCCGGCACCTGTCGGACCGGGTCGCGGTGATGTACCTCGGCAAGATCGTGGAGATCGGCACCGAGGACGAGATCTACGAGCGGCCGACCCACCCGTACACCCAGGCGCTGCTGTCGGCGGTGCCGGTGCCGGACCCGACGCTGCGGGAGAACAAGGCGATCATCCGGCTCACCGGTGACGTCCCGTCGCCGATCAGCCCGCCGTCGGGCTGCCGGTTCCGCACCCGGTGCTGGAAGGCGCAGGACCTCTGCGCCGAGCAGCCGCCGCTGCTGGAGATCCGCCCCGGCTCGGACCACCCGAGCGCCTGCCACTTCGCCGAGAAGCGGGAGATCGTCGCCACGCACGACGCGTGAGCCACACCCGGGCCGCCTGCCACCGTCACCCCGACGGCGGCAGGCGGTTCGTCGTTGCCGGCCCGTGGTCCGGCAGCTCCACCCCCACACCCGGCGGCCCGCCCTTCCGCAGCGCCCGGCGGTCCGCCCTTACAGCGGGCCGCGCCCCGCCCGCAGCAGCAACAGCGCGAGTTGGGTACCGTCGGCCCCCAACTCGGTGCGGAAGCGCTCCAGGATCTCGCGCTCCCGGGAGAGCACCAGCCGGGTGCCCCCGGAGGCCATCCGGGTCACCCCGACCTCCTGGGAGAGGGCCGCCCGTTCCTGCCAGAGCGCGATCAGCGTCCGGTCGATCTCGTCGATCCGTTCCCTGATCGCCACGATCCGCTCGGCCGCCGCCGTGTCACCGGTGCCGGTACGGGCGGCAGCGGCTCCGGTCGGGTCGGTCTCCGTGGGATCGGCCCCGGCCGGCTCGTCGTGCCGCGCGGGGCCACCGCTGGACTCCACCACGTCAGTCATCATCGTCGTACCCCTCGGGTCTCGGGCCCGGTGTTCGGATCCCGGGACGAAAAAGCCCCGGGCTCTCCGAGCCCGGGGCTTTCGTAGGTCCTGTCGATCAGGCGCGACCCACGGCTGCCGGACTCCCGGTGCCGTAGTAAAAGAAGAACCGCCGCTCGATCACGTCGTCGAGTATGCCGACCGGAAGCCGGTCCGCGCAAGCAGTCCCCGGCCGCTGGGTTCGACCGTGTCCCCCGCCGACGGGATCGGGCCGGGCCCCCGTCGGCGCGCGGACGCGCCGACGGGAAGCCCGGCCCTCAGGTCAGCCCAACCGGGTGATGCGGTCCGCCGCCGTGGGGGCGACCGGCTCCCCGGCACCCAGGTACGCCACCAGGGCGTCCACGTCGAAGCCGGGGGCGGTGGTCCGGCCGGTGCCGCCCGCCAGCTCGGTGAACCCGTCCCCGCCGTTGGCGAGGAAGTCGTTCGTGGTGACCCGGAAGCTGGCCGCCGGGTCGACCGGGGTGCCGTTCAGGGTCAGCGCGCTGACCCGCGAGCCGGCCGGCGCGGTGCTGTCGTACGAGTAGGTCAGCCCGGCCGACGGCTGGAGGATGCGCTGGGTGGTCTGCCCCTTGAAGCCGACGAACTGCTGCTCCAGCACGTCCTTGAGCTGCGCGCCGGTGAACGTCTGGGTGACCACCAGGTTGTTGAACGGTTGCACGGTGAACGCCTCGCCGTAGGTCACCTCGCCCGGCGCCTCACCACCGGCCGACGCCCCGTACGACAGGGAGGCCCGTACGCCGCCCGGGTTCATCAGCGCGAGCTGCGCCCCGTCGCCCCTGGTGTACGCCAGCTGCGCGTCGGCGATCACGTCACCCATCGGGCTCTCCCCGTTGGGCCGGACGTCCCGGACGAGGTCGGCGCTGATCTTCCCGACCACCCGGTTGGCGATCGGGGCGACCGCCGTGCGGTACTTGTCGGCCAGCGTCTTCGCGCCCGCGTCGACCAGGGCCGGGTTCTTGGCGAACACCCCGCCGGTCTGCTGCCAGGTCCCGTCGGCGTTGCGCACGCCGTTCTCCACGATCACGTTCTTCGCGGTGATGCCGGTGAACCGGCCGGACCGCCGGTCCAGCGAGTAGTCGATGTCGGTGACCAGCTGGCCGTTGTTGCCGGCGCTGGTGACCACGCTCGGCTTGCCCGAGGAGTTCGGCAGCGAGCAGGAGTAGAAGCGGTGGGTGTGCCCGGAGACCACCACGCCGAACTCCGGCCGCAGGCCCTTGACGATGTCGACGATCGGGCCGGAGAAGTTGGCGCAGTCGGAGACGCCCGGGGTGGCCGGCGGCGCGGACTGTGCGCCGCCCTCGTGCACCAGCAGCACCATCGCCTTGACACCGAAGAGCTTGAGCAGGCCGCCCCACTTGTTGGCGGTCTGCACCTCGTCGGTGAAGGTGACGTCCTTGATACCGGCCGGGTTGACGATGCCCGGGGTGCCCTCCAGGGTGACCCCGACGAAGCCGACCGGCACGCCACCGACGAACTTCACGTCGATCGGGGGCAGGATCGGCAGCTTGGTCTTCTTGTTGATGGTGTTGGCGGCGAGGTAGGTGAACTTCGCGCCGGCGAAGCCGTCGCCGTCCTGGCAGCCGTCGACCGGGTGGCAGCCGCCCTTGTCGATCCGGAGCAGCTCCTTGACGCCCTCGTCGAACTCGTGGTTGCCGACCGAGCTGACGTCCAGGCCGATCTGGTTCATCAGCTCGATGGTGGGCTCGTCGTGGAAGGCGGCGCTGACCAGCGGGGTGGCCCCGATCAGGTCGCCGGCGCCGACGGTGGTGGTGACCCGGCCCTCGGCCTTCGCCTCGGCCCGCAGCTTCTTCAGCCAGGTGGCCAGGTATTCCACCCCGCCGGCCGGGGTGCCGTTGACGGTCGCGCCGCTGCCGCCGGGCGGGTCGATCGCGCCGTGGAAGTCGTTGTAGCTGAGGAACTGGCCCTTGACCTCGCCACCCGTCGCGGTGGCGTACGAGACGGCGACCGGGGCGAGGCCGGCCCCGGGGGCGGCGTCGGCCGGCGGCGTGGTGGTGCGGCCGGTGCTGGGCAGGCTGGCCACGACGGCCAGGGCGAGGACCGGCGCGGCGAGGTGACGCAGCACGGCCCGACCGCGCGAGCGCGGTTGACTCATGGTTGTTCTCCCAAGTCGTCTACGGGGGAGCAGGCGGGGATTTCCCGGGTCATCGTCGCGCCTCGGGACCCAAGATGCCAGTGGGGCCAGCGTGACAGGTTCGTCTCAGTCCTGGCCGACGCCGTCACCGGGTCGTGGCGTGACAGCGGCGGCAGGTGGCCGTGGCGCGGCGGTGGTGACGGGGCTCGGGCGCCCCGGGCGTGCGCGGGCGGGAAGTGTCCGGCCGACGGCATAGACTCGCCGTGCGATGCATCCTCTCTTCGACATCCCCGCGTCCCCGCCCGCGCCCGAGCCCGCGTCGGTTCCGCCGCGCCGGCCCGGCCCCGCCCGCCGCCTCGACCCGCAGGACCTGGTGGAGGGCCTGAACGGTCCCCAGCGGGATGCGGTCACCCATTCCGGCTCGCCGTTGCTGATCGTGGCCGGGGCCGGCTCCGGCAAGACCCGGGTGCTCACCCACCGGATCGCCTACCTGCTCGCCGCGCGGGACGTCCACCCCGGCGAGATCATCGCGATCACCTTCACCAACAAGGCCGCCGGTGAGATGAAGGAACGGGTGACCCACCTGGTCGGCCCGCGCGCCCGGCTGATGTGGGTGTCGACGTTCCACTCCGCCTGCGTGCGCATCCTGCGCGCCGAGCACGAGCACGCCGGCCTGAAGTCGACCTTCTCCATCTACGACGCCGACGACTCTCGCCGGCTGATGCAGATGGTCGCCCGGGAGCTGGATCTCGACCCGAAGCGCTACCCGGCCCGGGGGCTCGCCGCCCAGGTGTCCAACCTGAAGAACGAGCTGACCGACCCGGAGGAGTTCGCCGGCCGGGCCACGGGCCCCAACGAGCGGGCGCTCGCCGAGGCGTACACCCTCTACCAGCGGCGGCTGCGGGAGGCGCACGCGCTGGACTTCGACGACCTGATCATGACGACGGTGCACCTGCTCCAGTCGCACCCGCACGTCGCGGAGAGCTACCGCCGCCGGTTCCGGCACGTCCTGGTCGACGAGTACCAGGACACCAACCACGCGCAGTACACCCTGATCAAGGAGCTGGTCGCCGGCACCGAGGGGATCGCGCCGGCCGAGCTGTGCGTCGTCGGTGACGCCGACCAGTCGATCTACGCGTTCCGGGGCGCGACGATCCGCAACATCCTGGAGTTCGAACGGGACTTCACCGACGCCCGGACGATCCTGCTGGAGCAGAACTACCGCTCCACCCAGACCATCCTCAACGCGGCCAACGCGGTGATCGACCGCAACACCTCCCGCAAGCCCAAGCGGCTGTGGAGCGACGCCGGGGCCGGTGAGCAGATCGTCGGCTACGTCGCCGACACCGAGCACGCCGAGGCCGACTGGGTGGGCCGGGAGGTCGACCGGCTGGTCGACGCGGGAGAGACCCGCCCCGGCGACGTGGCCGTCTTCTACCGCACCAACGCCCAGTCCCGGGTCTTCGAGGAGGTGTTCATCCGGGTCGGCCTGCCCTACAAGGTGGTCGGCGGGGTGCGCTTCTACGAACGCAAGGAGGTCCGCGACGCGCTGGCCTACCTGCGCGCGGTGGTCAACGACGACGACACGGTCAGCCTCCGCCGGGTGCTGAACACCCCACGTCGGGGCATCGGCGACCGGGCCGAGGCGTGCGTCGAGGCGCTCTCCAGCCGGGACCGGATCTCCTTCGGCGCGGCGCTGCGCCGGGCCCGGGAGGCACCGGGCATCTCCACCCGGGCCGCCAACTCCATCGCCGAGTTCGTCGCGCTGCTCGACGGTGCCCGCGAGCTGGCCGAGGAGGGCACCCCGGAGGAGGTGCTGGAGGCGCTGCTGACCCGGTCGGGCTACCTGACCGAGCTGGAGGAGAGCGTCGACCCGCAGGACGCCGGCCGGGTCGACAACCTCCAGGAACTGGTCAGCGTCGCCCGGGAGTACACCGAGCGGATCGAGGCGCTGGGCGAGGACGGTGAGCGGGCCACCCTGGCCGGTTTCCTGGAGCAGGTGGCGCTGGTCGCCGACGCCGACCAGATCCCGTCCGACGACCCCGACCACCAGGGGGTCGTCACCCTGATGACCCTGCACACCGCCAAGGGCCTGGAGTTCCCGGTGGTGTTCCTGACCGGCCTGGAGGACGGCGTCTTCCCCCACCTGCGCTCGCTGGGCGACACCCGGGAGTTGGAGGAGGAGCGGCGGCTGGCGTACGTGGGGATCACCCGGGCCCGGCAGCGGCTCTACCTGTCCCGGGCGGTCACCCGTTCGGCCTGGGGGCAGCCGTCGTACAACCCGCCGTCGCGCTTCCTGGAGGAGCTGCCGCCGGAGCTGGTCCGCTGGGAGCGCACCGAGGGGACGTACACCTCGTGGGCCGGTGGGGGCGGCGGCGTCGGGGGGCGTGCGGACCGCGTGCCCGGCGGGCGTGGCGGCTTCACCGGGGGCACGCCGAGGGCGACGGAGCTGGCGAAACGGCTCGGGGTCGACGCCAGTCGGCTGGCCACCGCCAGCGAGCTGCCGCAGGGGCCGAAGGTGTCTGCCGGCGACCGGGTCAACCACCAGCGCTACGGCCTGGGGCGGGTGCTCGCGGTCGAAGGGCACGGGCCGAGCGCCCGCGCGCAGATCGACTTCGGCGACCAGACCATGTGGCTGGTGCTGCGGCACGCCCCGCTCGACAAGCTCTGACCGACGCCGAAGGGCCCGGCCCGGCGTGCTGCCGGGCCGGGCCCTTCGCCGTCGCGGCTCAGCAGGCCACGTCGATGCCCCGGGCGCGCAGGAACGGCGCCGGGTCGATCTGGTTCCACATCTGCCCCTGGTGCACCTCGAAGTGCAGGTGGGGGCCGGTGGAGTCGCCGGTGGAGCCCTCGTAGCCGAGCACCTCGCCGACGCCGACCCGGTCGCCGACGCCGACCTTCACGCTGCTCTGGTGGGCGTAGTGGGTCAGGTAGCCGTTGCCGTGGTCGACGAAGACCGAGATGCCGTAGCCGTCGCCGACGTCGCCGGCCTTGACCACGGTGCCGGCCGCAGCGGCGTGGATCGGGGTACCGGCCGGCATGGCGAAGTCGATTCCGGCGTGCAGGGCGCCCCCGCGCTGCCCGTAGCAGGAGGTGATCCCGGCCCCCGCCATGGGGATCACCCAGGACGGCTTCGGCTTGGGAGCGGTGGTCTTCTTGGCGACGGCCTTCGGCTTCGCGGTGACCTTCGGCTTGGTCTTCGGCTTCCGCGTCGGGGCGGCCGTCGGGGTGGGACTGGCGCTGGTGGGGGTCGGCACGGCGCTGGGGCTGGCCGGGGCGGTCGACTCCCGGGTGGACCGGTCGGCACGGTCGGCGGCCTCGGCACGGGCCTGTGCGTCGAGCGCGACGGTGGCCGGCTCGGGGGCGTCGTCCCGGTCGAGGGCGGCCGTGGCGGCCCCGGCCAGGCCGAGGCCGACCAGGGCGACCACGCCGACGGCGAGGGCGCGCGCGCCGCGTGGGTGACGCCGCCGGTGCCGGATCACGGCGGCGGAGATCCGCGCGTTGCGGGTGGTGCTGGCACTGCGGGTGGTGCTGTCGGCGTTGCCGGTGGTGCTGTCGTTGTCTTCCTGCACGGCGGACCTTCACACACTCAGGGGATTCGGACCGGACCATCCTGGGTGTCGGAGCGCGCCGGGACGGGAACCGGTACCGACGGGTAGCCCCGACCGCCCCGCAGGGCTGCCCGGCTATGTCCCGCCGGGGTGTCGTCTGCCCCGTTGACCGGGCCGGGTCGCCAGTGCCGTCGGTCACATCGCGGTGTGTGACGCAGCAGACTTACCCGCACGCGAAACCGCCCGGATCCGTAGATCCGGGCGGTCAACAGGCGTCACGCAGGGTCAGGAGGCGGCTTTCTCGGTGTAGTACGCCTCGACCTGTAGCTTGATGTCCACTCCGCGCTCCTGGAGCCACGGCACCGGGTCGAGGGGCTGGCCCTTGACGTGGACCTCCAGGTGCAGGTGCGCGCCGTACGAGTGGCCGGTGTTGCCGACCAGGCCGAGCTGGTCGCCCGCCTTGACCTGCTGGCCCTCGTGCACGCTCACCGCGGAGGAGTGACCGTAGATGGCCTCGCTGCCGTCGGCGTGCTGGACGATCACCGCGTAGCCGTAACCGCCGAACCAGCCGGCCTTGGTGACCGTGCCGGAGTGGATGGCCACGTACGGGGTGCCCTCCGGCGCGACCAGGTCGATGCCGGTGTGCAGCTTGCCCCACCGCATGCCGTACGGGGAGTTGAAGTCGTAGCCCTGCATGGGCAGCAGCCACGGGTCCTGCTCGTCGACGCCCGCCGCGGTGTCCCGGGCGTTGTCGCGGGTGGCCCGGTCGGCGGCGTCGGCCCGCGCGGCGGCGTCCTGGCTGGTGATCGAGGCCTGCCGGAGCTCGTCGAGGACCGACGGGCTGACGCTCTTGGCGTCCGGCATCGCCCCCGCGCCGAGCGCGACGATCCCGGCACCGACGAACGCGGTGGTGACGACCGCCGCGTAGCGGCTCCGTGGGGGGGTTGGTACACGGCGGCGGCCGCGATATCTATCGGGCTCAGACGACAGGCGCTGGCGCACGCACACCCTCCGTTGTCGGGGATCCGATGCAATCTCCGACCGTTCGGTGCAGCTGATCGAACGGTCGTAGATCGCGTCATCACCCGTCCGTGGACCTGATGACAACCGTGGACACGTTAGCCCTCCACCGCTCCGGTCACAAGCGTAGGCACCGAAGCGGCGATTCCTTCTGTCCCTTTCCGTCCCTCATTGTCATAGCTCCAGACGCCGGACGGCTGTCCCTCTTCCTGCCCGTTCGTCGCGCACCGTGACCGTTCGGCGGAGGCGTCCGGCTTCCGGGTCGCCGGTCGGCACGGTAGGGGTCCGGCCCGGGTTCTCCACCCCGGGTCGGTCGGGTTACCGTTCGTTCAGCTGGTAGCCGCGGAGCCGTGAAGGGTGTGCGCTGATGAACTCTCGTATCCGGGTAGTCGTCGCGAAGCCGGGCCTCGACGGCCACGACCGGGGCGCGAAGGTGGTGGCGCGTGCGCTGCGTGACGCGGGCATGGAGGTCATCTACACCGGCCTGCACCAGACCCCGGAGCAGATCGTCGAGACCGCCATCCAGGAGGACGCCGACGCGGTCGGCCTCTCGGTGCTCTCCGGTGCGCACATGACGCTCTTCCGCCGAGTGCTGGAGCTGCTCGCCGAGCGGGACGCGCGGGACATCGTCGTCTTCGGCGGCGGCATCATCCCCGACGCCGATCTCCCCGAGCTGGTGGAGCTGGGCGTCAAGAAGATCTTCACGCCGGGTGCGACCACCCAGTCGATCGTGGAGTGGGTCCGGGCCAACGTGGCCCAGCCGGTGGGCTGACCACCCGGGTGCGCCGCACCCCTTCGTACGCCGACGGTGGTGTGCCGGTTTCCGGTCGCCGCCGTTTTCGTCGTGCCGTGACCCCGGCGGCGGTGTGCTCCCCGCGGTGGTGTGACCCGGGCGGCGGTGTGATCCCAGGGGGCGGTGTGGCCCGGCCGGGGCGACGGATCGGGAGGCATCCGAATCCGGGCAGGGTGAAGGGCCGGACGCACCCCTCACACGCCCGGCCCTTCTATGCACGATGCCCCGCCGCCACCCCTCGACCGACAGGGCATCGGCCGCTCCCGTCTTCGCGCTGACCAGCGCTCCGACATCAGACTCAACGACGCCCGTACGGTGGGGTTACGCGTTGCTTGGGACAACCTGTGGACCAATTTGTGTCACCGGCGAGTCGCCAGCGGCGCGCTGTGCATTACCGCACACCGCGCACCCGCTCGGTTGCCGCCGGTGCCCACCTCGCTAGGCTGCGGCCAATGGCCTGTTTCAACTGATGACAGGCGTCAACGGAGTTTCACAACGCTGGCGGCGGCGCGACGGCGCGCCGCGGAGACGGGACGGGACGCGCAATCGTGGACCTGTACGAGTACCAGGGGCGGGACCTGTTCGAGCGGCACGGCTTGCCCGTGCTCGCCGGCGGCGTCGCCACGACCCCGGAGGAGGCCCGCGCGATCGCCGAACGCCTCGGCGGTCGGGTGGTCGTCAAGGCGCAGGTGAAGGTCGGTGGCCGTGGCAAGGCCGGCGGCGTCAAGCTGGCCGAGGGCGCCGACGAGACGGTGGCCAGGGCCACCGACATCCTCGGCATGGACATCAAGGGTCACACCGTCCACAAGGTCATGATCACCGTGACCGCGGACGTGGCCGAGGAGTACTACTTCTCCTACCTGCTCGACCGGGCGAACCGCACCTTCCTCTGCATCGCCAGCGTGGCCGGCGGTATGGACATCGAGCAGGTCGCGGCCGAGACCCCCGACAAGGTGGTCAAGGCCCCGATCGACGCGGTCGAGGGCGTGGACGAGGCAAAGGCCCGGGAGATCGTCGCCGCGGCCGGGTTCCCGGCCGAGGTCGCCGACCAGGTCGTCGCGGTCGCGGTCGGGCTGTGGAAGGCGTTCGTCGCCGAGGACGCCACCCTGGTCGAGGTGAACCCGCTGGCCAAGACGGGCGACGGCACGATGCTGCTGCTCGACGCCAAGATCACGCTGGACGAGAACGCCGGTTTCCGGCACCCGGACCACGAGGCGCTGGTCGACCAGGCCGCGGTGGACCCGCTGGAGCAGGCCGCCAAGGAGAAGGACCTCAACTACGTCAAGCTCGACGGCGAGGTCGGCATCATCGGCAACGGCGCGGGTCTGGTCATGTCCACCCTCGACGTGGTGGCCTACGCGGGCGAGCGGCACGGCAACGTCAAGCCGGCCAACTTCCTCGACATCGGCGGCGGCGCGAGCGCCGCGGTGATGGCCAACGGTCTGGAGATCGTGCTGTCCGACCCGTCGGTTCGCAGCGTCTTCGTCAACGTCTTCGGCGGCATCACCGCCTGCGACGAGGTCGCCAACGGCATCATCCAGGCGCTGGCCCTGCTGGAGGAACGCGGCGAGAAGGTCACCAAGCCGCTCGTCGTCCGGCTCGACGGCAACAACGCGGAGGCCGGTCGGGCGATCCTCGACGGCGCCGGCAACCCGCTCGTGCAGCGGGTCGACACCATGGACGGCGCGGCCGAGCGGGCCGCCGAGCTGGCAGCTGCGGGGGTCTGACGATGGCGATCTGGCTGACCAAGGAGTCGAAGGTCATCGTGCAGGGGATGACCGGTTCCGAGGGTTCCAAGCACACCCGGCGGATGCTCGCCGCCGGCACCAACGTCGTCGGCGGGGTCAACCCGCGCAAGGCCGGCACCACCGTCGACTTCGACGGCACCGAGCTGCCGGTCTTCGCCTCCGTCGCGGACGCGATGCGGGAGACCGGGGCGGACGTCACGGTGATCTTCGTACCGCCGCAGTTCACCAAGGGCGCGGTGGTCGAGGCGATCGACGCGCAGATCCCGCTCGCCGTGGTGATCACCGAGGGCGTGCCGGTGCACGACACCGCCTCGTTCTGGGCGTACAATGTGGCCAAGGGGGAGCAGACCCGGATCATCGGGCCGAACTGCCCCGGCATCGCCTCGCCCGGCGCGTCCAACGCCGGCATCATCCCGGCCGACATCACCGGCTCCGGCCGGATCGGCCTGGTCAGCAAGAGCGGCACGCTGACCTACCAGATGATGTACGAGCTGCGCGACATCGGCTTCTCCACCTGCGTCGGCATCGGTGGCGACCCGATCATCGGGACCACCCACATCGACGCGCTCGCCGCGTTCGAGGCCGACCCGGAGACCGACGCGATCGTCATGATCGGCGAGATCGGCGGCGACGCCGAGGAGCGGGCCGCCGACTTCATCAAGGACAACGTCACCAAGCCGGTGGTCGGCTACATCGCCGGCTTCACCGCGCCCCCCGGCAAGACCATGGGGCACGCCGGCGCGATCATCTCCGGCTCGGCGGGCACCGCCGAGGCCAAGCAGCAGGCGCTGGAGGCGGTCGGGGTCAAGGTCGGCAAGACCCCGACCGAGACCGCCAAGCTGATGCGGGAGCTGATGTCCGGCCGCTGAGCCGTGGGCTGCACCAGCCCGAACGAGCGACGCACAGCTGAAGGGGGCGACCGGAGACGGTCGGCCCCTTCAGTTGTTCCAGAGCGGGTAGTTCCCGCTGGCCCGCCAGATCGCGGTGCCGATGATGTTGATCACGCCGAACGCGATGGCCAGGTAACCGAGCAGCGGCGACTGGCCGTACCGCTTGGCGTCGCGGATCGACAGGTAACCGAAGACGATGCCCAGGATGCCGCAGCAGATCAGGCCGAGGACGATGCCGAGCACCCCCCAGAGCGTGGTGCGGTCCCGCCCGGCCGCAGCCGGTGGCGGTGGGTACGGAGCATTCACGGCTTCCTCCGGGCGATCGGTGCCGCGACTTCGGTCGCGTCCCTGCGCCGAGGCTAGACCGGATCGGGGGCCCATGGCGGTGGATCACGGAACTCGCCGGAGCCGGGCGGCCCCGGCGGGCAGCCACCACCGGCGCGGCGTGCCAGAGTAGACCCGATGTCCTCGATCACCCCTGATCAGCCCCGCCGTCCCAGCGGTGCCCGTGCCGGCGGCCGGCCGCCGGGCCGTGCCGGTGGTGCCCGGGTGCCCGCCCCCCGTCGGCCGGAGCAGCCCGGACGCTCCCGGGCGCCGTTACCGGTCGCCGCCGGGGTGGCCGCCGCCGGTGCCGCCGTCACCTCCTATCTGCCGGTGGCGGTGGTGCTCGGGCTGGCCCAGTTCACCGAGGACGCCGGCTCGGTGGTCGGTGCGCTGCGGGCCGGTCTCGCCGGTTGGCTGCTCGGCCACGGGGTGCCGCTGGGGACCACCGCCGGCCCGATCGGCCTCGTCCCGCTGGCGCTCTCGGTGTTCGCGTGCTGGCGGCTGAGCCGGGCCGGGGTGCACGCCAGCCGGGCGGTCGGCGCGCGCGGCGGCCGGTCCCCCCGGCAGGCGGCCACCGTCGCCGTCGCGGTCGGCATCGGGTACGCCCTGTTCGGCGTCCTGGCCGCGCTGCTGGTCGACAGCACCGGACTGCGGGTCTCCCCGGTCCGGTCCGGGCTGACCCTGCTGCTCTTCGGCACGGTGGCGGCCCTGGTCGGGGCGGCACGCACCACCGGGGTCGCCGGCCTGCTGGCCGAGCGTGCGCCGGCGGTGCTGCGCGACGGTGTCCGTACCGGCCTGGTCGCGGCCCTGCTGCTGCTCGGGGCGGGTGCCGTGGCGGCCGGCCTGGCGGTGGCGACCGGCGGGGGAGACGCCGCCGACCTGATCGGGGCCTACCGGACCGGGGTGGCCGGGCAGGCCGGCATCACCCTGGTCAGCCTGGCCTACGCACCGAACGCCACCGTCTGGTCCACCGCCTACCTGCTCGGCCCCGGGTTCGCCGTCGGCACCGGCACGGCGATCCGCCTCAGCGAAGTGTCCGTCGGGTCGCTGCCGGCCGTACCGCTGCTCGCCGGCCTGCCCAGCGGCCCGGTCGACGGGCTCGGTGCGGCGCTGCTGGCGGTGCCGGTGCTGGCCGGCATGACGGCAGGTTGGCTGCTCGGCCGCCGGCTGCTCCGCCCGGACCTCGACGACCGGGCCGGGCCGGCCTGGCCGGCGCTGCTCGGCCCGGCGGCGCTCGCCGGGCCGGTGGTCGGCCTGGTCGTCGGGCTCGCCGCGGTGGCCTCCGGCGGATCGCTCGGCGGCGGCCGGCTGGCCGAGATCGGCCCGGTGCCGTGGCAGGTGGCGGCAGTGGCCACCGCCGTGGTCGCGGTCGGCGCGCTGCTCGGGGCCGCCGCCGCCAAGGTGCTCGACCGTCCGTCGTCGGCCCGCCCACCCGCCCGGCCGCGGTCGCCCGTCACCCGCCCCCGGCCGGCTGCGGACCGGCCGGGCCCGGTCGAGGACCGGTCGCGTACGGGCCGGGACCGCCCCCGATCAGCCGCCGACCGGCCGCCCCGCCCGGTCGTCGACTGAGCATCCGCTCCTGCCGGCTGCGCGGTCCTGCCGGCTGCACCGCACCGCGCACCCTGCTGCCGGCTGCGCGGTCCGGCCGGCCTGGCCGGGTCGACCTCGCCGTCTCGTGCCGGCCCGCCGGCCTCGCGGTGCTGCCGGCCTGGCCGTCTCGTGCCGGCCCGCCGGCCTCGCGGTGCTGCCGGCCTGGCCGTCTCTTGCCGGCCCGGCGGTCTGGCCTGGCCGTCCCGTGCCGGCCCGGCGGTCTCGCGGTGCTGCCGGTTTACGGCGAGGGGCGCCCCGGACGGTGCCGGGACGCCCCTCGATGTCGCGCCCGGTCAGGGCGAGGTGGGCAGCGTGAAGCTGCCGATGAGGTTGAGCAGCAGCAGCAGGATGCCGAGCCCGACCGCGATCGCGCCGCAGATCAGGCCGGCCTTGGCCTGACCGGCGTTGCTGGCCAGACCCTGGTTGGCCTTCTGCATCCCCAGCCAACCGGTGATCACCGCGCCGATGCCGAGCGGGATGCCCAGGAAGAGGCAGCAGAGCAGCGGAAGCGACGCGATGCCGAGGATCAGCGACACCAGGCCGAGGGTGTTCTGCTGCCCCTGCGGCGCCGGATAGCCGGCCCCCGGATAGGAGGCCGCCGCGGCGTACGGCTGCTGCCCGTAGGGGTCCTTGTGGACGGGCTGGCCGTACGGGTCCGGCTGGAAGGGCTGCTCGTACGGCTGGCCCGAGGTGGGCTGGGGGCCGTACGGGTCGTGCGGGGGCTGCCCGTACTGCGGAGGCTGCCCGTACTGCGGAGGCTGCTCGCCGTACGGTGCCGCCGGTTGCTGCCCGTACGGTGCCTGCGGCGCGGCGTACGGGTCCTGCGGCTGGCCCGAGACGGGCTGCTGCCCGTACGGATCGTGCGGGGGCTGCTGGCCGTACGGGTCGTGGCCGGGGTTTCCGGGCTGCATCTCGGCTGCTCCTCAGTCGTGGGCCGTCAGTAGCTGCTGGTGCTGCTGCCGTCGATCGCACCCATCACACCACCGAAGATGCAGCACAGCAGCACGATGACGAGCCACACACCACCGATGATGAAGGCCAGCTTCGACCACTTCTTGGACTCGCGGGCGGCGGCCTCGGCACCCGCGTAGTCGCCCTGCTGCAGGGCCGGGTTGACCTTGGATGCGTTGATGATGGCGGGGATCGCCAGCGGCCAGAAGAAGAAGATGGCCACGATCGACGGGGTCATGTTGTTGTTGATCGGCTGCTGCGGGTTGGGGTAGCCGGGCTGCATCTGTGGTACTCCTCGTTCACGTCGGTACGGCGTCCGTACCTGATCATTGGCTATGGGGTGCGGTGGCGGGCGCGGCCCGGCCACCGGGCGACCGGCAGCGTACCGTGTCCGGGCGACACGCGTGATCACCCGAAACGTCGCCGCCCGCAGGATGGGCGGGCCGACCTGCCCGCTAGGGTGGCCCGTGTGACCGAGCCCGCGCCCGTCGCCCGCCTCGTCGTCCTCGTCTCCGGCTCCGGCAGCAACCTCCAGGCGCTGCTGGACGCCGCCGCCGCCGACCCCGGCTACGGGGCCCGGGTGGTGGCCGTCGGCGCCGACCGGGACGGCATCGTCGGGCTGGACCGCGCCGCCGCCGCCGGGGTGCCGACCTTCGTCGACCGGGTGAAGGACCACCCCACCCGCGCCGACTGGGACAAGGCCCTCACCGCGCACGTCGCCGAGCACCAGCCCGACCTGGTCATCTCCGCCGGTTTCCTGAAGCTGGTCGGGCCGCAGTTCCTGGCGGCCTTCGGCGACCGCTATCTCAACACGCACAACACGCTGCTGCCGGCGTTCCCCGGCATCCACGGCCCCCGGGACGCGCTCGCCTACGGCGTCAAGGTCACCGGGGCCACCCTCTTCTTCGTCGACGCCGGGATGGACACCGGCCCGATCGTCGCGCAGGTCGCGGTGCCGGTCCTCGACGACGACGACGAGGAGACGCTCACCGAGCGCATCAAGCAAGCCGAGCGCCGCCAGCTCGTCGAGCAGGTCGGTCGCCTGGTTCGTGCAGGTTGGACGATCACCGGAAGAAAGGTCACCGTTCCGTGAGTGCCCCGCAGGACTCCCGCCGCCCGATCAGGCGGGCACTGGTCAGCGTCTACGACAAGAGTGGTCTGGTCGAGCTGGCCCGCGCGTTGCACGGGGCCGGGGTGGAGATCGTCTCGACCGGTTCCACCGCCTCGACGATCTCCGGCGCGGGCGTGCCGGTGACCCCGGTCGAGCAGGTGACCGGCTTCCCCGAGATCCTCGACGGCCGGGTCAAGACCCTGCACCCCAAGATCCACGGCGGTCTCCTGGCCGACCTGCGCAAGGACTCGCACGGCGCGCAGCTCGACGAGCACGACATCGCCGGCATCGACGTCCTGGTCTCCAACCTCTACCCGTTCCAGGAAACCGTCGCCTCCGGCGCGTCGGCGGACGAGTGCGTCGAGCAGATCGACATCGGTGGGCCGGCGATGGTCCGGGCCGCCGCCAAGAACCACGCCTCGGTCGCCGTGGTGACCGACCCGGCCGCGTACCCGGCGCTGGTCGCCGCGCTGGCCGAGGGCGGTTTCACGCTGGCCCAGCGGCGGGCGCTGGCCGCCCGCGCGTTCGCCGACATCGCCGAGTACGACGTCGCGGTCGCCGACTGGTTCGCCGGCACCGCCGCCCCCGCCGAGGACGGCTGGCCGCACTTCGCCGGGCTGGCCCTGCGCCGGCAGGCGACGCTGCGCTACGGCGAGAACCCGCACCAGGGTGCCGCCGTCTACGCCGACCCGGGCAGCCCGCCGGGGCTGGCCCAGGCCGAGCAGTTGCACGGCAAGGAGATGTCCTACAACAACTACGTCGACGCGGACGCCGCCTGGCGGGCCGCGAACGACTTCCCCGACCAGCCGGCGGTGGCGGTCATCAAGCACGCCAACCCGTGCGGCATCGCCGTCGGCGCGGACGTCGCCGAGGCGCACCGCAAGGCCCACGCCTGCGACCCGGTCTCCGCGTTCGGCGGGGTGATCGCCGTCAACCGACCGGTCTCGGTGGAGCTGGCCGGGCAGGTCGCGGAGATCTTCACCGAGGTGCTGGTGGCACCGGAGTTCGAGCCCGGCGCGGTGGAGATCCTCCAGGGCAAGAAGAACATCCGGCTGCTGCGCGCCCCGGCCTTCGCCCCGCTGCCGGCTGAGTGGCGGCAGGTCACCGGCGGTGTCCTCGTGCAGCAGCGGGACCGGATCGACGCCGAGGGCGACGACCCGGCCAACTGGAAGCTGGCCACCGGCGAGGCCGCCGACGAGGCGACCCTGCGGGACCTGGTGCTGGCCTGGCGGGCGGTCCGCGCGGTGAAGAGCAACGCGATCCTGCTGGCCCGCGACGGCGCGTCGGTCGGGGTGGGGATGGGTCAGGTCAACCGGGTCGACTCGGCCCGGCTGGCGGTCAGCCGGGCCGGTGCGGAGCGGGCCCGGGGGTCCGTCGCCGCCTCGGACGCCTTCTTCCCGTTCGCCGACGGCGCGCAGATCCTGATCGACGCCGGGGTGAAGGCGATCGTCCAGCCCGGCGGGTCGATCCGCGACGAGGACACCATCGCCGCCTGCCAGCAGGCCGGCGTCACCATGTACCTCACCGCCACCCGGCACTTCTTCCACTGATCCACCCCGGCCGGGCGGGCCGCCACCGGCCGGCCCGGCGCACCGCCTGCGTGATCACCTACGGCCGAGCGGCACCCGGTGTGTGCTCGGCCGTAGGTGTCCGCACGGCGCGGTGACCGGTGGTCAGGCCCCGCCCGGCGGGTCGCGTAGGGCGGCGAAGTGGCAGGCGCTGGGGTGGGGGTCGGCGGGCCGGGGGACGGTCGGCGGGTCTTCCCGGGCGCAGATGTCCTCGGCTTTCCAGCAGCGGGTGCGGAAGTGGCAGCCGGACGGCGGGTCGGCCGGGCTGGGCACGTCGCCGGTCAGCCGGATGATGCCGGTGGCGTCGCGGGCGGCCGGGTCGGGCACCGGCACCGCGGACAGCAGCGCCTGGGTGTACGGGTGGGTGGCCCGTTCGTAGATCTCCTCCTCGGTGCCGATCTCGACGATCCGGCCCAGGTACATCACCGCCACCCGGTCGCAGATGTGCCGGACCACCGACAGGTCGTGCGCGATGAAGACGTACGACAGGCCCAGCTCGTCCTGGAGTTGCCCCAACAGGTTGATGACCTGGGCCTGGATCGAGACGTCCAGGGCGGAGACCGGCTCGTCGCAGACGATCACCTCGGGGCGCAGGGCGAGCGCCCGGGCGATGCCGATGCGTTGCCGCTGACCGCCGGAGAACTGGTGCGGGTACCGGTTGACGTGCTCGGGGTTCAGCCCGACCAGGTCCAGCAACTCCTGCACCCGGCCGCGTTTGCTGCCCTTGGGTGCGGCGTCGGGGTGGATGTCGAACGGCTCGCCGATGATGTCGCCCACCGTCATCCGGGGGTTCAGCGAGGTGTACGGGTCCTGCATCACCATCTGCATGTTGCGCCGCAGCCGGCGCAGTTCGCCCCCGGAGGCGGAGAGCAGGTCGCGGCCCTCCAGGGTGGCCCGGCCGGAGGTCGGCGTCTCCAGCCGCATCAGCAGCCGGGCGAGGGTCGACTTGCCGCAGCCGGATTCGCCGACGATGCCGAGCGTCTCGCCCCGACGCAGCACGAAGCTGACCCCGTCGACCGCCCGGACCGCGCCGACCTGCCGTTGGAAGAGCACGCCCCGGGTGATCGGGAAGTGTTTGACCAGGTCGTCGACGGCGAGGATGGTCTCGCCCCGGACCTTGGCCGGGCTAGCGGGCGCGGTCATCGTGGACCTCCTGCGCGAAGTGGCACGCGCTGGTCCGGCCGTCAGCGAGGACCAGGTCGTCCGGCACCACGTCCACGCAGACCTGCCGCACGTACGGGCATCGGGGGTGGAACGGGCAGCCGGTGGGGATCCGCATCAGGTTCGGTGGCAGTCCCCGGATCGTGGCCAACTCCCGGCCGCGCACGTCCAGCCGGGGAATCGAGGCCAGCAACCCCTTGGTGTACGGGTGGGCCGGTGCCCGGTACAACGCGTGGACGTCGGCGTGCTCGACGATCCGGCCGGCGTACATG
Source organism: Micromonospora sp. NPDC048894 (assembly GCF_040649765.1). Classification (NCBI taxonomy): domain Bacteria; kingdom Bacillati; phylum Actinomycetota; class Actinomycetes; order Micromonosporales; family Micromonosporaceae; genus Micromonospora; species Micromonospora sp. NPDC048894. The sequence continues at coordinate 488,671 of NZ_JBEZFY010000005.1, read as the reverse complement.
ACGGCGATCCGGTCCGCGACGCCGGCCACCACCCCCAGGTCGTGGGTGATCAGGATCATCGCCATGTCGAGGTCGCGCCGCAGGTCGGCCAGTAGGTCCATGATCTGGGCCTGCACGGTGACGTCGAGGGCGGTGGTCGGTTCGTCGGCGATCAGCACCTTCGGGTCCAGGGCCAGCGCCATGGCGATCATGACGCGTTGCCGCATCCCGCCGGAGAACTGGTGCGGGTGGTCGCCGAGCCGTCCGGCCGCCCCCGGGATGCGCACCAGGTCCATCAGTTCGACGGTCCGCCGTCGGGCGTCGGCGCGGGACATCCCGTCCCGGTGTCGCAGCGTCTCGCCGATCTGCCAGCCGACCGGGAAGACCGGGTTCAACGCCGACAGGGCGTCCTGGAAGATCATCGCGATCTCCTTGCCGCGTACCTGCCGGCGTTGCTCCTCGGGCAGGGTGAGCAGATCGCGGCCCCGGTAGCGGATCTGACCGGAACGGATCGCCGCCGGTGGGGTGTCCAGGATGCCCATGACCGCCTGGGCGGTGACCGACTTGCCGGAGCCGGACTCACCGAGCACGGCCAGCGTCTCGCCCGGGTCCAGGTGGTAGGAGACCCCGTTGATCACCTTGGCCACCCCCTCGCCGGTGCGGAACTCGACGTGCAGGTCCCGTACCTCCAGCAGGTGACCGCCGGGCGGGGTGGGTGAGGCCGGCGTGGGCCGGACCGCGGACTCGGTCACCGGATCTGCCTCTCGCTCGCGACTGCGGGACCCGCTGCGGGCGTGCGGGGCGTGGGTGCCGGGCCCGTTGCGGGCGTGCGGGGCGTGGGTGCCGGGCCCGTTGCGGGCGTGCGGGGCGTGGGTGCCGGGCCCGTTGCGGGCGTGCGGGGTGGGGGCGCTGTGGCCGGCACGGTGCTCACCGCAGCTTCGGGTCGAAGGCGTCGCGGATCGCGTCGCCCAGCATGATGAAGGCCAGCACGGTCAGCGCGAGGAAGGCGGACGGGACGACCAGCGGGGTCGCCGACTCGCGCATGTGCACCCGGCCGGCGTCGATCTCGATGCCCCAGGAGATGGTGGGCGCCTTCAGCCCGATGCCCAGGAAGCTCAGGGTCGCCTCGGCGGCGATGAACGAACCGAGCGCGATGGTCAGCACCACGATCGCCGGGGCGAGCGCATTGGGCAGGATGTGCCGCCACATGATCCGGCCGTCGCCCGCGCCGAGCATCCGGGCGGCGGCGACGTAGTCCTGCTCCTTGGCGGTGATCACCGAGGAGCGGACCACCCGGGCGGCGGTGGTCCAGCCGAGCACCGCCAACACGAAGATCACCGCGAACAGCCGGACCGTGTCGCTGCTGGTGCTGACCCGCTTGAGCAGCACGATCGCGGCGAGCAGCAGCGGGATGCCGAGCACGATGTCGATCACCCGGGAGAGCACCGCGTCGACCCAGCGGCCGAAGTAGCCGGCCACCATCCCGACCACCAGCGCGACGACCCCGGTGAGCAGAGCGGAGAGCGCGCCCACCAGCAGCGAGGCGCGGGCCCCGTAGACCGCCCGGGCGTACGTGTCGCAGCCCTGGAAGTCGTACCCGAAGATGGCCCCGCCGGACGCCCCGGCGTGCTGGCGGGACAGCACGCAGTCGCGCGGGTCGTTGGCGGTGAACAGCGACGGCACGGCGGCCATCGCGGCGACCAGCACGACCAGCACCAGACTGATCCAGAAGACCGGCTTGCGGCGCAGCTCACGCCAGGCGTCCCCGGCCAGGCTGCGGGGTTTCTGCGGTACGCCGACCCGGTCGGGGGTGCCGGGCTCACCGGAGACCCCCCGGCGGGCGGCCTGGTCCTCCGTCGCCGCCACCGTCTCGAAGTCGCTCATGCCCGTACCTCGTCGCGCTCACTCATAGCGGATCCTCGGATCGAGTACGGCGTACAGGACGTCCACCACCAGGTTGGCGACCAGGTAGACGACGACGAGCACGCTGACGATGCCCACCACCAGCGGGCCGTCCTCGGTGCGGATGCCCCGGAACAGGTTGAAGCCCACCCCCGGGATGTTGAACACGCCCTCGGTGATGATCGCGCCGCTCATCAGGTTGCCCAGCTCGACGCCGAGGAAGGTGATCACGGGGATGAGCGAGTTACGCAGTACGTGCACCCCGATGATCCGTCGCCGGACCAGCCCCTTCGACCGGGCGGTGCGGACGTAGTCGGCGCGCAGGTTCTCGGCGACCGAGGTCCGGGTCAGCCGCAGCGCGGTGGCCAGCGACAGGGAGCCGAGCACGATGCCGGGCAGCAGCAGGGCCCACAGGTCGGGGTCGGCGCCGGCGGTCGGGGGGAAGATCGGCCAGCGGACGCCGAGCAGGTACTGCGCGAGCGGGGCCAGCACGATGGTGGGGATGCCCAGCACCAGCAGGGTCAGCACCAGCGTGGCGTTGTCGAAGAGGCTGGCCCGGCGGATGCCGGCGAGCACCCCGGCGGTGACCCCGAACAGGATCGTCACGGCCATCGCGATCACGGCCAGCTTGACGGTGACCGGCCAGGCGGCGGCGAGGATGTCCCCGATCGACCGGCCGGTCAGCGACTGGCCGAGGTCACCCTGGAGCAGGTTCTTGAGGTAGTCGAGGTAGCGGTAGAAGAAGCCGCCGATCCCGGTCCGGTCGAGGTGGAACTTCTCCGTGAGGTACGCCCGCTGGGCCGGGGTGACCGGCCGTTCGCCGGCCAGCGCCTGGATCGGGTCGCCCTGGCCGGCGAACATCAGGGCGTACACGATCAGCGTGGTCCCGAAGAAGGCGAGGACCATCTGGAGCAGACGCCGCAGAACGAAGCGGAACATACTGTGCAGTCTTGCTGATAAGGGGCGGAGACGGAGGCGGGTCGGGCCACCGTCCACCGATGACCCGACCCGTTGCTCCCGTCGACGGCCCCGTTGCCGCCGACGCGCCCTGCACGTGCCGGTCGGCCGTTCGCCGCCGCCGCGCCTTCATCTGCCGGCGGCCGTTCGCCGACGCCGCCCCTTCACCTGCTGGCGGCCGTTCGCGCCGCCCGGACTAGCTGACCGCCTCGATCTTCAGCAGGTCGATCCGGTCGAAGAGGTCCATCTGGACGTTCTTCACCTTGGTCGAGTGGCCGAAGTTGTTCTGGCCGTAGCGCAGCGGGATCACCGGCAGGTCCTTGGCCAGCAGGTCCTCCGCCGCCTGGTACTTCGCGATCGCGGCCTCCTCGTTCGGGGCCTTGGCGCCCTCGACGAGCAGCTTGTCGAACTCCGGGTTGCTGTAGCCGTAGTAGTTCGACGAACCGTTCGTGCTGTACAGCGGGCCGAGGTAGTTCTCCATCGACGGGTAGTCCATCACCCAGCCCATCCGGAACAGGCCCACCGGCTGCTTCGCCTTGACCTTGGTCAGCAGGTCGGCGAACTTGGGCTCGGCGGTGCCGACGCACTCCACACCCAGGTTGGCCTTGAGCTGGTTGCAGGTCGCGTCGATCCAGTCCTTGTGCCCACCGTCGCCGTTGTACGACAGCTCGATCTTCTTCGGGCCACCGGCGGCCTCGTACGCCGACTTCGCCTTGGCCGGGTCGAACTCGCCGGCCGCGCCGATGGTGTTCTCCCGGTAACCCGCGACCACCGGCGAGACGAACGAGCGGGCCGGCTGCTGCGAGTCCTTGAAGATCGACTTGGTGATCTCGTCCCGGTCGATCGCCATCGAGATGGCCTTGCGCACCTCGGGCTTGCTGAACTCCTTCTGAAAGGTCGGGAAGGCCAGCACCTGCAACGACGATGCCGGGCTCTGCTGGAACCGGTCGCCCAGGTCGGTCGCGGCGGTCGACAGGTTCTCGGTCGGGATCGTCTTGATCACGTCGAGGTTGTCCGACAGCACGTCCGCGTACGCGGCGGTGGGCTGCTGGTAGATCCGGAACTCGACCCCGCCCACCTTCGGCTGCTCGCCGGGGAAGGCGTCGTAGCGCTCCACCTCGACCTTGGCGTCGTGCTGCCAGGAGCCCTTCATCCGGAACGGGCCCTGCCCGATCGGGGCCTGCTCGTAGCCCTCCTTCAGCGTGCCGGGCCCCGAGAAGGCGGCCTTCGGCAGCGGATAGAAGGCGGTGTACCCGAGCATCGTCTTGAACTCGCTGTACGGCTCGGTCAGCGTGACGGTGAAGGTCAGGTCGTCGACCTTCTTCAGCCCGGACAGCCGCTCGGCAGCCGGCTTGTCGCCCTGCAGGTCGGCGTACCCGGCGATCTTCTCGAAGAAGTAGCTGGAGTTCTGCCCGTTGGGGGCGTACGCGCCGTAGTTCCAGGCGTCGAGGTAGTTGTCGGCGGTGACCTTCTCGCCGTTGTGGAAGGTGTAGCCGTCCTTGAGCTTGACCGTCCAGACCTTGTTGTCCGACGAGGTGACCGACTCGGCCGCCACCTCGTAGGGCTTGTTGGCCTCGTCGTAGTCGACCAGTGGGCTGAACAGGGCGGCGAGCACCTGCGAACCGCTGGTCTCGTTGGTGTTGGTCGGCACCAGGTGCTGCGGCTCGGCGATCTCGATCCGCACGGCCGCGTTGGGGTCGGACTGACCGGTTCCGCTGCCGCCGCCCGAGCCGCAGGCCGCCAGGCCCAGGGTCACCGCGAGCGGGAGAGCGGTCCAGGCAGCAAGCCTGCGCACACGCATGGGGGTCTCCTCATCTCATTACGTAGCGCAGCCGGACCCGGCGCTGGGTGACTCTGCGCAACGTCCGGCAACGGTAGGTCGGGATCGGCCCGACGACAACGGAAGCGTTGCGAACGGATAACGGACCACCGGCAGTGCCCTTGTGGTTGTTCTGCTCGCCTGGTATCGGGGAGAAGCGATTTTTGCTGCTCACTATGGGCGTGGAGGGGGTGTCGGATGCCCACGGAGGGCCGATCGGTCGCCGTGGGGGGGTATGCGTCGCCTGTCCGGCCCGCAGTCGGTGTGGGGTCTTCCGTCCGCCACGACGTCGTGGCCTGCCACACTAAGGTGACACAAAGTGACCAATGGCACGTAACTCAAAGTGACGGCCGCCCCGTCGCCGGCTCGCCGTCCGCCGGCCGTGAGACGATCTGGTCGTGACGGCGATCATCCTGGACGGCAAGGCGACCGCAGCCAAGATCAAGGACGAGCTGCGGGTACGGGTCAAGGCGTTGGCCGAGCGAGGGGTCACCCCAGGCCTGGGCACCGTCCTGGTCGGCGCGGACCCCGGCTCGGAGGCGTACGTCAACGGCAAGCACCGCGACTGCGCCGAGGTGGGCATCGCCTCGATCCGCCGGGAGCTGCCCGCCGACGCCACCCAGCAGCAGCTCGACGACGTGCTCACCGAGCTGAACGCCGACCCGGGCTGCCACGGCTACATCGTCCAGCTGCCGCTGCCGGCGCACCTCGACACCCAGCGGGCCCTGGAGCTGATCGACCCCGACAAGGACGCCGACGGCCTGCACCCGGTGAACCTGGGCCGGCTGGTGCTCGGCTACGACGGCCCACTGCCCTGCACCCCGCGCGGCATCGTCGAGCTGCTCCGCCGGTACGACGTGCCGCTGCGCGGTGCCAACGTCGCCCTGGTCGGCCGGGGCAACACCGTCGGGCGGCCGCTCGGCCTGCTGCTCAACCGGCGCAGCGAGAACGCGACCGTCACCCTGTGCCACACCGGCACCCTCGACCTCGCCGCCCACACCCGCGCCGCCGACATCGTCATCGTCGCCGCCGGGGTGCCCGGCCTGCTCACCGCCGACATGGTCACCCCGGGCACCACGGTGGTCGACGTCGGCATCACCCGGGTGATCGGCGACGACGGCAAGGGCCGCTACACCGGCGACGTGGACCCGGAGGTGGCCCAGGTCGCCGCCCGGCTCGCGCCGATGCCGGGCGGCGTCGGGCCGATGACCCGGGCCATGCTGCTCACCAACGTCGTCGAACGCGCCGAACGCGGCTGACCTCCCCTGCGGCGCGGCGGCTCCCCCCGCCGACGGCTGACCTCCCGTGCCGGCTGACCTCCCCTGCCGGGTGGCCGGTTGTCCCGCTGGGTGGCCGGCCTTCCACGCTTGGTTGTTGACTCCCCGCTGCCGGCTGACCTCATCTGCTGGGTGGCCGGCTGTCCCGCTGGGCGGCCGGCCTTCCCCGCTGGGCGGCCGGCCTTCCCCGCTGGGCGGCCGGCCTTCCCCGCTGGGCGGCCGGCCTTCCCCGCTGGGCGGCCGGCCTTCCCCGCTTGGCGGCCGGCCTTCCCCGCTTGGCGGTTGACTCCCCAGCGCGGCGGCGGGTGTTCCCTGCTGGGCGGGTGGTCTGCCCTGCGCGGCGGTGGCGCACGCCTGCGCTACCGGGATGCTCCGCCGCAGGTGCCGCCGCCCACCGCGTACCCCACCGGGAACCGGGCGGTGGTGACGTTGGCCCCATCCCGGGGATGGTCGCCGCCCCTGGCCCGAACGGTGCCACGTTGACTGTTACGGTCGGGAAAACCGACTGGTAGCAGGGGAGTGGGACGACCATGGGTAAGAAGGTCACTGTCGTCGGGGCCGGGTTCTACGGCTCCACCACCGCACAGCGCCTGGCCGAGTACGACGTCTTCGACACCGTCGTGATCACCGACATCGTGGAGGGCAAGCCGGCGGGTCTCGCGCTGGACCTCAACCAGTCCCGCGCGATCGAGGGCTTCGAGACCAAGGTCGTCGGTGCCACCACCGGCCCCAACGGCGAGGGCTACGAGGCCATCGAGGGCTCGGACGTCGTGGTGATCACCGCAGGTCTGCCCCGTAAGCCGGGCATGAGCCGGATGGACCTGCTGGAGACCAACGCCAAGATCGTGCGGCAGGTCGCCGAGAACGTCGCCAAGTACGCCCCGAACGCCGTCGTGATCGTGGTGTCCAACCCGCTCGACGAGATGACCGCGCTCGCCCAGCTCGCCACCCAGTTCCCCAAGAACCGGGTGCTCGGCCAGGCCGGCATGCTCGACAGCGCCCGGTTCACCAACTTCGTCGCCGAGGCCCTCGACGTACCGGTGAAGTCGGTCAAGACGCTGACCCTCGGCTCGCACGGCGACACCATGGTCCCGGTGCCGTCGCAGAGCACCGTCAACGGCAAGCCGCTGCGCGACGCGATGCCCGCCGAGCAGATCGAGGAGCTGGTCGTCAAGACCCGCAACGGTGGCGCCGAGGTCGTCGCGCTGCTCAAGACCGGTTCGGCGTACTACGCCCCGTCCGCCGCCGCCGCCCGGATGGCACGGGCCGTGGCCGAGGACTCCGGCGCGGTCATGCCGGTCTGCGCCTGGGTCGACGGCGAGTACGGCATCTCCGGGGTCTACCTGGGCGTCGAGGCCGAGATCGGCGCGGAGGGCGTGAAGCGGGTCGTCGAGACCGACCTGGACGCCGACGAGCTGGCCAGCCTCAAGGAGGCCGCCGAGGCCGTCCGCGCCAAGCAGGCCGACGTGGCCAGCATGTGATCCGCTGAACCATCCGCCGCAGGGGCGGGACGGCTTCCGCCGTCCCGCCCCTGCGCCGTCCCCACCCCACCCCGTCCCGCCCGTCCCGCCCGTCCCGCCGTCCCTGCCCCGGTGATCAAGAGGTTTGCGTCAACCAGCCGGCCTGAGTTGACCCAAACCTCTTGATCACTGCGGTGGGTCAGGGCTCGCGGCGGGTGATCAAGAGGTTTCGGTCAGGAAACCGCCCTGACGTGACCCAAACCTCTTGATCACCGCTGGCAGGTGCCCGGCTCCGGTGGTGATCAAGAGGTTTGGGTCAGGAAATCGCCCTGGCATGACCGAAACCTCTTGATCACCGGGGCGAGGTGGGACGGGGCTAGGTGGGACGGGGCTAGGTGGGACGGGGTGGGGCGAGGGTGGGCGGGTGGGGGGTGAAGGGGGCGGTGAGGTGGGGGTGGCTAGGAGGGTGGGGGTGGAGGTGGTGGCGAGCTGGTCGAGCAGGGTGGTGCGGGAGTCTCGGGCGGTGGTCGGGTCCGCCTCGTGGGCGTAGGCCAGCTCCGGGTCGATCAGCTGCACCACGTGCACCAGCAGGTCGCCGGTGAACAGGATCCGGTCGTCGCCGGTGTCGACCAGCACGCACTGGTGGCCGGGGGTGTGCCCGGGGGTGGGTAGCAGGCGTACCCCGGGGGTGAGGGTGGTGTCGCCGTCGACCACGCGGAGCTGGCCGGCGGCGCGCAACGGCGCGATCAGACCGGCCGGCAGTCCCGGGTTGATGCTCTCCACGGCGGCCAGCTCGGCCCGCTGGAGCAGGTAGGTCGCGTTGTGGAAGTAGGGCCGGCCCGGGGTGCCGGTCACCGCCCAGCCGATGTGGTCGCTGTGCAGGTGGGTGAGGATCACGGTGTGTACGTCGGCCGGGTCGATGCCGGCGGCGGCCAGTTCGGCCGGCAGCCGACCGGGGACCGGTGCCCAGCTCGCGGCGGGCGAGTCGGCCGGCCCGATGCCGGCGTCGACCAGGGTCACCGGCCCGTCCCCGACGCGCAGCGCGAAGGCGCGGAACGGCAGCCACCAGTCGCCGTCGTCGGTGACCGAACCGGGTTCGCGCCGGTCCGCCTCGCGCCAGTGTGCGGCGGTGGCTGCGGGGAATGCCTGCGTCCGGGGCTGGAAGAACGGTCCCTCGCCGTCGGTGAGGGCGGTGACCGTGATAGACCCGAGGGTGCGGCTCAGTGGCATCCGGTGATGGTGCCAGGGTCCGCCCCGGCCCACGCGGTGATTTTGGCCGTCCGGGGCCGCCGGGTCGAGGCCGGCTCGGTGCCGTGAACCGGTTTCCAGTACGCTCGTACTGCTTGAGCACGTGTCCCCCGAGAGGAGCGCCGGCCGATGGCGAAGATCAAGGTAAACAACCCGGTCGTAGAGCTCGACGGCGACGAGATGACCCGGATCATCTGGAAGCAGATCCGGGAGCAGCTGATCCTGCCCTACCTCGACGTCGACCTGCACTACTACGACCTGTCGATCCAGCACCGGGACGCCACCGACGACCAGGTGACCATCGACGCCGCGAACGCCATCAAGGAGCACGGCGTCGGCGTCAAGTGCGCCACCATCACCCCGGACGAGGCCCGGGTGGAGGAGTTCGGCCTCAAGAAGATGTGGCGGTCGCCGAACGGCACCATCCGTAACATCCTCGGCGGCGTCGTCTTCCGCGAGCCGATCATCATGTCGAACGTGCCCCGGCTGGTCCCCGGCTGGACCAAGCCGATCATCATCGGCCGGCACGCCCACGGCGACCAGTACAAGGCCACCGACTTCGTGGTCCCCGGCCCGGGCACGGTGACCATCACCTACACCCCGGCCGACGGCGGCACCCCGATGGAGATGGAGGTCGCCAACTTCTCCGGCGGCGGCATCGCCATGGGCATGTACAACTACGACGAGTCGATCCGGGACTTCGCCCGCGCCTCGTTCCGGTACGGCCTGGACCGGGGCTACCCGGTCTACCTGTCCACCAAGAACACCATCCTCAAGGCGTACGACGGCCGGTTCAAGGACCTCTTCGCCGAGGTGTTCGAGAACGAGTTCAAGGACGAGTTCGCCGCCGCCGGCATCACCTACGAGCACCGGCTCATCGACGACATGGTCGCCGCCGCGCTCAAGTGGGAGGGCGGCTACGTCTGGGCCTGCAAGAACTACGACGGTGACGTGCAGTCCGACACCGTCGCGCAGGGCTTCGGCTCGCTCGGCCTGATGACCTCCGTGCTGCTCTCCCCGGACGGTCGTACCGTCGAGGCGGAGGCCGCGCACGGCACGGTCACCCGGCACTACCGGCAGTACCAGAAGGGCGAGAAGACCTCGACCAACCCGATCGCCTCGATCTACGCCTGGACCCGGGGCCTGGCCCACCGGGGCAAGCTGGACGGCACCCCGGCGGTCACCGAGTTCGCCGACACCCTGGAGCAGGTCATCGTCGACACCGTCGAGTCCGGCCAGATGACCAAGGACCTCGCGCTGCTCATCTCGCGCGACGCCCCGTGGCAGAGCACCGACGAGTTCATGAACACCCTCGACGAGAACCTGGCGCGCAGGCTCAGCGCCTGACCCTCGCCCGTACCCACGGAACCCGTCGGCGGTCCGCCGACGGGTTCCGTCGTCTGCGGCCCGGCGACGCGCACCGGCGGCACCGGTGTGCCAGAAGGTCGGCAGCACCGGCACCGGCAGCACCGGCGGCCTGCGGTCGGCGGCACCGGCGGTGCCACCCGTCCGGGTGACGGCGGCGTCACCGGTCGGGGAAGAGGTCGTTGAGCCGGGTGGACGTGGTGCCAGTCGCGTCCAGGGAGCACGTCGGTCACCGCACGGCACCAGTGCCGATCGACAAGCCTCCCGGGCTGTCGAGCACAGCCAGCCGTCCCTTCCCCGCGGGGGGCCCGTCCCGGGCCCCCCGCGTCCTGCTGTGCGGGGTCGGCCGGCGGGCAGGGGAGCGGGGTCAGCCGGCGCGCAGGAGCTCGGCGGCGCGCTCGGGGGCGATGTCGTTGATGAAGACCCCCATGCCCGACTCGGAGCCGGCCAGGTACTTCAGTTTGTCCTTCGCCCGGCGGATGGTGAACAGCTGGAGGTGCAGGTGGCCCAGCTCCCGGTCGATCCGCACCGGCGCCTGGTGCCAGGCCGCGATGTACGGCATGGGCAGGTCGAACAGCCCGTCGAAGCGGCGGAGCACGTCCAGGTAGAGCGGGCCGAACGCGTCCCGTTCGGCGTCGTCGAGCGCCGGGATGTCCGGCACCGGCCGGTGCGGCGCGACGTGCACCTCGAACGGCCAGCGGGCCGCCGCCGGCACGTACGCCGTCCAGTGGTCGTTGGCCGCGACCACCCGGTCCCCGGCGGCGCGCTCGGTGGCGAGCACGTCGGCGTAGAGGTTGCCGCCGCCGGTGCGCTCCGCGTGCCGGCGGGCCGCCGCGAGCAGCGACCGGGTACGCGGTGTGACGAACGGGTACGCGTAGATCTGGCCGTGCGGGTGGTGCAGGGTGACGCCGATCTCCACCCCCCGGTTCTCGAAGCAGAACACCTGCTCCACCCCGGGCAGTGCGCCGACCGCCGTGGTCCGGTCGGCCAGCGCGTCCAGCACCAGCCGGACCCGGGCGGGGGAGAGGCTGGCGAAGGACGCCCGGTGGTCGTCGGTGAAGCAGACCACCTCGCAGCGTCCCTGGCCGGGGCGGACCGGGGTGAACCCGGTGATCTCGGCCGGCTCGTCGGCGATCCGTTGGCTCAGCGAGGGGAACCGGTTCTCGAAGACCGCCACGTCGTAGTCGGGGGCGGGGATCTCGCTGTGCCGGTCGCCCCGGGACGGGCACAGCGGGCACTGGTCGGCCGGGGGGAGGAAGGTCCGGGTCTGCCGGTGCACCGCCACCGCCACCCACTCGTCGGTGAGCGGGTCGTACCGTAGCTGGGAGGCCGGCGGAGGTGGGGGCAGCTCCCGCTGGTCCGGCTGGTCCCGGACGGCGTCGTCCCGCTCGTCGAAGTAGATCAGCTCGCGGCCGTCGGCCAGCTCGATCGCCGTACGCTTCACCGCGTCGTCTCCTGCCCGGTCGCCCGGCCCGTGCCTGTCACGATCACCAGCTCGCCCACCTTCTCGTCGATCACCCGGCGCGCTTCGGGGGCCAACCGGTCGTCGCTGACCAGCACGTCGGCGGCGCCCAGGCCGACGATGGAGGAGATGCCCACGGTGCCCCACTTGGTGTGGTCGGCGAGGACGACCAGCCGGTCGGCGGCCTCCACCAGGGCCCGGTCGGTCTCCGCCTCCATCAGGTTGGGGGTGGTGAAACCCGCCCGCTCGGTGATCCCGTGTACGCCGAGGAAGAGCAGGTCCAGGTGCAGCGACCGGATGGCCTCCACGGCCAGCGGGCCGACCAGCGCGTCGGACGGGGTGCGTACCCCGCCGGTCAGCACCACGGTCTGGTCGGGGCGGCCGGCGGTGTGCAGGATCTCGGCCACCGGCAGCGAGTTGGTCACCACGGTCAGCCCGGCGACGTCGACCAGGCGGCGGGCCAGCTCGGCGGTGGTGGTGCCGGCGGAGAGGGCGATCGCCGCACCGGGCCGGACCAGTTCGGCCGCGTGGCCGGCGATGGCGGCCTTCTCGGCGGACTGCCGGACGGACTTGGCGTGGAAGCCCGGTTCGTCGGTCGAGCCGGGGCCGGTGGTGGTGGCCCCGCCGTGCACCTTGGCCAGCAGCCCCTGGTCGTGCAGCGTGTCCAGGTCCCGCCGGATGGTCATGTCGGAGACACCGAACTCGGCAGCCAGCTCGGTGACCCGTACGCCACCGGCGGTCCGGACCCGGTCGAGGATCGTCGCCTGTCGCTGCCGTGCCAGCATCCGCCGTACCTCCCCGCATACCTGCACGCGCTCGAACGTGTTCAAACAAGATTGAACACTAGCGCGCAGCAGGCAGCGGCGGAAGTGGAACCCCCGAGGTCAGGCGGACGGCAGGCGCGGCTCCACCCAGCCGGTCTCGGTGAGGTGGTTCATCACCGCCTGCACCGCCTCCTCGATGCTCTGGCCGGTGGTGTCGACCACCAGATCGGCATCGGTCGGCGTCTCGTACGGGTCGTCGATGCCGGTCATCCCGGTGAGCAGGCCGGCCCGGGCGCGGGCGTACAGCCCCTTGCGGTCGCGCTGCTCACAGACCTCCAACGGGGTGGCCACGTGCACCAGCAGGAACCCCGCCCCGGCGGATCGGGCCATCTCCCGCACGGCGGCCCGGGCCTGGGCGTACGGGGCGATCGGGCAGCAGATGCCCACCCCCCGGTGCCTGGCGATCTCGGCCGCCACCCAGCCGATCCGCCGGACGTTGGCGTCCCGGTCGGCCCGGCTGAAGGTCAACCCGGCCGACAACTCCCGGCGTACCACGTCGCCGTCGAGCAGGGTGATCGTGCGCTCGCCCTGCTCCCGGAGCAGGTCGGCGAGCCCCCGGGCGATGGTCGACTTGCCGGAACCGGAGAGCCCGGTCAGGAAGACCACCAGCCCCCGGTGCCGGCGCGGCGGGCGGGCCCGGGCGAGCTCCTTGGCCACTGCCGGCGGGGTGTGCCACTCGGGCAGCGGGAACCCCCGGTCGAGCAGGTCGTCGATCTCCGCCTCGCTCAGCGCCAGCTTGCGGTTACGCGGCGGGATGTCGTCCCGCCAGCGCCACTGGCCGTCCCGGCTGTCGTAGGCCAGCTCGCGGGGGACCAGCACCCGCAGCCCCGCCCCGGAGAGCATGGCGCCGGTGGAGAGGAGGTGGGTCACCCCGTACGCGGCGGAGATCCTCGCCCGCAACAGGGCGTCGCTGATCTCGTCGGCGCGGCGGGGCAGCGGCACCGCGACCAGGGTCGCCGGGGGCATCCGGTCCCGGGCGGCGAAAACGCTGCGGACCAGGGCCTCGGTGGGCAACCCACCCGCGCCGTCCTCGCCGACCGGGATCATCACCAGCAGGTGCGCGCCGAGGGTACGGGCCGCGTGCGCGATCTGCGCCAGCTGCGGCCGGTGCAGCGGCCGGTCGGCGATCACCCCGAGCACCCGTCCCGGGGGCAGCAGCGGTCGGATCTCCTCCGGACCCCGGCGCAGCCGCTGGAACGGGCCGTGCCCGCCGTCGCCGAGCCGGCGGACCGGGCCGCCCAGCCCGGCCACACCCTCGCGGACCGGCCAGACGTCGGTCACCTCAAGGGCCGCCACCGGGGCACCCTCGCCGTCGGTGAGCACCAGCGTCCGTCGGCCCGGGTCGGCCTGGTCCAGCCCGTCGGCGACGGCGGTGGGCACCTGGAGGGTCACCGGGACCGGCCAGGAGGTGCCGTCGGCCAGCCGACCGCGACGCTGTAGCGAGGCCAGGTCGGCGCGGGTCATGAAGCCGGCCAGCGGGGTGTACGCCCCGCTCAGCAGCAACTCCAGATCGGCCAGCTCACCGGGGCGCGGCGCGTACGCGGGGGCATCCCGCAGCACGTCCTCGGGCAGCACTGAACCGTTGCTCATCCGTACCCCTCACTCGCTGGCCGGATCACAGTTTCTCAGTCGGCCGGCGATCGGTCGAGAGCGCCACTCCACTGCCGACCCGGAAGTGGATCAACGGGGGAGGGTGTCGACCGGTCGATGAGCGAGGTCAACCCACCGGAACCAGGGGTGCGGCACCGAACGAGACGGCGAATCTCTGACACCAGATCGCGACACTCGTCAGCCCGGCGGGGTCGGTGCCGGACGGGATGGCGTACGCCTGGTCGCCCTTGTTGCCCTTGAGTCGGCCCAGCTCAACCCGGCGGCCGTCGTCGAACACGCCCCAGCCGGCCCGGCCGGTGCGGACCGGCTGGTCGGTCAGCCAGACCTTCAGGTCGGGGCCGTTGGAGGTGTCCAACCCGACCAGTTCCAGCCGGTGCCCCCCGTCTGCGGTACGGACGATCCGGGCGGTGCCCGAGGTGTCGTGTTCATGACTGACGAACTCTCCCCGGCTGACCACCACCGGCCGGGTGCTGGTGGGGCTGCCGGAGGGGGTGCCGGTGGTCGGCGTGGTGCCGGCGGGGGTGGTCCCGGTGGGCGTGCCGCCGGGGGCGTCGGTCGGGGTGGTGCCGGCCGGGGCGGCGTCCACCTCGGAGAGTTGCTCGTCGACCTGGTTGTCGGTCACCACCTTCCAGGGTTGGAACCAGTACAGGCCGAAGGCGACGCCGACACCGAGGACGGCGACGGCGACCCAGGTCAGCGGGGTACGAAACGGTCGACGGGACATGCCGCCCAGTCTTGCCGGACCGCGGCGGCCGGGCACCGGCCGGCGGCGTTACGAAAGCCTTACCGTCGTCGGACATCCACGATCCATAGCTCGTTCATAGGTCGTTCACATCGACTTTCCGGTCCGGTCACCTTAGCTGCCGGCGACCCCTTCGCGACCAGAGAGCGCCCACCGCATGCGACTACGATTCCCCCGCCGGACCCCCGGATCCGATCCGTCCACCATCGCCGAACCCTCCGCCCGAGGGCACCGCGAGTCGTCGCCCCCTGCTGGTGACACCGACCACGCCGGCCACGCCCTCCGGGCGCCGAGCAAGCTGCACGCGTTCAACCGGTACGAGATCAAGTACCTGGTCGAGACGACGAAGGTACCGGCGTTGCGGGCCGCACTCGCCGCCCGGATGACGCCCGACGCGCACGGCGGTGACGGTGGCTACGGCGTCTGGAGCGTCTACTACGACACCACCGACCTGCGTTTCTACTGGGAGAAGATCGAGGGGCTGAAGTTCCGTCGCAAGCTGCGGGTACGCCACTACGGCGACCGGTCCGGCGTGACCGACGACGGGACCGTGCACGTCGAGATCAAGCAGCGGGTCAACCGGGTCACCCAGAAGCGCCGGATCGCCGTGCCCTACCGGGTGGCCCGCCAACTCTGCGACGAGCGCGTCATGATCGAACACGATCCCTCCCAGCGCGGTTTCGTCGAGGAGGTGCTGGGACTCGTCTCCGGCCTCGACCTGCGTCCGGTGGCGATGACCGGCTACCAGCGTGAGGCGTTCGTCGGCCAAGCAGCCGACCTGGGCCTGCGGGTCACCCTCGACCACCGGGTGCGCGGCCGGGACCGCGACTTCCACCTCAGCGCGGACGCCGAGAACCGCCTGATCATTCCGGCCTCGAAGTCGATCGTCGAGGTCAAGGCGAACGAACGGGTCCCGTACTGGCTCACCGACCTGGCCGGCCGGGCCGAGCTGTCGGTGGTGCGGGTCTCCAAGTACTGCCAGAGCGTCGAGGCGTTCGGCCGCGTGCCGCGCTCGATCTTCCACGTCCAGGATGCCGATCCCGCCGCCGACCTGGTGGCCCCCACCCCGAGAAGCGAGGCCTGAACCCCGATGGACATCACGTTCCAGGACCTGTCCGGCACCTTCAGCACGGGCGACATCGCCCTCACGCTGTCGTTGTCCTTCCTGCTCAGCGCCATGATCGGCTGGGTCTACCGGTCCACCCACCGCAACGTGTCGTACAGCCAGTCGTACGTCCAGACGCTGATCATCCTGGGCATGCTGATCTCGCTGATCATGCTGGTGGTGGGCTCCAACATCGCTCGGGCCTTCGCCCTGGTCGGCGCGCTGTCAGTGGTGCGGTTCCGCAACGCCATCAAGGAGACCCGCGACGTCGGCTTCATCTTCCTGGTGATGGGCGTCGGGATGGCCTGCGGCACCCGGTTCTACAGCCTGGCCGTCGTCGCCGCCGTGGCGATCAGCCTGATCATCGTGGTGATGTACCGGTTCAACTGGTTCGCGCTCAACGTGCAGCGGCAGGTCGTCAAGGTCCAGGTCCCGGCCGGCGGCAACCACACCGCTGACATCCAGGACGTGCTGGTCCGGCACACCACCGAATTCGAACTGGTCAGCATGGAGACGATCCGGGCCGGTGCGCTCACCGAGATGACGTACACGGTCCGGTTGAAGAAGGGCGGCGAGCCGGGTGACCTGATCAGCGCGCTCAGCGAGCGGACCTCGGGCCAGCGGGTGACCGTGCTGACCGGCTACGACCAGACGGACCTGTGATGGCGCAGTCCCTGCGTACCCGGTCGGTGCTGCCGCCCCGGCTGCGTCGCCGACTGCCGGTCCGGGTGCGGCAGAACTGGAAGCTGCTCACCACCTGCGCGGCCTTCCTCGCCGTACTGACCCTGGTGCTGGGGACGGAACGGATCCGCCCCTACGTGACAAGTGCCGGGGGCTCCGGGGGCGACGTGGTGAGCGTGGACATCCCCGGCACCGTCGACCTCTTCGACGCCGGTCGCGCGCACGAGATCTCGCTGACGTTCCGCAACGCCGACTACGAGCGGATGCTCGACGCCTACTGGAAGGAGGGCGAGAAGGGGTACGTCGAGGCCGACCTGACCGTCGACGGGACCACGATCCCCAGCGTGGGCATCCGACTCAAGGGCAACTCGACGCTCGGCCAGCTCAGTTGGAAGGGCGAGACGCGGCCCTCCGGGGGCCGGGGTGAGAACGGCGGTGGGCCGCGACCGGGCGGCGGGTTCCCGGGCGGGCCACCCGACGGCGGGCCGCCGCAGGGCGCAGGATTCCCCGACGGCGGGCTGCCGCAGGGCGCAGGATTCCCCGACGGCGGGCTGCCGCAGGGCGCAGGATTCCCCGGCGGCGGGCTGCCGCAGGGCGCAGGATTCCCCGGCGGCGGGCTGCCGGACGGGGCTGCTCCCGGCACTCAGCAGCCCGGAACAGGCGAGCAGGCCGGCGGCGGTCAGCAGGCCGGTGGTGGTCAGTTCCCCGGTGGGATGACCCGGGCGGCGTTGAAGGCCGAGGAGCCGGAGACGTTGCCGTGGCTGCTCAGCTTCGACGAGTTCGTCGACGGCCGGCGCTACCAGGGGCACCGGGAGGTGGCCGTCCGGGTGGGCGGTATGGGCGGCGGCTCGACGGTGCTCAACGAGGCCCTGTCGTTGTCGCTGCTCGACGCCACGGGTGAGCCCGCGCAGCGGTACGCGTACTCCTCGTTCACCGTCAACGACCGGCCCACCACCGCCCGGCTGCTGGTCGAGCACCCGGACGAGCACTTCGCCGATCAGATGGACGGCACAGGGGTGCTCTACAAGTCGCTGGCCAGCGGCAGCTTCACCGACCAGGGCGACGATCCGACCGAGTACGCCGACGACTTCAAGCAGATCACCATGAAGGGCAGTCAGGACCTGCAACCGGTGATCAACCTGATCCGGTGGGTGAACTCGGCCAGCGACGAGGAGTTCGACGCGCACCTCGCCGACAGGGTGGACGTGGCGTCCTTCGCCCGGTACGTCGCGTTGCAGAACCTGCTGCTCAACTTCGACGACATGGCCGGCCCGGGGAAGAACTACTACCTCTGGTACGACCTGGGGACGAAGAAGTTCAGCGTGATCAGCTGGGACCACAACCTGACCTTCAGCGGCAACGCCAGCCAGGGCCCGCACGACAGCGGCGGGTTCGGCCCGGGCCGGGGCTTCCCCGGCGCGGCCGGTGCCAACGGTGCGGTCACGGACCAGGCAGCACCGGGCGGGCCGGGCCAGCAGCCGGGGCAACAGGCCGGTCAGCAGCCGGGTCAGCAGGCCGGAGCGCCACCCGGGCAGCCAGCCGGGCCGGGTGCCCGGGGTGCGGACAACGAGGGTGGTGGCCCGCGCGGCGGGATGATGATGGGCCACAAGCTCAAGGAGCGCTTCCTCGCCAGCGACGCCTTCAAGGCGACCTACGAGGACGCCTACCGGGAGCTGTACCAACAGGTCTTCGGCAGCGGGAAGGCGGCGGAGTCACTCACCGCGATCAGCACGGTGCTGAAGAAGGTCGATGGGGCGGACGCCGCCGCCGTCGACTCCGACGTGGCCCAGCTACGCACCCTTATCGGCCAGCGGACCGAGAGCCTGGGCAAGCACGAGGTGATCACCCGGAGCTGAAGCCGACGGGACGCGGGCCGGCACCAGGCCCGCGTCCCGTCACCGACCTCAGGGAAGTCCCCGGGCGATTCCGGATACCCGCCAGGGTGCCGCCTCCCTAGGCTGGCGGCGTGACACTGATCGCGACCGAGTCGCTGACCAAGACGTACGGGGGCCGGGTCACCGCGTTGACCGACCTCACCGTCGCGGTCGAGCCGGGGATCATCGGGCTGGTCGGCGCCAACGGCGCCGGCAAGTCGACCCTGATAAAGATCCTGCTGGGCCTGCTCCCGCCGACCAGCGGACGGGTCTCCGTGCTCGACCTCGACCCCACCACCGACCCGGCGGCGGTCCGCGCCCGGGTCGGCTACATGCCGGAGCACGAGGCGCTCCCACCCGACCTGTCCGCCGCCGAACTCGTCACCCACCTCGGGCGGATGAGCGGCCTGCCCCGGACGGTGGCCCGCGAGCGCGCCTCCGAGACGCTGCGGCACGTCGGCCTCTACGAGGAGCGGTACCGGCCGGTCGGCGGCTACTCCACCGGGATGAAGCAGCGGGTCAAGCTCGCCCAGGCCCTGGTGCACGACCCGGACCTGCTGCTGCTCGACGAGCCCACCAACGGCCTCGACCCGGCCGGCCGGGACGCCATGCTCGCCCTGGTCCACCGGATCGGCACCGAATTCGGCATCTCCGTGCTGGTCTGCTCGCACCTGCTCGGCGAGGTGGAGCGGATCTGCGACACCCTGATCGCCATCGACGGTGGCCGGCTCCTGCGCGCCGACCGGATCGACGCGATGACCTCGGCCACCGACCTGCTCGCCGTCGAGGTCAGCGAGGGCACCGACCAGCTGGCCGGCCGGCTCGCCGCGCTCGACCTGCCGGTGACCCGCGACGGCCGGATGCTGCTCGTCCCGCTGGTCGACGAGCGTACCTACGACCTGATCCTCGGCGTGGTCGCCGAGCTGGACCTGCCGCTGCACCGGCTGGACCAGCGCCGGCACCGGGTGGCCGAACTCTTCGCCCCGAGGGAGCCCAGCAATGCCTGAGCCGACCGGCGTCATCCACGACATCGGCTACCAGCGGTACACCGGCCCGAGGCTGGGCCGCCGGCACGTCTTCGGCGCGCTCTACGGGCACGGCCTGCGGACGGTCTTCGGGTTGGGCCGCAGCGCCAAGGCGAAGATCTTCCCCTGGCTGGTCGTCGGCATCGTGACCGTGGTGGCCGCGGGCCTTACCGCCGTCCGCAGCCAGCTCGGCGAGGTGGTGATGACGTACGCCCAGTTCGCCGACGCGATGAGCTGGCTGGTCATCTTCTTCGTCGCGGTGGCCGCCCCCGAGCTGGTCTCCCGGGACCTGCGCAGCGGCGTGCTCCCGCTCTACTTCTCCCGGCCGCTGCCGCGCGACGACTACGCGCTGGCCAAGCTGCTCTCCCTGGTCAGCGCGATCTGGCTGCTGCTGGGCGGGCCGCAGCTGGTGATGTTCCTGGGGGCGGCGTTCACCACCCCCGACGGCCTGCGCGGGACCTGGAACGAGCTGCTGGACCTGCTGCCCGGGTTGCTCTACGCCGGGCTGTGGGCGGTGGTCTTCGCCTCGATCGGTCTGCTGGTCGCCTCGCTCACCGGCAAGCGGGCCTTCGCCGCCGGTGGGATCGTGGCGGTCTTCCTGATGACCACCCCGGTCGTCGGCGTGCTGTCGATCCTGCCGTCCCGCGCGGTCAACGAGCTGGCCCTCCTGGCCTCGCCGTCGACCCTGGTGCAGGGGGTCGGCTCGTGGGCGTTGCAGGACCTGCTCTACCCGGGCGCCGGCACCGGCCCACCGATCGGCAGCTTCGGCCCGGTCTACGCGGTCGTCGCCGTGCTGCTGGTCTCCGCCTGCACCGCCCTGCTGCTGCTGCGATACCGGAAGGTGGCCGCCCGATGACCACACTCGACACCGACGCCCGGCCGGCGGTCACCACCAGCACCCTGGATCTCGCCGGGGTCTCCCGCTGGTACGGCAACGTGGTGGCGGTCAACGACGTCACCATGCGGCTCGGCTCCGGGGTGACCGGCCTGCTCGGCCCGAACGGCGCCGGCAAGACCACCCTGCTGCACATGATGGCCGGCTTCCTCGCCCCGTCCCGGGGCACGCTCACCCTCGACGGCGAGTCGACCTGGCGTAACCCGGCCGTCTACCGCCGGCTCGGGCTGGTCAGCGAGCGGGAGGCGGTGCACTCCTTCCTCACCGCCAAGGAGTTCGTGCTGGCCAGCGCGAAGCTGCATCGGTTGCCCGACCCGGAGGCCGCCGCCCGCCGGGCGATCGAGCTGGTCGAGATGACCGACGCTCAGGACCGCCGGATCGGCACGTACTCCAAGGGGATGCGGCAACGCACCCGGGTGGCCGCCGCGCTGGTGCACGACCCGCAGGTGCTGCTGCTCGACGAGCCGTTCAACGGGATGGACCCGCGCCAGCGGCTGCACATGATGGGTCTGCTGCACTCCCTCGGCGACGCCGGGCGGACCATCCTGTTCAGCTCGCACATCCTGGAGGAGGTCGAGCAGGTCTCCGGCACGGTGCAGGTGATGGTCGCCGGGCGGCTGGCCGCCTCCGGCGACTTCCGGACCATCCGCCGGCTGATGACCAACCGACCGCACGTCTTCGCGGTCCGCTCCACCGACGACCGGGCGCTGGCCGTGGCGCTGATGGCCGACCCGTCGGTCACCGGCGTCGAGCTGGACAAGACCGGCCTGACCGTACGGGCCGGCGACTACGGCGCGTTCACCCGGGCGCTGCCCAAGATCGCGCTCGCCCGGCAGATCCGGGTCCGGCAGTTGACCCCCGAGGACGAGTCCCTGGAGAGCGTCTTCTCCTACCTGGTGGAGGCCTGATGTCAACCGTTTCCTGGATCACCGCGCGTGGGCTCTTCGGCCGTCGCCGGTTCCTCATGCTGCTGCCGCTGCCGGCGGTGCTGGTGCTGCTCGCCGTGCTCTGCCGGTCGCTCGGGGTGGACCCGGGCGAGTGGGCGTCGCCGGTGCTGGTCGGCCTCGGTCTGGCCGTGGTGCTGCCGGTGGTGGCGCTCATCGTCGGCACCGGCGTGCTGGGCGCGGAGATCGACGACGGCACGGTGGTGCACATCCTGACCAAGCCGCTGCCGCGCTGGCAGATCGTGCTGCCGAAACTCGCCGTGGCCGCCGGGGTCAGCGCGGTCACCGTCGCCGTGCCGCTCTACGTCGCGGGCGTGCTCGCCGACTCGGTACGCCTCGGCCTGGCCCTCGCCGCCGCTTCGGCGCTGGGTGCGCTGGCCTACTCGGCGCTGTTCCTGGCGCTCAGCCTGGTCACCCGGCGGCCGGTGCTGCTCGGCCTGGTGTACGTGCTGATCTGGGAGGGGCTGCTGGGCAACTTCGTCAGCGGCACCAGGGTGCTGTCGATCCAGCAGTGGGTGATCGCCCTGGCCGACCGGATGGCCCCCACGGCACTGCTGTCGACGACCGTCTCGGTGCCGGTGGCGGTCGTGTTGATCGCCCTGGTGAGCGTCGGCTTCACCGTCCTGGCGATCGACCGGCTCCGCTCCTTCAGCGTCGCCGGCGAAACCAGCTGATCCCGGCACCCCGCCCGGCCCGGCAGCCTTGTCCCGGGCCGGGCGGTGGTGCGACTGGGCTGGGCGGGCCGGATGGGGCAGCATGATCGACACAGGTGCGCCGATATAGCGGCATCCGCCCCACGCTGACACCGCTATATCGGCGATATTGCGAACCTCCGCGCGGGGTCGCCGACCCCGCGCGGCCATGCCGACCCCGTGCGGGGCCCTGCCGGTCAGAAGGCGCTGGCGATCACCAGCTCGGACGTGCGGTCGGGGAGCAGGTCGAGGGTGGTGATCCGGCCGGCGGCGCGCACGTCGTCGGCGATCAGGGTGAGCTGGTCGAGCAGGGCCGCCGGGCCCAACGCCTCGGCCAGCGGGATCTCCGCCCGCATCGACAACTTGCGGTCGGACTTGGCCCGGCGGATCTGGGCCAGGGCGTCCCCGGCCAGCCGGAGCAGGGCCGGGTCACCGGTGCCGGTGATGGCCCGGTCCACCTCGTACGTGGTGGGCCAGGTCGACCGGTGCACCGAGCCGTACCGCCACCACGACCAGACCTCCTCGGTCACGTACGGCAGCACCGGGGCGAAGAGCCGTAGCTGCACCGACAGGGCGGTGGCGAGTGCCGCCCGGGCCGAGTCGGCACCCGGCCCGGTGCCGTAGGCGCGTTCCTTCACCAACTCGATGTAGTCGTCGCAGAACCGCCAGAAGAACGCCTCGGTGGCCTGTAGGGCGGTCGTGTGGTCGTACCCGTCGAAGGCGGTCGTCGCGGTGCTGACCACGGCGGACAGTTCGGCGAGCATGGCGGTGTCCAGCGGGGTGGTCGCCGGGGCGCGCAGGGCGTCGCCGGCACCGAGGCCGAGCGCGAACTTCGACGCGTTGAGCAGTTTGGTGGCCAGTCGCCGCCCCACCTTGATCTGCGCCGGGTCGAAGGCCAGGTCCATGCCGGGGCGGCCGTTGGCCGCCCAGTAGCGGACCGCGTCCGACCCGTGCTGCTCCAGCAGCGCCATCGGGGTGACGACGTTCCCCTTGGACTTGGACATCTTCTTGCGGTCCGGGTCGAGGATCCAGCCGGACAACACCGCGTCCCGCCAGGGCAGCACCCCGTGTTCCAGGTGGGCGCGGACCACGGTGGCGAAGAGCCAGGTCCGGATGATCTCCTGCCCCTGCGGGCGCAGGTCCATCGGGAAGATCCGGTCGAACAACTCCGGGTCGGTCTCCCAGCCGCCGACGATCTGCGGGGTCAACGACGAGGTGGCCCAGGTGTCCAACACGTCCGGGTCGCCGACGAAACCGCCCGGCACGCCGCGCTGCGATTCGTCGTAGCCGGGCGGCGGTTCGCTGGACGGGTCGATCGGCAACGACGCTTCGTCCGGTGTGAGAGGGTTGGCGTGGTCCGGCTCGCCAACGGCGTCGAGCCGGTACCACACCGGCACCGGCACCCCGAAGAAGCGCTGCCGGCTGACCAGCCAGTCACCGGTCAGCCCACCCACCCAGTGCGCGTAGCGGTGCCCCATGTGCTCCGGCACCCAGCGCAGCTCGTCACCCCGGGCCAGCAGCTCCGCCCGCAGCCCGGCGTCCCGGCCGCCGTTGCGCAGATACCACTGCCGCGTCGAGACGATCTCCAACGGCCGGTCGCCGCGCTCGTAGAACTTCACCGGATGGGTGATCTCGCGCGGCTCGCCGACCAGGTCACCGGCCTCGCGCAGCAGCTCCACCAGGGCCCGGCGGGCGGCGTTGACCGGCTGCCCGGCCAACGCCGCGTAGGGGGCCGCCGGCACGTCGGCCGGTGGCTCGGCCAGCAGCCGACCGTCCCGGCCGATCACCACCCGGGTTTCCAGGTCGAGGTCCCGCCACCAGGTCACGTCGGTCAGGTCACCGAACGTGCACACCATCGCGACGCCGGTGCCCTTCGCCGGGTCCGCCAGCGGGTGCGCGCGCACCGGCACCTCCACCCCGAACACGGGGGTACGCACCGTCGCGCCCACCAGGTCGGCGTACCGCTCGTCGTCGGGGTGGCAGACCAGCGCCACGCAGGCCGGCAGCAGCTCCGGCCGGGTGGTGTCGATCAGCACCTCCCGCTCGCCCGGCCCGGTGAACCGCAGCCGGTGGTACGCCCCCGGGCGCTCCCGGTCCTCCAGTTCCGCCTGCGCCACGGCGGTGCCGAACCCGACGTCCCACAGCGTCGGCGCCTCCGCCTGGTACGCCTCACCCCGGGCCAGGTTGCGCAGGAACATCCGCTGCGAGGTGGCCCGCGCCGCCCGCCCGATCGTGGTGTAAGTCAGCGACCAGTCCACGGACAGCCCGAGCCGCCGCCAGAGCGCCTCGAAGACCTGCTCGTCGTCGGCGGTCAACCGTGCGCACAGCTCGACGAAGTTGCGTCGGGAGATCGGCGTCGGCTCCCGGCGTCGGGCCTCGGTGACCGGGGCGTCGGGCGGCTGCCACGCCGGGTCGTACGGCAGGGACGGGTCGCAGCGCACCCCGTAGACGTTCTGCACCCGGCGTTCGGTGGGCAGGCCGTTGTCGTCCCAGCCCATCGGGTAGAACACGTTGCGGCCGCGCATCCGCTGGAACCGGGCCACCGTGTCGGTGTGCGTGTACGAGAAGACGTGCCCCATGTGCAGTTCGCCGGATACGGTCGGCGGCGGGGTGTCGATGGAGTACACGTCGTCGCCGCGACCGTGCCGACGCGGGGTTCCCGCCGTCCCGCGACCCGCTACGGTCGCCTTCTCCCGGTCGAACGCGTACGTGCCCTCCTCCTGCCAGCGGTGCGCCCAGTGCTCCTCGATGCCGTCCAGGGTGGGACGTTCGGGCATACCGGCGCGGGCCGTCCTCGCCGTATCAGTCATCGGTCGATCGTAGGCAGCGTGCGACCTCCCGCCCACCGGCTTTATCCGGCGTGCCGGCTTCCTCGCGCCGGGTGCCGGCACGTCATGGTTCGTGGCGGGCCGGGTGTGCGGTGCGACGTGGGGCGGGCCGGGCGCGGCGACCGACCCGACCCGCCGACCGACCCGACCCGCCGACCTACCGCTTCGGGGAGCCGGCCGGACCCGTCGACCTAACGGTTCGGGGAGCCGGCCGGACCCGGTGGGTTACCGGTTCGAGGAGCCGACCGGCGGGGTGAGCAGTGGGCCCTGGGTGGCGATCTGGAAGCCGAGCCCGGTGCGGCCGTTGACCCGGTCGAGGATCACCGAGACCGGCGCGTAGGTGTTCTTCTCGTCCGGGTTGGTGCAGGGGCCCTCACCGGGGTCGCCGTTGTTCAGGATGCCCAGCGCCCGCCCGTCGGACTCGGTGAACAGCGGACCGCCGCTGTCACCCGGCCGGGCGCACACCCGCACGTCGATGCCGCCACTGGCCTTGCCGATGACCTCACCGCAGCGGGTGCCCGGCAGGTAGCCGGCTCCGGCGCCCGAGTCGACGTACTGCTCGCCGGCCTTCGGGGTGTACGCCGAGCCGGTGGCGCAGACCACCCAGCCGGCCTGCACGGCGGAGTACGGCGTGACGCCGGTGATCGGCACGTCGCGGCTGCCCTTGCTGGCGCAGGCCGGATTGTCCGCCACGCACCAGTAGTTGACCAGGCTCGGCGCGTTGCCCACGGTCCGCCTCGGGTACGCCCAGCGGGTCGTCGCGCCCTTCGCGTACGGCAGGACCGCGTAGTCGTTGGGGAAGGCGTTCTCGGCCAGCACCGGGTTGGTCGACTCCAGGCCCACCGGCACCTTCGGCCCGAGGAACTGGTGCCAGGTGTCGTCGACGCGCTGGTGCCGGCCGCCGACCACGCAGTGCCCGGCGGTCAGCACGTAGTACTGCCCGGACTTCGCCCGGACGTTGAAGCCGGTGGTGCAGCCGCCGACGGTGCCGTCGTCGCGGGGCACGTCGAGCCGGATGCCGCCCCGCATCGGCGCCTTGGCGCAGTAGCGCGGGTCGCACGCCTTGGGGATCGCGGAGCCGTCGAGCCGGGCCCGGGCCCGCACCGGCACCCCGGCCGCGTCGAGCGTGCCGGCCAGCCGGGCGTCGTCGGCGGGCACCGCGTCGCCGGTGAGCACCAGCACCTCGTTGGCCCGCTCGTCGACCAGCACGTCCCGACCGGCGGTGACGCCCAGCGTCCCGGCCAGTCGGGCCGCCGCCGCGTCGAGGTCGCGCCGCGAGTGGCGGACCGGCACGACGGTGACGTGCCGGGCGTCCGGCAGGCCGGCGACCGCCTCGGTGACCGGTGCCGGATCGGTGGCGGCGATGGTGAGCACCCCGCCACCGGCCTGGTCCAGCCACATCCCGGCGTACGAATCGGGGAAACGGGCGGCGAGGGTGTCGGCCAGCGGCGCGGACAGCTCCTGGAGGGCCAGCCGGCGGGCGGCCTCGCCCGGGGCGACCCGGTAACGGTCGCTCAGGTAGCTCACCGAGGCGGGGGCGGCCTGCGCGACCTGGGTCGCGGGGCGGGTCACCACCGGCGCCGGGCGTGCTGCGGCCGGCGCCGCCGCCCGGCCAGCCGTGTCGGCGCGGGCCGACGCGCGGACCTCCCCGGCGACCGGGACCGTCCCCGCCGCCCAGGTGCCCCCGGTCGCGCCGGTGGCCGCACCGGCATCCCGGTCCACGGCCAACGCCACGCCTGTCGTCCCCATCGTGCTCAGCGCCAATGCCGCTGCCAGCACCACTCGTCCACGGATCCGCACGCCGCAACCTCCCCGTATGCCGGCGATGTGATAGGCCCCGCCGCACCCGACCGGGCGGACCGGTGGAAACGGGGGCGAGGCCCATCGATGCGGGCAGAGTCTAGTCGTGCCACGGCCACCGGGCTGCCCCCCGGCCGGGTCAGACCAGCGAATCGCGCCACTGCCGGTGCAGTGCGGCGTACCGGCCGCCGGTGGTGGCGAGCCGGGCGGGTGGGCCGTCCTCGACGATCCGTCCACAGTCGACGACCAGCACCCGGTCGGCGGTCTCCACCGTGGAGAGCCGGTGCGCGATCACCAGCGCGGTGCGGTCGCGCAGCACGGTGGACAGCGCCCGCTGCACCAACCGCTCGGTCGGCACGTCCAGCGACGACGTGGCCTCGTCGAGGATCAGCACCCGGGGGTCGGCCAGGAACGCGCGGGCGAACGCGACGAGCTGCCGCTGCCCGGCGGAGAGCCGGCCGCCGCGCCGGTGCACCTCGGTGGCGTACCCGTCGGGTAGGGCGGCGATGAAGTCGTGCGCACCGATCGCCCGCGCCGCCGCCTGCACCGCCGCGTCGGTGGCGTCCGGCCGCCCGAACCGGATGTTCTCCGCCACCGAGCCGCCGAACAGGTGGTTCTCCTGGGTCACCAGCACCACCGCGCGCCGCAGCTCGGCGTCGGACAGGTCCCGCAGGTCGACGCCGTCCAGTTCGACCGTGCCGGCGTCCGGGTCGTGGAACCGGGCGAGCAGCTTCGCCACCGTCGACTTGCCGGCGCCGGTCGGGCCGATCAGGGCGACCGTCTGCCCGGCCGGCACGACCAGGTCCAACCCGGTCAGGATCGGCGTCTGCGGCAGGTAGCCGAAGGACACCGCGTGGAACGTCACCGCACCCCGGCCCGGCCCGGCCGGCAACGGCACCGGCGACGCCGGTTCGGGCACCCCGGGCTGCTCGTCCAGCACCCCGGCGAGCTTCTCCAGGGCGGCGGTCGCCGACTGGAGGGAGTTGTAGAACTGGCTCAGCTCCTGCATCGGCTCGAAGAACCGGCGCAGATAGAGCAGGAACGCGGCGAGCACCCCGACCTCGGTGGCGCCGCCCAGCACCCGCCAACCGCCGTACCCGAGCACCATCGCCACGGTCACGTTGCCGATCACCTTGATCCCCGGCGAG
This sequence comes from Micromonospora sp. NPDC048894, assembly GCF_040649765.1. NCBI lineage: Bacteria > Bacillati > Actinomycetota > Actinomycetes > Micromonosporales > Micromonosporaceae > Micromonospora > Micromonospora sp. NPDC048894. The sequence goes on along the minus strand of NZ_JBEZFY010000005.1, from coordinate 461,033 downwards.
TAGGTGGCGATCAGCCGGAAGCCGTGCAGGCTGGTCCGCCGGTACTCGTCGTTGACCGTCACGAAGATCTGCTGGTTGCGCGGCTCACGCCGGAACGCCTGCACCGCACGGATGCCGCGCAGTGACTCCACGAAGTGGACGATCACCAGCGCCACCGCCTCCCGGCTGTGCCGGTAGGCCCGGGCCGAGGCCCGGGCGAACCAGCGGGACAGCCAGAAAAGGAACGGGAACGCCAGCAGGGTCACCGCCGCCAGCGGCAGGTCCAGCCAGAGCAGGATGGCGGCGACCGACAGCACCGACAGCGCGGCGGCGACCAGGGTGTCGATCCCCCCGTCGACCAGTTCGGCGATGGAGTCCACGTCACTGGTGAGCCGGGACACCACCCGACCCGAGGTGTACCGCTCGTGGAACCCGACCGAGAGGGTCAGCAGGTGGCCGTACACCCGCTGGCGCAGGTCGAGCAGGACGGCCTGGCCGATCCGGGCGGAGCGGGTGAGGTAGCTGCGCCGGGCGACGTACTCGGTGACGGCCGCGACGGCGAACGCGCCCGCGACGGCCGCCAACGGACCCGGGTCGCCGGCCCGCAGCGGCGGCACCGCCCGGTCGATACCGAGCATGACCAGGTACGGACCGGCCATCGCGGCGGTGTTCTGGGCCAGCAGCAGGGCCACCGCCACGCCCAACGGCCGGCGGTGCGGACGGAGCAGGTCCCGCAGCAGCGCCCGACTGCGACCCCGCAGCCGGGCCACCGCCTCGGGGGAGTCGTCCTCGGCGCGGCTGCGGTCGGCGTCCGGGTCGGTGGCCCGGCCCCGCCAGTGCGACAACGCGGTGCCGGGCTGGCCGTCGTCACCGGCCGGGGGGTGCTGCCGCGGTGGTCGACGGCTCACGAACGCACCAGGCCCGGTGCCGGCGAGGGTTCGGCGGCGAGCACCGCACGGTACGCCGGCACCGTGGCCAGCAGTTCGGAGTGCCGGCCGACGGCGGTGATCCGCCCCCCGTCGAGCAGCGCCACCCGGTCGGCCAGCGCGACGGTCGACGGCCGGTGCACCACCAGCAGCGCGGTGGTGTCCCGCAGCACCCGGCGCAACGCCGCCTCGACCAGCGCCTCGGTCTGCACGTCCAGGGCGGAGAGCGGGTCGTCGAGGACCAGCAGCGCCGGCCGGCCGAGCACCGCGCGGGCCAGTGCCAACCGTTGCCGCTGCCCGCCGGAGAGCGACAGGCCCTGCTCGCCCACCCGGGTCGCCAACCCCCACGGCAGGTCGTACGCGAAGTCGGCCTGGGCCAGCGCCAACGCGGCCCGGACCTCGTCGCCGGTCGCGTCCGGGCAGCCCAGGGTGAGGTTCTCCCAGACCGACATGGAGAACAGGGTCGGCTCCTCGAAGGCCACCCCGACCAGCCGGCGCAGCGCGTCCAGGCGTACCCCCCGCAGGTCGTGTCCGTCCAGGGTGATCCGGCCGGCGGTCACGTCGTAGAGCCGGGGGACCAGGGAGAGCAGGGTGCTCTTGCCGCAGCCGGTCGCCCCGACCAGGGCCAGCGTCTCGCCCGGCTCGACGGTCAGCTCGATCTCCCGCAGCACCGGTTCGGCGCTGCCCGGGTAGCGGAACGACACCCCCTCGAAGCGGAGCCGGCCGCGCACCGCCGACCGGGTCAGTGCGACCGCGTCCGGGGCGTCCACGATCGACGGCGGGGTGTCCATCACCTCCTGGATGCGGTCCGCCGCGGTCGCCGCCTCCTGCCCGTTGGCGATGATCCAACCGAGCGACTGCACCGGCCAGATCAGCATGAGCTGGAGGCTGACGAACGCGACCAGTTCCCCGATGGTCAACGTGCCCCGGGCGACAAGCGTCGCGCCGCCGACCAGGGTCGCCCCCAGGGTCAGGTTGGGCACCAGGTCGAACAGGGCCGACGCGCGGGCCAGCAGGGCGCCCTTGCCGACGCCGGTGTCGTGCAGCGCGCGGGCCCGCCCGGCGAACCGGTCGGCCAGCTCCGGCCCCCGCCCGTACGCCTTCATGGTGCGCAGCCCCTGCGCGGTCTCCTCGACCAGGGTGGCCACGTCGCCCTGCTGGTCCTGCATCCGCCGCGACGCCGTGTGGTAGTGCCGGCCGAACCGGCGGCTGATCAGGAACAGCGGCACCGCGCTGGCGGCCACCAGCAGCCCCAGCGGCCCGTGCAGCCGGAGCAGAAGGGCCACCACGGCGACGTAGGTGACCACGTTGAGCACCAGGAACAGCAGGCCGAAGGAGAGGAACCGGCGCAGCACCGACAGGTCGCTGATCGCCCGGGAGAGCAGCTGCCCGGACTGCCAGCGGTCGTGGAAGCCGGCCGGCAGGCGTTGCAGGTGGGCGTAGAGGTCGGCGCGGATGGTCGCCTCCATGCCGACCGAGGAGGACGACTGGCTCCACCGCCGGATGAAGATCAGCACCGCCTCGACCAGCCCGAGCAGCAGGGCCAGCCCGCCGAGGCGGAGCAGCCCCGCCGGGTCGTGCCGGGCGATCGGCCCGTCCACCACCCGCTGCGCCACCAGGGGTACGGCGAGACCCGCCCCCGTCGCGGCCAGCGCGGCCAGCAGCAACAGCACGTACGCGGCGGCGTACGGGCGCAGGTAGCGGCGCAGCCGCCAGAGGTTGCGCAGCGGAGGGACCCGGCCGTCCGCCCTCGGGATGGCCGGGTCGCCGTCGCGCTGCGCAGGCACTACCCGACGGTAGCGTCGATCCGCGTCGATGCCGCTGTCAGGTTGCCGTCAGCCGGCGCTCGTGCCCGAGCAACCACTTCTTCACCGGCAGCCCGTACCGGTAGCCGCCGAGGGTCCCGTCGGTGCGCAGCACCCGGTGACAGGGGACGAAGAGGGCGGCGGCGTTACGGGCACAGGCGGCGGCGGCCGCCCGGACCGCGGCGGGCCGGCCGGCCAGCGCGGCGTACCCGGTGTAGGTGATCGGCTCACCGGGCTTGACGTCGCGCAGCACGGTCCACGCATGGGTCTGGAACGCGCCGCCGCTCTGCTGCCGTACCGGCACCCCGTCGATCGCGGTCAGGTCCCCGTCGAGGTAGGCGCGGACGGCGGCGGTCACCGGCCCGAGGTCGGCGTACGGCTCCAGTGGGCCACGCAGGCTCGGGTGCACCAACGGCAGCAGGCTCTGCGGGTCGGCGGTGAACCCGGCGGCCCGGACCGCGCCGTCCGGGTCGACCAGCACGCTGAGCGGGCCGGCCGGGGTGTCCATGGTGGTGGTGCCGATGGTGGTCATGCCGCTCTCCAGAGTCTGATCGCCGCGTACGACCGCCAGGGCCGCCAACGGTCGGCGTACGCGTCCAGGGTGGTGGGGGTGTGGGGCAGGCCGAGGGCGGCGGCGCCCCGGCGTATCGCGAGGTCGGTGGGGAGCAGCACGTCGGGGTCGCCGAGAGCCCGCATGGCCAGGTAACCGGCCGTCCACGGGCCGATCCCGGGCAGCGCGGTCAACCGTCGTACCGTCTCGGCCCGGTCCCCGCCCGGTTCCAGGTCGATCTCCCCGGCGGCGACCGCCCGGGCGAGCGCCCGGATCGTCTCCCGTCGGGCGACCGGCATCCCGAACGCCGCATCCGGCAACCCCAGCACCTCCTCCGCCCCCGGAACCCCCCACACCCCCCACCCCCCACTGCCCGCCCCGCCCGCCCCGCCGCCCCCGCCCGCCCCGCCGGGGTGATCAAGAGGTTTGCGTCGCGGGGAAGCGCTCTCCGTGACGCAAACCTCTTGATCACCGGGGCCAGGGCCGGGGGTGGGGGTGGGGCCGGGGGTGGGGGTGGGGTGGGTCAGGAGGCGGGTGAGGGTGGTGCGGGCGGCGGGGAGGGAGACTTGCTGGCCGACGATGGCGCGCAGGGCCAACTCGAAGCCGTCCACCGACCGGGGCACACGGACCCCGGGTTCGGCGGCGACGACCCCGGCGAGGACCGGGTCGGCGGCCAGTGTCTGGTCGATCGCCTCCGGGTCGGCGTCCAGGTCGAACAGACGCCTGCACCGGGCCACCGCCGGGGCCAGGTCCCGCAGGTCGGCCAGCCGCAGCGTCGCCACGACGTGTCCGCTCGTCGGCGTCAACGCGACCTCCGCCGGGCCGTGCGGCAACCGCAACCCCCTGCGGTACGTCCCGTCGCGCACCTCCTCCAGGCCGGGCAGCACCCGGGCGGCGAGGTACTCCAGCAGGGCAGCGGCGTGCAGCGGCGGCCGGTACGCCAACCGGAGCGTGATCGTGCCCGCCCCGCCCGGTGCCGGTCGGCTGCCCCGCCCGGTACGCAGTTGCGACGGCACCGTCCCGTACACCTCGCGGACGGTGTCGTTGAACTGCCGCACACTGCCGAAGCCGGCCGCGAACGCCACCTCCGCCAGGCCCAGTCCGGTGGTCTCGATCAGCGTCCGTGCGGTCTGTGCCCGTTGCGCCCGGGCCAGCGCCAACGGGCCGGCACCCAACTCCGCCCGGAGCATCCGGTGCAGGTGCCGCTCGGTGTAGCCCAGCCGGGCGGCCAGCCCCGGCACGCCGTCCCGGTCGACCACCCCGTCGGCGATCAGCCGCATGGCCCGACCCACCACGTCGGCGCGGACGTCCCACTGCGGGGAACCGGGCGCGGCGTCCGGCCGGCACCGGCGGCAGGCCCGTAGCCCGGCCCCCTGCGCGGCGGCGGCCGACGGGAAGAACCGGACGTTGCGCCGCTTCGGCGTCATCGCCGGACACGACGGCCGGCAGTAGATCCCGGTCGACGTGACGCCGGTGTAGAACCAGCCGTCGAACCGCTGGTCACGGCTGTCCACGGCCCGATAGCACCGTTCAAAGTCCAACTCCACGCCACCGATCATGCCCGCAGCTCAGCAGCGGTGGCTCGCGGGAATCGGACCTGAGCGTGCCCGGTCCGAGGGCGGCCACCGTCCGCGCCACCCGGCGCGAGGGCGGGCGACCCCGCCGGCCGACAGCAGTAAGTCGACGGCCGGCAGGGTCGCCGTGCGTCAGTTCCCCGTCGTCGGGGCGGCCGGCCGGCCGCCCCGCGGGCCCTCGTCGACGGGCGGTGCGGTGCGGGCGGGGACCGGTGCGGCGGGGACCCGGCCGGTCCGGGGCTGGTCGACGGGTGGTGCGGTGCGGGCCGGTGCGGGCATCCCGGGTGCCGCCGGTGCGGCGGTGCGGGCCGGGACGGGTGCGCCCGGTTCGGCGGTCCGGCCGGTCAGCGGTGGCCGGTCTACGGGTGGTGCGGTCCGGGCCGGGGCGGGGACCGGCGCGGCCGGCCCCCTGCTCGGCGTCGAGGCCGGTACGGCGGGCGGGGCGTCCCCGCGACCGCTGGCGGCCATCGCGAGCGGGGCGGCGATCAGCACGGCGGCGACGGCACCCACGGCGCTCATCGTCACGGTGGCGCGGCGTCGGGTGCGGGCCCGGTGTTCCGCGCGGGTCAACTGGTCGTGCACTGTCGGTGCCTCCTCGGCAAGGTCGGTGAGGGTGGCGCGGATGAGGTCCTCGATGGGCGTGGTCACCGCCGTACCTCCAGCAGTTCGATGTCCGGCAGGAGTTGCCGCAACCGGGCCACGGCCCGGTGGGTGCGGCTGCGCACGGTGCCGACCGAGCAGCCGAGCGCGGCGGCCACCTGGGTCTCGGTCAGGTCCTCGTAGTAGCGCAGGACCACGACCGTGCGCTGGGCCGCCGGCAGCGCGCGCAGCGCGGCCCGCATCGCCAGGCGTACGTCGGTGCCGCCGAACGGGTCGGGACCGGCCCGTTCGGCGGCACCGGTGAGCAACGTCTCCCGGTACCGGCGCAGTCGCCGCCACCAGCTGACCTGCTCCCGGTACATGACCGCGCGCAGGTAACCCTCCGGGTCGGCGTGACGCAGGTCGCGCCACTTCGGAATGGTCCTGGCCAGCGCCGACTGGAACAGGTCCTCGGCGGCGTGCCGGTCCCCGGTGAGCAGGTACGCGACCCGCATCAGGGCCGGCGTCCGGCTGGCCACGAACTCGGCCAGCCGGGCCCGGTCGTCCTCGTCCACCCGCCCTCCCCGATGTTGGCTGTCACCGATACAGACGCCCCAGCCCGGCGCAGCTATCCCGGGATCCGCGGGAAGTTTCCCGCCGCAAAGTGTCGGTAGTGGTCGGTAGCGTCCCGGCACCAACTCCAGAAGGGTGCGGCGATGGCGAGCGTGACCGGGCGGGGCGACCCTCGGTCAGGGCGGGCGCGGCTGGACGAGGCCGCCGCGCAGGGCCTCTACGACCGGATGCGGGTGGTCGCGCCGGCCGCCTTCGGCGCGATCGAGCGGGACCGGGCCGACGACCCGGCGCGGCCGTTCGCCGACACCGCGTGCGGTCGGCTGGCCGGGTCCCTCGACGCGGCCGGTCTGCGGGCGCTGGGCATGTGGGCGCACCACTGGTGCATGCGGTTCTACGACGACGACACCCGGGTCGGCCGGCGGCTGGTCCGGGAGATCTCCGGCCGGCGGGGGCTGGGCTGGACGGCCGACGAGGTCCACTGGATGCTCGGTGAGTCCGAGCGGGCCGGCCCGACCGCTCCGGACCGGTTCACCCTGCCGCTCGCGGCGGCGGGTGAGTTGCCCGGGGTGACCGACGGCGGGGTGGGCTGGCGTCTCGCCGGGTGACCCGGGCCGGTGACCGCAGCGGCGGGGCGACCCGCCGGGTGGCGGTTGCCGGGGGTTGGGGTGGGCGGGGCCGGCGGTGGCGCAGGATGGGGCGGGAGTCAGCCAGCGAGAGGACCAGGATGCCCGCCGTTCAACCGACGATCGTCGCCACCAGCATGGGTTTCACCAGCCGGGGTCGGGGGCCCCTGGATGCCGCCCCCGGGCCGGTCTTCGACCTGATGGCCGAGTTGGCGCAGGTCGACGAGCCGAGGATCTGCTATCTCAACCAGGCCGTCGGCGACCAGCCCACCTCGTTGACGATCTTCCACGGCGCATTCGCCGGTACCCGTTACCGCCCGTCGCACCTGGCGCTGTTTCCGATGCCCAACGTCGAGGACGTCCGGGCCCACCTGCTCGGCCAGGACATCATCTGGGTCGGTGGCGGCAGCGTGGCCAACCTGTGCGCGGTGTGGCGGGTGCACGGCCTGCCGGAGATCCTGCGCGAGTGCTGGGAGGCCGGGGTGGTGCTCGGTGGGGTCTCCGCGGGCTCGATCTGCTGGCACGTCGGCGGGCCCACCGACAGCTTCGGGCGGCAGTTGCGCGCCTACACCGACGGCCTGGGCTGGTTGCGGTACGGCAACGGGGTGCACTACGACAGTGAGGCGCAGCGCCGGCCGCTGCTGCACCGGTTGGTCGCCGACGGCACCCTGCCGGCCAGCCACTGCACCGACGACGGGGTGGGGTTGGTCTACCGGGGCACCCGGCTGGCCGAGGCGGTCGCCGACCGGCCCGGCGTGGCCGCGTACGAGGTGGTGCCGGACGGTGCGGGTGGGGTGCGGGAGACCCGGATCGAGCCCCGGCTGCTGACCGCCTGAGAGTCTCCGACGGGCCTGCCTGCCGGGTACCGGGGGCCGACGGCGTAAGCTGGCCCGTCGTGAGTCTCACCATCGGCATCGTCGGCCTGCCCAACGTCGGCAAGAGCACCCTGTTCAACGCGTTGACCAAGAACGACGTGCTCGCGGCGAACTACCCGTTCGCCACCATCGAGCCCAACGTCGGGGTGGTGGGGCTGCCGGACGGGCGGCTCGACAAGCTCGCGGAGATCTTCTCGTCGCAGAAGGTGCTGCCCGCGCCGGTGTCGTTCGTCGACATCGCCGGTCTGGTCCGGGGGGCGTCGAAGGGGCAGGGCCGGGGCAACGCGTTCCTGGCGAACATCCGGGACGCCTCGGCCATCTGCCAGGTGGTGCGGGCCTTCTCCGACCCGAACGTGGTGCACGTCGACGGCAAGGTCTCGCCGGCCGACGACATCGAGACGATCAACACCGAGCTGATCCTGGCCGACCTGCAGACCCTGGAGAAGGCGCTGCCCCGGCTGGAGAAGGAGGCCAAGCTCCGTAAGGACCGGGCCGCCGCCGTCGCCGCCGCGAAGCAGGCCGTCGAGGTGCTCGACGGCGGCATCACCCTGTACGCCGGGGCCGCCGCCGCCAAGATCGAGCTGGAGCACCTGCGGGAGCTGCACCTGCTCACCACCAAGCCGTTCCTCTACGTCTTCAACGTCGACGAGGCGGAGTTGGCCAACGCCGCCTTCCTCGACGAGTTGCGCGCCCTGGTGGCCCCCGCCGAGGCGGTGTTCATGGACGCCAAGATCGAATCCGAGCTGGTGGATCTGCCCGAGGAGGAGGCCCGCGAGCTGCTGGAGTCCATCGGGCAGTCCGAGCCGGGGCTGAACCAGCTCGTCCGGGTCGGCTTCCGCACGCTCGGGCTCCAGACGTACCTCACGGCGGGGCCGAAGGAGGCGCGGGCCTGGACGGTGCCGGTCGGCGCGACCGCCCCGGAGGCCGCCGGGGTGATCCACAGCGATTTCCAGCGCGGCTTCATCAAGGCCGAGGTGGTCTCCTACGGCGACCTGGTCGCGGCCGGTTCGATGGCGGCGGCGAAGGCCGCCGGCAAGGTCCGGATCGAGGGCAAGGAGTACGTCATGCAGGACGGCGACGTGGTGGAGTTCCGCTTCAACGTCTGATCCCAGCCCGCCCAGCCGCGGACCGCGGGTGCCTCGCCGCCGCCGAGGGGCGCGGGTCAGGGGTGCCCCAGCCGGGGGTCGTCCGCCCACGGTGAGTGCGGGTGGGCCAGTCGGACCGCGTCGCGCAACCACCGGCGCTGCGCCGGGGTCAGCAGGTGTCGGGCGACGTCCAGGTCGTGCTCGTCGCGGGGGCGCGGGTCGGGTGACTTCCACAGCAGTTGGGTGCCGGGCGTCCCGGTCGGTACGGCGCGGACGGACACTACCGCCGAGTCCCACGGGAGCGTGATCCGTGGATCGCGGCGGTAGCGCCAGTCCGTCTCGGCACCGTCCTCCAGGTTGATCTGGAGGACGAAGCGGTCCCGGCCGGCGTCGTACACCCAGATGTTGTGCAGCCCGGTGGCGTCGTGCCCGTCCGCCAGCGGGAACAGGTGCCCCCGCCGGGCCGCGAACGGCCGCAGGTCCGCCGGTAGTGCGTGCAGCAGGGCGGGCAGCGCCGGCCGCAGGGTGCTGACGTCGATGTCGCCGTGCGGTCGGCTCGGGCTGCCGTGCCAGTGGTCGATGGCCCATCCCCCGGAGAGCCACCAGCGCGCCGGGCAGCCGGCGAACAACTCGTGCACCTCGGCGACCGAGAGCGCGGACCAGAGGTGCCGTTGAGGGTCGTACCGCACGGGACCCAGGCTGACAGCCGGCCCCGCCGGACGCCAGTCGGGAACCGGCGCTCTCGCGGGTCACCGGTCGACCCTGCGACCACGGGACAGCGGGCGGGGTGGTGCTGACCCTACGGTGGTGGTGTGGTGACCTTGCGGCTGGAACCGATGACCGACGAGCAGTACCTCCGCTACCGGGAACGCGCCGAGGAGGACTACGCGCGTAACATCGCCGCCTCCGGGGCGATGCCGTTGCCGGAGGCGCGGGAGAAGGCCCGGCAGGACTTCCAGGGCCTGCTGCCCGACGGCCTGGCCACCGAGGGGCACCGGCTCTGGACGGCGTACGACGACGACGTCGAGGTCGGTCGGCTCTGGCTGCACCTGGAGCAGAAGTCCGACGGCCTGCACGCCTTCGGCTACGACTTCGCGGTACGCGAGGAGCTGCGCCGCCGGGGCTACGGCCGGGCGATCATCGAGGCCGCCGAGCGGCTCTGCCGGGAGTGGGGCGTGGTCGCCATCGGGCTGAGCGTGTTCGGGTTCAACACCGGCGCGCGGGCGCTCTACGAGCAGATGGGCTTCGAGGTGACCGCGATCCGGATGGCCAAGCGGCTGTGACGTGCGGATCCCGGGCCGCCCGAACGAGCGCCCCGGGAGCGGGCGACGGCGTGCCGGCGCCAACACCGGCACCTCGACGATCGACGGCTGGCCCGGCCGGTCACCGGGTCAGCGCCGGTAGACCGAGACGTGCGATCTGCTGCCGTCGTCGAAGGGTTGCCGGTGCCAGTCGGCGTACCGGGCGACGAGCCGTAGACCGGCCTGTTCGGCCAGCTCGTCGATCTGTTCCGGCCAGCGGTAGTGCATCGCGAACGGTTCCAGGTGCACCCCGTCGCGGTCGAAGGTGATCGTCTGCCGGATGAAGGTCTGTGCGGCCCGGTCGTACTGGTGCAGCCGGATGGTGGCGGAGTCCTCGGTCACCGCCCGCATCTGTACCTGCTCGTCCCGGTCGAAGTTGGCCGGGTCGGGCACGAACGCCTCGACGACGAACTCGCCACCGGGGGCCAGCACCCGGGCCACGTTGCGGAAGCAGTCCTGCTGCCGCTCCGCGCGCACCAGGTTGAACAGGGTGTTGAACACCAGGTAGATCAGCTGGTACGGACCCGTGACGGGCACGTCGGCCAGGTCGCCGACGGTGACCGGGATGCCGTCTCCGCCGGGCTTGGCGCGCAGCTTCGCCACCATCTCCGGTGACGCCTCGACCCCGTCGACGGGTACGCCCCGGGCGGCGAGCGGCAACGCCACCCGGCCCGTCCCGATGGCGAGTTCCAGCACCCGTCCGCCGTCGGCCCGACCGGCGAGGAAGTCCACCGCCGGTGCCGGGTCGGGGTTGCCGGGGTTGTCGTAGCTGTCGGCCCACATCCTGCCGAAGTGGCCCGGGTCGTCGAAGACCGACATCAGCGGCCCCCTTCCCCGGGCCGGACCGCTCTGTCGTTACCGGCGCTGAGCCGCGCCGGCACTGCCGTGTCGCTGGTGGTCACGAAGCCTCGATTCCCGCTGCTGGAGGATTGTCGGTGCCTGGGTGGACCCCGTCGGGTACGACATGTCGTCAGCTCCTTCCGGTCGGCTTCACGCCCAGCCAAGCAGCGGCCCGTCAGTGGGGCAACCCGGTTTCCGGCGGGCGGGCCAGGTCCAGCGTCCAGTGCCGGGTACGGATCACCTGCTCGTTGAACTCGACGTCCTCCTCGCCGCGCGGGGTGAATCCGAGTGCCCGGCAGATCCCGTTGGACGGGCCGTTGGTGACGGCCGGGAAGGCGTGCACGGTGTCCCACCGTCGCTCGGCCCGGGCCTGGTCGAGCAGCGCGCGGACGCCCCGCTTGGCCAGGCCCCGGCCCTGGAACTCGGGCAGCACCATCCAGCCGATCTCGGCGGCCGTCCCGTCGTCCGGCGCGGGCCGCCAGAGGGTGACGGTCCCGGCGACGGCGTCGTCCACCACGATCATCTTGATCAGGGCGGTGCCGTCGGCGGCCAACCGGGCGTCCCGGCGGACCTGCCGGGTCACGTGGGCCGGCGGCAGCGGCCCGCCGAGTTCGGCCATCATCACCGGGTCGCAGCGCATCCGCAGGTACGCCTCGACGTCGGTGGCCAGCACGTCACGCAGGAACACGCCGCACCTGCCCCCGCCGGCCACAGTGGAGAGTCGTCCGCATGGGCCGAGTATTCCAGGGACCGCCCGATCCGGGGGTCAGGCGGAGCGGGGTGGGCACCCGTCGGCGGCGCGGCGGGAGGGGCGGGTCGGCGGGCGGGTCGGTGGCCGGCAGCGCGGGGGCGGTCAGGAGATGTAGTGCAGGATCACGTTGTGCACGTGGTGGCTCTTCTGCGCCCCCCGGAACTCCACCTCGTAGGTGTGGGTGCCGACGTGCACCGCGATCGAGCCGGTGGAGAAGAACTCCCCGCCCCACGACTTGTTGCTCACCACGCTCACGCTAGTGATCTTGGAGTACGGGATGCTGGTGATCGCGAACTTCTTCCCCACGAATGACCGGTCCTGGATGATCACCCGCCGGTCGGTCAGGCCGATGAACCCGGTGCCGGTGCCGACGGCGTCGTAGACGGCGATGATCTGTTCCCCGTCGAGCAGTCCACTGCGGATCTGGTTGAACTGCTCCTTGCGGTCGTACGTCGCATTTGCCATGGAATCCACGGTAGGAGGTGCCCGCCAGCGTCGGCGGTTGCCCGCCGGTTGGCCCCGTCGACTAGTCTCCCCATGCCTGGCCAGACGCGGGCGACGGGGGAGGGAAGCGGCGTGACCAGCGAGCATTCCGAGGCGCAACCCACCGACGAGGCCCGGCCGGAGCCCTCGTCGGCACCGACCGGTGGCGCGGACGCGGCTGCGCCCCGCCGGGCGGGCACCACCGACGTGCCCGACTGGGAGCCGTGGCCGCAGCGGCCGCCCACCCGGGGCCGGCTGAACCGGATGGCCGTCGTCACCCTCGTGTTCGGCCTGCTCGGCGGGGTGCTCGCGCCGGTCACCGCCGTGTTCGCGCTGCGACGGATCAGGCGCGAGGGCGAGCGGGGGAAGGGTCTGGTGACCGCCGGGCTGGTGCTTCTCGGCGGCTGGGTGCTGGCCGGCCTGGTGGCGTGGGGCGTCACGACGACCGGCACCGACCCGGACACCGGGCTGCGGGGGCTACGGGTGGGGGACTGCTTCCGGGTGCCAACCGGGGCCACCGCCAGCCGTACCGCGCCGGAGCAGGTCACCCGGGTCGGCTGTGACGCGCCCCACAACGCCGAGTACGTCGACGACTTTCCGGCGTACGAACGCTCCGCCGACGAGCGTTACCCCGGCGCGGCGGCGCTCTCCCAGCGGGCGGAGACGCTCTGCCGGCAGCGCCAGCGCAGCTACGTGGTGGACCCGCTGGGGTTGCCCGCCGAGGTGCGGTTGAGCTGGTACCTGCCGACCCGGGTCGACTGGTCCACCGATCCCACCATCACCTGCTATCTGACCTCACCGACCCAGCTGTCCCGTCCGCTGCGGATGGACAGTACGGTGCTCGACCCGGCGCAGCTCGGCTACCTGCTGGCCAGCCGGGACTGGACCGAGGCGCGGGCCGCCCTGGTGGCCAGCGGGTCGACCGCCACCCCGGCGACGTTGCGTGACGCGGTCCGCCGGGCCGAGGGCACCCACACCGACATGTGGTTCCGGTTGCGCCGGGAACCCTGGCCGGAGGCGGTCCGGCCGGCGATGGAACGGCTGCTCACCGAGATGGAGCAGGACGAGCCGGCCTGGCGGGACGCCGACGGCGAGCCCGACCGGGGCAGGCTGCTCCAGATCGTGGCACAGGCGGGGCAGCACCCGGACCCGGCCACCGAGCTCGCCGTACGCCAGGCCCTTCGGTTGCCCACCGCGCAGGGTGAACCGATGCGGTGACCGTGACCGACGGTGTCGAGTTGACCACTCGGTGGGGGTGGGTCGGACGTTCCGGGGAGCTGGTCGGCCGCTGATCGGCCCTAGGCTGAGGCTGGTGGCGACGGTGCGGTGGCGGACGGGGGCCGACGATGACGGGGGTGGCCGTGGGCGTGCTGCCGTCGGACGGGTGCCCGCCGTCGCGGGGCGCTCAGTCCGCCGTCACCGCACGGTACGCGTCCTCGATGCGGGCGGCGAGCAGCACCTCACCGTCGGTGAGTGGCTCGCCGTCGCCGTGGCCGACCCGGATGCGCGTCTCGGTGTCCTGTCGGCTGATGTCCGGTCGCAACCGCAGCGCGTCCGCGACGACCTTGACCCGCTCGGTCAGCTCCGCGTGCTGGGAGTCGTCCATTACCAGGGTGCGGCGGATCTGCTCACCGTCACGGGTCCACCCGTGCAGGAGCGTGAGGGCGTCACTGAGATAGTCGTGCTTGGTTCGGCTGGTGAACAGCGCACGCATCACCGCACCTCCCAGGCGCCGTTGCCGGCTTGTGGCCAAATCGTCGCCGTCCCGTGTCCTCGTGGTGTTAACAGTCTGTCGACCTGACGGCGGTGTGTCCACGCCCACACTTCCGTCTCTTATTGGCCTACCGGTCGAGGACGGTACCCAAACCGACGATTGATCTGGCACGCTGGACGCCCGTGCAGACCGAACGGTGTAGCGGTGACGGGCAGACCGACCGGCGTGAGCCGCGGGTGGTCGTGGGTGCGGCGATCATCTCCGCGGGGCGGGTGCTCGCCTGTGCGCGCACCGCGCCCCCCGAGGTCGCCGGCATGTTCGAGTTTCCCGGCGGCAAGGTCGAGCCGGGCGAGAGCGAGACGGCCGCGCTGATCCGCGAGTGCGCCGAGGAGCTGGCCGTCCGGGTGGAGATCGGCGACCGGATCGGCCGGGACGTCCGGATGGCCCACGGCCGGTCGGTGTTGAAGGTGTACGCGGCCCGCCTGTTGCACGGCGACCAGCCGCGCGCGCTGGAACACTCCGCGCTGCGCTGGCTCGCCGCCGGTGAGCTGGACAGCGTCACCTGGCTTCCCGCCGACGCGCCGATCGTCGCCGCCCTCCGCCCGCTGCTGGCCGCCGACTGACGGGTCGGCCACCCGGGTGCGGACGGCGACGGGGGCCGCGGCTTGCGCCGCGACCCCCGTCGTCTGTCGTGCCCGTTGCGGGCCCGCCGGGTGGCGTCAGTGCTTGCGGGCCCGCCGGGTGGCGTCAGTGCCTGTCGCCCTCGCCTGCCGGCTTGTCGTCCTGGCTCGGGTGGGCGAAGTTGAGGTGCTCCGGCGGCAGCGGGAAGGTGACGTCGTCACCGAACGGCGACGGGGCCGCCGCCCGGTCGAAGGTCAGCTCCGTCAGCGGGAGCCTGCCCCGGTCGTCGACCGCCGGCATCGTCGGGTGCGGGACCTCGCGGTGCCAGTTCACACCCTGCTGCGCCTGGGCCTCCGCGGCCGGGTCGCCGGAACCGCCGGCGTGCGAGTGGACCCCGGTCTGACGAGCGCCGCTGTGCACCACGGACCCCTTTCCCGCGCTGTTCGCGGTGCTCTGGGGCGTCTCGCCCCGACGGAAGATCTTGCTACCGAGCCATACCAGGGGATCGTACCTGCGGTCGACGACCCGTTCCTTCATGGGGATGATCCCGTTATCGGTGATCTTGATGTGCTCGGGGCAGACCTCCGTGCAGCACTTGGTGATATTGCAGAAGCCGAGCCCCTGCTCCTGCTGCGCGTACTGCTTGCGGTCGGTCTTCGCGTCCAACGGGTGCATGTCCAGCTCGGCGGCCCGGATGAAGAACCGGGGGCCGGAGAAGGCCGGCTTGTTCTCCTCGTGGTCGCGGATCACGTGGCACACGTTCTGGCACAGGAAGCACTCGATGCACTTGCGGAACTCCTGCGAGCGCTCCACGTCGACCTGCTGCATCCGGTACTCGCCCGGGGCCAGGTCGGCCGGCGGGGCGAAGGCCGGCGTCTCCCGCGCCTTTTCGTAGTTGAACGAGACGTCCGTGACCAGGTCCCGGATCACCGGGAAGGTCCGCAGCGGGGTGACCGTGACGGTCTCCGACTCCTCGAACGTCGACATCCGGGTCATGCAGCTCAGCCGGGGCTTGCCGTTGATCTCCATCGAGCAGGAGCCGCACTTGCCCGCCTTGCAGTTCCACCGGCAGGCCAGGTCCGGCGCCTCGGTGGCCTGGAGCCGGTGGATGACGTCGAGGACGACCTCGCCCTCGTTCACCTCGACCGAGTAGTCCTGGAGGTCACCGCCGGTCTCGTCGCCCCGCCAGATGCGGAACTCCCTCTTGCTTCCCATCAGTTCGCCTCCTCGGTGAGGGCGTCGAAGTCGGCCAGCTCCTCGTCGGTCAGATACTTGGCCAGCTCGGTCCGGTCGAAGAGACCGATCAACTCGGCCCGCATCTTCGGCAGCGGCTTGTGCTCCAGCCGGACGGTGTCGCCGTCCAGGGCGCAGACCAGGTTGACCCGACGCCAGCTCGGATCCATGGTCGGGAAGTCCTCGCGGGTGTGCCCGCCGCGCGACTCCTGCCGCTCCAGCGCCGCCTTCGCGGTGCACTCCGAGACGACCAGCATGTTGCGCAGGTCCAACGCCAGGTGCCAGCCCGGGTTGTAGCGCCGGCCGCCGGCCGCGCTCACCTTCGCCACCCGCTCGCGCAGCTCGGTCAGCCTGTGCAGCGCGTCGACCAGCTCGCCCTCCCGGCGGATGATCCCGACCAGATCCCCCATCACCGCCTGGAGGTCCTGCTGCAGGGTGTACGGGTTCTCCCCGGTGTCCCGCTGCAACGGCGCCAGCGCCGCCTCCACGGCGGTCTCCACCGCACCCACCGGCACCTTCGGCCGCGAGGTCAGCTGATCGGTGTACGACGCCGCGTGCCCGCCCGCCCGCTTGCCGAAGACCAGCAGGTCGGACAGGGAGTTGCCGCCCAACCGGTTGGAGCCGTGCATGCCACCGGACACCTCACCAGCGGCGAACAGCCCCTGCACGGTGCCGTACGCGGCCCCGGAGTCCGGGTCCACCTCGACGCCGCCCATCACGTAGTGGCAGGTCGGCCCGACCTCCATCGGCTCGGCCGTGATGTCGACGTCGGCCAGTTCCTTGAACTGGTGGTACATCGACGGCAGTCGGCGACGGATCTCGTCGGCCGAACGCCGGGAGGCGATGTCCAGGTAGACACCGCCGGCCGGCGTACCCCGACCGGCCTTGACCTCGCTGTTGATCGCACGGGCGACCTCGTCGCGGGGGAGCAGCTCCGGCGGGCGTCGGTTGTTGTCCGGGTCGGTGTACCAGCGGTCCGCCTCCTCCTCGGTCTCCGCGTACTGCTTGCGGAAGACGTCGGGGACGTAGTCGAACATGAACCGCTTGCCGTCGGAGTTCTTCAGCACCCCGCCGTCACCGCGCACCGACTCGGTGACCAGGATGCCCTTCACCGAGGGCGGCCAGACCATGCCGGTCGGGTGGAACTGGAGGAACTCCATGTTGATCAGCGTGGCCCCGGCGCGCAGGGCCAACGCGTGCCCGTCCCCGGTGTACTCCCAGGAGTTCGAGGTGACCTTGTAGGAGCGGCCGACGCCGCCGGTGGCCAGCACCACCGCCGGGGCCTCGAACAGGATGAACTCCCCGGACTCCCGGTAGTAGCCGAACGCCCCGGCCACCCGGTCGCCGTCGAGCAGCAGCTCGGTGACGGTGGTCTCGGAGAACACCTTGATCCGGGCCTCGTAGTCGCCGAGGTCGCGCTTGTCCTCCTGCTGGAGGGAGACGATCTTCTGCTGGAGGGTGCGGATCAGCTCCAGGCCGGTCCGGTCACCGACGTGCGCCAGCCGGGGGTACTCGTGCCCACCGAAGTTGCGCTGGGAGATCTTGCCGTCCTTGGTCCGGTCGAAGAGCGCCCCGTACGTCTCCAGCTCCCAGATCCGCTGCGGCGACTCCTTCGCGTGCAGCTCGGCCATCCGGAAGTTGTTGAGGAACTTGCCGCCGCGCATGGTGTCGCGGAAGTGCACCTGCCAGTTGTCCCGGCTGTTCACGTTCCCCATCGCGGCAGCCGCGCCGCCCTCGGCCATCACGGTGTGCGCCTTGCCGAAGAGCGACTTGGAGATGATCGCGGTCTTCTTGCCGGCGAGCCGGGCCTCGATCGCCGCGCGCAGGCCGGCGCCGCCGGCCCCGATCACGACGACGTCGTAGTGGTGTCGTTCGATGCGAGTGGTAGTGGTCATGTCGCCGCGCCCTCTAGTTGATGAACCGCAGGTCGGTGAACCAGCCGGCGGCGATGGCCATCACGTAGAAGTCGGTGAAGGCCAGCGTGCCGAGGGTGATCCAGGCGAGCTGCATGTGCCGGGTGTTCAGCTTGGACACGAACGTCCAGGCCCGGTACCGCACCGGGTGCGCGG
Organism: Micromonospora sp. NPDC048894; assembly: GCF_040649765.1. NCBI lineage: Bacteria > Bacillati > Actinomycetota > Actinomycetes > Micromonosporales > Micromonosporaceae > Micromonospora > Micromonospora sp. NPDC048894. The sequence continues at coordinate 443,452 of NZ_JBEZFY010000005.1, read as the reverse complement.
AGAAGTGCTTGAGCCGCCCGCCGATGATGTGCCGGCAGGAGTGGCAGGAGATCGTGTACGCCCACAGCATCACCACGTTGACCAGCAGGACGATGTTGCCCAGCCCGAAGCCGAAGCCCTCGGGCGAGTGGAAGGCCAGGACCGCGTCCCAGGTGTTGATCAGCGAGATGATCGCGGCGGCGTAGAAGAAGTAGCGGTGCAGGTTCTGCCCGAGCAGCGGGAACCGGGTCTCCCCGGAGTAGGACTTGTGCCCGTCCGGCACCGCGCAGGCCGGCGGCGACAACCAGAACGACCGGTAGTACGCCTTGCGGTAGTAGTAGCAGGTCAACCGGAACAGCAGCAGGAACGGCAGGGTCAGCGCCGCGTCCGGGATGATCCACCAGCCGGGCAGGAGAGTGCCGAAGTGCGAGGAACCCTCGACACACCGGTCGGTCACACAGGGGGAGTAGAACGGCGTCAGGTAGTGGTACTGGTCCACCCAGTACCACTTGTGCATGAACACCCGGACGGTCGCGTACGCCACCCAGGCGCTGAGCCCGACGACGGTGATCAGGGGGGCGAACCACCAGCGGTCGGTCCGCAACGTCTTCGCCGCGATGGCGGCGCGCGCCCGCGCACCCCGCGGCTTCGTTGCCGTTGATGTCATTCGAGTCGTCTTCCTGACGGGACGGGCCCTCGCGGGCGGGCGGTTCACGTTCCGTGCCGGTCAGTGGACCGGCCGGACCGTGTCCACTGCCGCGTCGTGCGCAAGCAGGCGACCACGCCGGGACATCGGCGCAGCTAAGTGACACACGTTACGCCGATCATCACGGTCGGGCCGCGCAACGCAGTGTCCCGTGTGTCCCGCACCTTGGAAAGACCCGGACCGTGATCAATCCTGACCGGTTGCGGCCAACCGGCCACACCCCCCGGCGGACCAGCGGGAACCGGTCAGCCCGAGGCGCCACCGGTGAAGTTCCACGAGGCCAGCCGCAGCGGTGGTCCCTCCCACCAGCCGCCGTCGGTGCGGTCCGGCTGGCGGACCGGCCGCCGGCCGAGGCCGAGCACCGTGCCCGGCCCCAACGCCCGGGGGTACGACTCGGTGAAGCGGAAGTTCCGCACCGCCCGCACCGGCACACCGTCCTCCACCAGCCACACCCCGTTGCGGGTCAACCCGGTGATCACCAGGCTCAACGGGTCGAGCACCCGGGTGTACCAGAAGTCGCTGACCAGCAGCCCCCGGGTCATCGGGGCGACCAGCGCGGCGGTGTCCGCATCCACCACCGCCCCCGGCACCGGGTCGCCGGTCGGGTCGCCGTCTGTCGCCGGGTCCACCGCCCCGCCGGTCGGGCCGCCGTCGGGTGCCCCGAGCAACCGCAGGTTGCTGGGGACCGGGCCGAAGGTGGACCCGTCAGGCGTCCCGTGCCCGGTCGACGTCGTGCCCGCCGCGACGGCGCTGCGCCGGTCGTGGGCCACCGCACGGGTGGTGCCCGCCTCGACCAGGGTGAGCGCCCGACGCGGGGTGCCCTCCAGGTCGAACGGCAGCGTGCCGGTCGGGTCGTCGACCAGGGTCACCGCCGGATCGAACTGGGCGGTGCCGGGGCGGGCGAACGACTGACGTTCGACGTACCGCTTGCCGTTGAAACCGGACCAGGCGAGATTCTGCAACAGGTCGGCCACGGCGGCCGGTTCGAGGACCACCTCGTACCGGCCCGGGGGCAGCTCGACCGGGTCGGCGGCGGCCCGTGCCTTCGCCGCCGCCCGGACCCCCAGGAGCGTGCCGTCCACCTCGTCGAGGCGACCGGCGCAGAGCCGGGCCACCCCGTCCGCGCCGCCCGTGCGGGCGATGCCGTCCATCGCCGCCTCGGTGGTGCGCCCCTGCGCCGACTGGCCGGCCGAGTTGGCGAACGCCCCCGACCGGTAGGAGGTGCGGCAGTAGCCGGCTGCCTCCAGCCCGCCCACCGCGTCGACGAAGGCCCGGACCCGGTCGGCGCGGTCCGCCGGCTCGGCGTAGGCGGTCGCCTCGTCGAGCAGGCCGTTGGAGTGGACCGCCGACGGTGGGGTCAGCCCCGGCCAGGCCGGGTCGGGCGGGCAGAGCCGGGCCGCGGCGAGGGTCCGCCCGACCAGGGCGCGCAGCCCGTCCGGGTCGACCAGGCTGCCGCCACCGGTGGCCGTGCGGCCGTCGACGTGCACCCGCAGCCGCACCGTCACCTGAGACCCGGCGACGTTCTGGTGGATGAACGAGTTGGCGAACCGGGTCAGCGCCAGGTCGTGCCGGACGACGATGGCCTCGGCCTCGGCGGCCGGCCCGGCGAGCTGGTGGACCAGCTCCACCACCCGGGCGGCGACGTCCAGCTCGGTCGCCCCGGCGTCCCGCAGGCCGGTCATGCCCGTACCCCCACCCGGACGCCCCGGAACCGGGCCGGTGCGGCCGGATGGCCGGTGTGCCCGATCTGGCCGGGCTGACCCTTGCCGCAGTTCGGGGTGCCCCACGGGACGATCTCGGAGGAGAGCATGTCCATCGACCGCCAGAACAGCGGCCCGATGCCGGTGTAGGTGGGGTTGCGCAGCATCCGGCCGCGCCGGCCGTTGCGCACCTCCCAGGCGATCTCGCAGCCGAACTGGAAGTTGAGCCGCCGGTCGTCGATCGACCAGGACCGGTTGACGTCCATCAGCACCCCGTCGTCGGTCGCCGCGATGATCTCGTCGAGGGTGTGCGGGCCGGGTTCCAGGCCCACGTTGGTCATCCGCACCATCGGCAGCCGGGCCCAGCCGTCGGCGCGTACGCTGCCGCCGTGGTCCAGGCCGGCGACGGCGGCCGAGTCCCGGCCGGCGAGCACCCCGACCCAGCGGCCTTCGCGTACCGCGTCGCGTTTGACCGCCGGGGAGCCCTCGTCGTCGAAGCCGAAGCTGCCCAGCGCGCCGGGGATCGTCGGGTCGATGGTGACGTTCATCAGCTCGGAGCCGTAGCGCAGCGAGCCGAGCTGGGCCAGGTCGAGCCAGGAGGTGCCGGCGAACGCCGCCTCCCAGCCGAGGATGCGGTCCAGCTCGATGGCGTGCCCGACCGACTCGTGGATCTGCAACGCGAGCTGCTCGTCGCCGAGGATCAGGTCGGTCTCGCCGGCCGGGCACTCCGGGGCGGTGAGCAGCGCCCGGGACTCGTCGGCGATCCGGGCGGCGTGCCCGGTCAGATCCAGCGACTCGACCAGCTCCCAGCCGGTGGTGCCGTACTGGCCCCGGTAGCTCGGCCAGGAGCGGCGCTGGGTCTCGTGCTCGCCGATCGAGGTGGCCGAGATGCCGCCGCCGCACTCGCGGATGTGCTGGTCGATGCGGTGCCCCTCGCTGGAGACGAACCACTTGCGGGTGTCCCAGACCTGGTAGAGCCCCTGGGCCAGGTCGGCCCCCTGCCCGCGGGCCGCCTCGGTGGCCCGGACCAGCAGGTCGCCCTTGTCGGACAGGGCCACCCCGAGCGGATCGACGGCGCAGTCGGAGGCCCAGCTCGCCACCACCGGCTCGGCCGGGGTCAGCGTGATCGGCGGGCCGGGCACCCGGGCGCTCGCGGCGGCGACCTGCGCGGCCCGCCGGCCGGCTTCGCGCGCCGCCGCGTCGGACAGCTCGGGTACGGCGTGGAAGCCCCACCCCGACCCGACCAGCGCGCGCACCCCCAGGCCGAGGCTCTCGTCCTGGGTCAGCTCCTCGATGTCGCCGTTGCGCGCGGACATCGACTCGTAGCGCAGGTGCATCACCCGGGCGTCGGCATACCGGGCGCCCGCGTCGAGGGCGGCCTGCACGGCGGCGGCTGCGGCATCGAACTCGGTCATGGACCGACCCTAGCGAGCCGACCGACATCCGTCAGGGCACCAGCTCCTCCGGGCGGATCGTGGCCTGCACCGGCTCAAGCAGGCGCAGGGTTTCTCCGCGTTTGGTGGCGGAGTGTTCCGTGTAGTGGCGGCCCCGCCGACGGTAGAGGCGTAGCGTGCCGGTCTTCTGCTCCACCAGCAGGTACCACTCGATGCCGGCTGCCGCGTAGTAGTGCATCTTCAGGACCTTGTCGGTGGACGCGTTGCTCGGCGAGATGATCTCGCAGATGAGGTGCACTTCATCTGCCTCGATCATGAGCACGTCCAGATTCACCGGGTCGGTGATGATGAGGTCGGGGATGGGGATGCGGCCGGGCCGGAGTCGAACGTTCACCGCCTCCAGCAGTTCCAGACCGACCTTCTCGGCCGCCGGTTCGAGTATGTTGCCCAGTTTGCGCGAGATGCGCTGGTTGCGGGGGGTGGGGGCTGGGGTCACTTGGAGGCTCCCGTCGAAGAGTTCGACGCGTTGGGACGTCTCATCGAGGGAGAGGTACTCCTCTTCGGTCCACGGTCCGTCGTGGCCGAACACCGCTGCGGTCATGGTCGGTCACCTCCACCTCGTGTCGCCGGGCATCCTCCATCGGGCACCATGGCCATGGTCGCACCCCGGGTGCGACAGGCGGGTGACGACACCGCACGGCGACGCGGGGCCGCGACGGCGGGCGCGCTGGTTCGGGCGGGGCGGCCGGGGCGCGCGGCGGGGTCATCGGGTCGTTACGCTGTGGTCCGCTGTCAGCTCACGGTCCGTAGCTTATTTTCAGCCTCGGCTCTTTGTTGTAGGTTCCCTACAACCCGAGGGAGGCGGTCGTGGACAGTCCGCAAGCAGCGCCGCCCGGTCCGCCGGACGCCGGCCCGGCCGTGCCGGGACAGCGCGTCGGCGACGAGCCGTACCTGCGGGTGGACGACCTGCGGGTGCGGTTCGACACCGCCGACGGTGTGGTGCGCGCGGTCGACGGGGTGTCCTTCACCGTCCGGCGCGGCCGGACGCTCGGCATCGTCGGCGAGTCGGGCTCCGGCAAGAGCGTCACCTCGCTGGCCGTCCTCGGCCTGCACGACCCCCGGCGCAGCACCGTCACCGGCGCGATCACCGTCGGCGGCCGGCAACTCGTCGGCCTCCCCGAGGACCGGATGCGCCGGCTGCGCGGCCGGGACGTGGCGATGATCTTCCAGGATCCGCTCTCCGCGCTGCACCCCTACTACACCGTGGGGCGGCAGATCGCGGAGGCGTACCGGGTGCACCACCCCCGGGCGGGGCGGCGGGCGGCACGGGCCCGTGCCGTGGACATGCTCGACCGGGTGGGCATCCCGCAGCCGGCCCGCCGTCACGACCAGTACCCGCACGAGTTCTCCGGCGGCATGCGGCAGCGGGCGATGATCGCGATGGCGCTGGTCAACGACCCGGCGCTGATCATCGCCGACGAGCCGACCACCGCCCTGGACGTGACGGTGCAGGCGCAGATCCTCGATCTGCTCGCCGACCTCCAGGCCGAGTTCCACACCGCGATCGTCCTGATCACCCACGACCTGGGGGTGGTCGCCCAGGTCGCCGACGACGTGCTGGTGATGTACGCCGGTCGGGTGGTCGAGCAGGGCAGCGCGGCACAGGTGCTCCGCCGGGCGCAGCATCCGTACACCTGGGGACTGCTCTCCAGCGTGCCGTCGCTGCACGGCGACCCGGACGCGGACCTGGTGCCCATCCCGGGCAACCCGCCCTCCCTGATCCACCTGCCCCCCGGCTGCGCGTTCCACCCGCGCTGCCGGTACGCCGGCGACCGCTCCCGCGCCGAGGTGCCGCGCCTCGTCCCGACCGGCGCGGACGGCCACCTGGTCGCCTGCCACCTGCCCCCCGACGAGCGCACCCGCCTGGCAGCCGGGGCTTTGAGCGAGAGGCGGCTGCCATGAGCGCGAGGAACGTAGCGCAGCGGAGTCCCGCAGTCGCTGGCGAGAGGCGGCTGCCATGAGCGCGAGGAACGTAGCGCAGCGGAGTCCCGCAGTCGCGGGCGAGAGGCGGATGCCGTGAACGCGGCCGAGCCGTTGTTGCGGGTGCGGGGGTTGACCAAGCACTTCCCGGTACGCAGCGGCCTGCGGTCCCGGGGGCTGGTGCGGGCCGTCGACGGGCTCGACTTCGACGTGCGGCCCGGCGAGACGTTGGGGCTCGTGGGGGAGTCCGGCTGCGGTAAGAGCACCACCGGCCGGATGCTGGTCCGGCTGCTGGAGCCGACCGCCGGGACGATCGAGTTCGCCGGCCGGGACATCACCCACGCCCGTCGGCGTGAGCTGCGCCCGCTGCGGCAGGACCTCCAGATCATCTTCCAGGACCCGTACGCCTCGCTGAACCCCCGGCACACCGTCGGGCGGATCGTGGCGATGCCGTTGCAGGTCAACGGGATCGACCCACCCGGCGGGGTGAAGGCGCGGGTCCGGGAACTGCTGGAACTGGTCGGGCTCAATCCGGAGCACTACAACCGGTACCCGCACGAGTTCTCCGGTGGGCAGCGGCAACGGATCGGGATCGCCCGCGCGCTGGCCCTGCGACCCAGGCTGATCGTCGCCGACGAGCCGGTCTCCGCCCTCGACGTCTCGATCCAGGCACAGGTGGTGAACCTGCTGCGGGACCTGCAACGCGACCTCGGCCTGGCGTTCGTGTTCATCGCGCACGACCTGGCCGTGGTGCGGCACTTCTGCCAACGGGTCGCGGTGATGTACCTGGGCCGGATCGTGGAGATCGGCGACCGGGACGACATCTACCAGCGACCCCGGCACCCGTACACCCGGGCGTTGCTGTCGGCGATCCCGGACGTGGGCACGCTCGGCCCGGCCGGGCGGATCAGGCTGACCGGGGAGGTGCCGACGCCGCTGGACCCGCCGTCGGGGTGCCGGTTCCGTACCCGGTGCCCCCGGGCGCAGGAGGTGTGCGCCCGCGAGGAGCCGACGCTGGTGGCCCGCGACGAGGCCCGGCAGGCGGCCGCCTGCCACTTCCCGGAGGCCGGACCGCCGACCCCGTCCCACCCGGGCGCGGCCGGTCCGGGCGGTGCCGTCGTGGACGCGACGCCTGCGGGCGACGGTGCGGGTCGGCTGGACGGGAACGCCGGGGAGGTGGCGCGATGAGTGTGTCCCCGGTCGATCCGGCGGCGCTGGCCGAAGCCGAGACCGGGACGGGGCCGGGTGGCGACCGGTCCGGGCCCGGGTTCGTCGGACGCTCGCCCGGACAGCTCGCCTGGGCCCGGCTGCGGCGCGACCGGACCGGGCTGTTCAGCGGTGCGCTGCTGGTCTTCTTCGTGCTGGTGGCGCTCGCCGTCCCGCTGATCGAGTGGGCGTACGGGGTCGGACCCCGGGAGCAGTTCCAGTCCCGGTTGGACGGGTTCGGGATGCCGCTCGGTTATGCCGGCGGGGTGACCGGGGAACACTGGTTCGGGCTGGAGCCGGGGCTGGGCCGGGACATCTTCATCCGGCTGGTGCACGGGCTGCGTACCTCACTGTTCATCGCCGTGGCGGCGGCGGTGACCACGGCGGTGATCGGTGTCGTGCTGGGCACCGTCGCCGGCTACCTGGGCGGCTGGGTGGACGCGGTGGTCAACTGGGTCACCGACCTGACCCTGGCGATGCCGTTCCTGATCATCGCGTTGGCGTTGACGCCGACCCTCGCGCTGCGCTTCTACGGCCAGCGGGACGAGGTGCCGGCCGCGTTCCAGATCGGGGTGCTGATCGCCGTCTTCGCGCTGTTCGGCTGGACGAGCACCGCCCGGCTGGTGCGCGGGCAGGTGATCGCGCTGCGCGAGCGGGAGTTCGTGGAGGCGGCGCGGGCCAGCGGCGCGGGGCTGGGACACATGCTGTTCCGGCAACTGCTGCCCAACCTCTGGGCGCCGATCCTGGTGTCCTTCTCGCTGGCGGTGCCGGCGTACGTCACCGGCGAGGCGGCGTTGTCGTTCATCGGGGTCGGGTTGACCGACGCCACCCCCAGCTTCGGCCGGATGATCTACCGCAGCCTGGACTACCTCCAGACCGACCCGGCGTACGTCTTCTTCCCCGGCGTCACGATCTTTGCGCTCGTGTTCGCCTTCAACCTCTTCGGTGACGCGTTGCGCGACGCGCTCGACCCGAAGTCGTCCCGGTAGGAGGGCGCGGCGGTGGCGCGGTTCCTGGTCAAGCGGCTCTTCTCGGCGACGTTGACGCTCTTCGCGGTGAGCGTGCTCAGCTTCCTGATGTTCTTCGCCCTGCCCCGGGACCCGGTCACCGGCATGTGCCCGAAGAACTGCAACCCGGAACGGTTGGAACGGGTCCGTCAGGAGTTGGGCCTGCGCGACCCGCTGATCAGCCAGTACGCCGGCTACATGAAGGGCATCGTCACCGGCCGGGACCTCGGCAGCGCCCAGGGTGGCCGGTGCGACGCGCCCTGCCTGGGCTGGTCGTACGTGTCCAACGAGGCGGTCAGCGACACCATCTCCCGGGTGCTGCCGGTGACGTTGAGCATCGTCGTCCCGGCGGCGGTGCTGTGGCTGCTGCTCGGGGTGGGCCTGGGTGTGGTGTCGGCGCTGCGCCGGGGCACCTGGCTGGACCGGGCGGCGATCGGCTTCTCACTGACCGGGGCGTCGTTGCAGCTGTACTTCGTGGGGGCGGTGCTGCTGCTGGTGTTCGTCTACACGCTGCGCTGGCTGCCGGTGCCCAGCTACACGCCGCTGCTGGACGACCCGGTGCGCTGGGCCAGTGGCCTGGTGCTGGCCTGGCTGGCGCTGGCGTTCCTCTTCTCCGCCATCTACGCCCGGCTGTCCCGGGCGCAGATGCTGGAGACGCTGTCCGAGGACTTCGTCCGCACCGCGCGGGCCAAGGGTCTGTCCCAACCCACGGTGTACGGCCGGCACGCGCTGCGCGCGGCGATCACCCCGGTGGTGACCATCGCCGGCCTGGACGTCGGCGGCGCGCTCGGCGGCACGGTGATCACCGAGACCACCTTCGGCCTCAACGGCATGGGGCGCACGGCGGTCGACGCGGTGCGCGCCGGTGACCTGCCCACCATCATGGCGACCGTGCTGATCGCGGCGGTCTTCGTGGTGCTGGCGAACGTGCTGGTGGACCTGCTGTACGCGGCGATCGACCCCCGGGTACGGCTGCGCTGAGCCGGCGGGCGGCCTGTCGGGTGCAGCGCACCCGGCCCGCCGGGCGACAAGAGTTGTCGACATCTGTTAGACAGTCCGAAGTTTTTCTTCTTGACGATCCTCGGGACGTCGGCGTTCACGCCCGACGGTGACGGGGTGGAGGAGGTAGGAATGCGACCACGCGCAGCAGCCGCCGCAGGCGGCGCGATCGCCCTGGTGGTGGCGTTGGGGGCCTGCTCGGAGAACACGGGCGAAGGCACCACCGTGGACACCGGCCGGCAGCAGACCGGGGTGATCGCCACCGACCCGAAGGACTCGCAGGGCCCCGCCGCCGAGGTGGCCGGCGCGGCGAAGGGCGGCACCTTCACCGTCATCCGGGAGACGCCCATCTCCCACCTGGACCCGCAGCGGACGTACTCCTTCGCCGGGCTGATGGCCAACCCGCTCTTCGCCCGCTACCTGACCACCTGGAAGGACGACGGCAAGGGTGGCCTGGTCCTGGTCGGTGACCTGGCGCAGACCCCCGGCAACAACGTCAACAGCGACTGCCGGGTCTGGGAGTTCACCGTCAAGGACGGGGTCAAGTTCGAGGACGGCAGCCCGATCACGTCCAAGGAGATCGCGTACGGCATCGCCCGCTCCTTCGACCCCGACCTGACCGGCGGCCCCACCTACCTGCAGGAGTGGCTGGCCGACAGCCCGCAGTACGACACGAAGTGGGACTTCGCGAAGAACAGGACGTCGCTGCCGCCGGGCCTGACCACCCCGGACGCCAAGACGGTGCGGTTCGAGTTCGCCAAGCCCCGCTGCGACCTGCCGTTCGCGGTCTCGCTGCCGACGACCGCGCCACTGCGGCCGGACCGGGACACCGGGGTCAACCTGGACCAGAAGCCGTTCTCCTCCGGACCGTACAAGATCGCCAAGAACCAGGCCGGGGTGCAACTCACCCTGGACCGCAACCCGCACTGGGACGCCGCCACCGACCCGGTCCGCCACCAGTATCCGGACCAGTTCGTCTGGACCTTCGGGCCGACACCCGACGCGGCCGTCAACCGGGTGATCGCCGACAACGGCACCGACCAGAGCGCGCTGGCCTGGAACTACGTGCCCGCCTCGCTGGTCGCGCGGGTCGCCCAGGACCAGGCCCTCAAGGCGCGGAGCATCCTGTCCCCGACGCCGAGCGCCAACCAGTTGGTGATCAACAACCAGCGGGTGACCGACCTCGCGGTCCGGCGGGCGCTCAACTACGCCATCGACCGGGACGGCCTGGTCAAGGCCCTCGGTGGGCAGACCGTCGCCCAGCCGATGACCACCCTGATGCCGCCGTCCACCATCGGCTACCAGGCGTACGACGCCTACCCGGCCGGTGCCAACGGCGACGTCGACAAGGCCAAGGAACTGCTCGGCGGGAAAACCCCGGAGCTGGTCCTCGGGGTGGCCGACAGCGCCACCGAACAGCAGATCGGCACCCAGCTCAAGGGCAACCTGGAACGCGCCGGCTTCAAGATCACTGTGCGGAACATCCCGGACGACGCGAAGCTCGACGAGATCAAGAAGAAGAACAACCCGTGGGACCTCTACATCGGCAACTGGGCCGCCGACTGGCCCAGCGGCGCGTCGATCCTGCCGGTGCTCTACGACGGCCGCACCATCAAGGCCGAGGGCAACAGCAACCAGGCGTACTTCAACGACCCGGCGGTCAACGCCGAGATCGACCGGATCCAGGCGATGCCCCCGGCCGACCAGGGGCCCGAGTGGGGCAAGCTCGACCAGCGGATCATGACCGAGTACGCCCCGGTGGTGCCGCTCTTCGTCGACGTGGCCTACACGGTCCACGGGTCCAAGGCCGGCGGGGTCTTCATCTCCAGCGTCTTCGGCTACCCGTCCTTCGTCAACGCCCACGTCAAACAGTGACGCCACCCTGAGCCGGCGGGCTCCCTCCCCGGTCGGCGTCGGGAGGGAGCCCGTCGGCGCTCGTGGGCGCGCTGAGTGGTAATGGCGGCGTCCGTCGAAGCTTGTACGACTCGTACGATTTGCGCAATTGGTGACATGAGCGAGCCCGCCGCCAGCTCGGGCCGCTCCGAACCGCGAAGGTGGTTGCACTTTTTTCACTTCAGGGGATGATGGTGATGGCGTCGAACGGTAGGGAGGGGCTATGGCTGCGGAAGCGATCATGCCGGGGGACAGCGAACGCCATTCGCTTACCGAGTTGGTCAGCCTGCTCCACGACGGCTCGGGGGCTTTGGCGGTAACCCGTGGTGGGGTGCAGGTCGAGGTGTCGTCGTCCGTGCGGGACGTGTTGACCCGGATCGCCGATGTCCTGGCCTCCGGTCGGGGGGTGGCAATCGTGCCGGTGGACCGGGAGTTGACGACCACCGAGGCAGCGGGGTTGCTCGGAGTGTCCCGTCCCACCCTGATCAAACTGCTGGAGGCCGGCGAGATCGGCTATTCGCGGCCGAACTCGTCGCGCCGGATCCCGCTTGACCAGGTTCTGGCCTATCGGGATCGGCGTGGGCAGGCCCGGCGGGCGCTCCTCGACGAGTTGACTGCAGACGCGGTCGAGATGGGCATGTACGGACAGCCCGCACCGGTCGAGACGGATGACGCGGCCTGACGGGTGACGACGATCGCGGTCCTGGACGCCAACGTTCTGATCCCCAACGCACTGTGCGACTTCCTGTTGCGGCTGGCTGAGGAAGACCTCTATCAACCGCGCTGGTCACCGGCCATTCTTGCGGAGGTCCGACGACACGTGCCGGTGCCGGCAGCCGCGATCGACCGGCGAATCGCGTTCATGAACGCGGCCTTCGAGGACGCATTGGTCACCGGCTACGAGCACCTGATCGACCAGATGCGCAACGACCCCAAGGACCGGCACGTGCTGGCCGCTGCGGTGGCAACCGGAGCAGACTCGATCATCACCTGCAACCTGCGGGACTTCCCCCTCGCCGCCTGCGAACCCCACGGGGTGGTCGCCGAACACCCCGACACCGTTCTCCTCGATCTGTGGGCCCGTGAGCCGCGAACCCTGCTGCGGATTCTCGGCGAGCAGGCGGCCGGCACGGGCCGACGTGGTCGTCAGTTGACGGCCCACCAGGTATTGGACTACCTGGCCAGCGCAGGCGCACGACGCTTCGCCGCGACGGTCCGACGAAGCATGCCACCCATGGACGGCCCTGTGGCGGCGGGGGAATCGCCCCCTCGCGCCCTGATCGGTGAGTAGTGGGATCCCGAACGGAGGCACATGGCGTCAAGAGACTACTCGGGCGGGGTGTTGTAGCGGTCGAGCGTCGTCTTGGACGTCGAAGCGTCCTGGAAGGTCAGCTCCCAGGGGCCCGTGTTGACGTCCATGTCCTTGCCGAACCCGACCCACTTCCCCGCCATCCGCCGGCCGGTCGGCTCCACCAGCAGTTGGATCGCGCCGTGGTAGCGGGCTCCCCGGTAGTGGCCGGCGGGGTCGGTCTGCTCCACCCAGGTGCCGGTGACGACGGCACCGTCCACGCTGAGATCCAGCGACAGCGACGAGGCCGCCGAGCCGGGCAGGCTGCGCACGGTCAACCGGTCACCGTGCTGGAGCACGACTATGAAGTGCTGCCCGGCGAAGGACTCGCCCCGGCTGCTGGAGTGGTATTGATAGCGGCTCAGCCACACCCCCTCGTGTGACCCGTGCACGGCGGCTGATCTGGGCGTCGGGGTGGCCAGGTCGCCCATGGGCGAGGTGAGGCCGTTGCCGCCGTGGGGATCATCCACCGCGCCGCCGTCCGGCATCGCGGCGAAACCGAGCAGTGTGATGGGCAGGCCGGTGACGACCTCCAACGCGCGGGCGTAGAGGGGCCGAGGGGCGGCGATCACCCCGGCCTCCCAGCGTTGGACGAGTCGCTTGTTGGCGTCATTGGGCTCGCCGACGCGGTGGCCGGCTGCTTGGAGCGCACGGGCGAAGTCGTCCTGGCTCATCCGCATCCTGGTCCGGACCGTACGCAGCGTGATGTTGGGGGCAGCCATGCCGGTCACCGTACCGCTCTGTCGCCTTAATGTCGTCCACTAAGTGACCCTATTGTCACTCCTTATGCCGCCGCGCATGGCGACACTCCAGCGTCAATCTATGAAGCACGCGTTGGCATGAGCTTGCCGCCGCGATGTTGATGGGGGTGACGATGAAGCGTCGTGGCGACGGGTCGACGACGGGCCGGGGCGAGCAGATCGACGCCGCCGAGCGGGAGGCGGCGCGGCAGCGGATTCTGGCGCAGGCCGAGGCGGAGCGGATACCCGTAGAGGAGACGTCGGCCGGATCAGGGCGGCGTTGTCGACGTACGAGATGGCACTTGGTCGGCCGACGGCGGGCCGGGAGGTGCCGTCGACGGATCGACTGGCGCGGGCGGTGGAGCACGCGTGGACGACATTCCAGCAGGCCCGCTACCCGCGCCTCGTGGAGTTGCTGCCGGGGCTGTTGACCGAGGTGCACCGCGCCCACGTGCGGGACCCGGAGGCGGGTCGGGCGGCGGTGGTGCAGGCGTACCGGGTGACGGCGGCGCTGCTGGTGAAGCTGGACGAGGGGAGTCTTGCCTGGATGGCCGCCGAGCGGGCGATGTGCGCCGCCACCGGTGAGCGGGTGTTGCTGGCGGGTGCGGCGGTGCAACTCGGTCAGGTGCTGCGGGCGTCGGCGGGGGCGCGGTCCGTGATGTTGGCTGCGGCCTACCAGGTGGCCCCGGCCGACCCTGACGGTGGTACGCCGCAGGAGTGGTCGCTGTGTGGGTCGCTGCTGGTGCAGGCCGCATTGATCGCGGCGCGGGCCGGAGACGACCGGGCGGCCGGTGAGCTGTTGAACGAGGCCGCCGAGATGGCCGCCCGGGTGGGCGACGGGCACGACCACCACCGGACGGGGTTCGGGCCGGCTGCCGTCGAGGCGGGACGGGTCACCGCCGCCGTGGAGTTGGGCGACGGCCCGCAGGCGGTCGCCCGGCACGATGAGGTGATCGGCTGGGAGGGGTGGCGCTGGCTGCCGGTCGAGCACCGGGCCGCGCACCTGGTCGACGCCGCTCGCGGGTACCTGCTGACCGGCGATGCGGTCAGCGCGGCGCGGGTGCTGATCCGCGCCGACAGCATCGCTCCCGCCGAGGTCCGACACCGGCCGGCGGTACGGGAGGTGGTCGCCCAGGTCGCCCACGACCCGCACGCCCCCACCACGATCACCCCGCTCGCCGTCAGTCTCGGACTGCTCTGAGGCTGCCGACGCCGGTGTAGACCCGCCACCCGGCCCGGCCTCGGCTGGAGATCGTGCTGGATCCAGGAGGTAGTGGCTTCCGGCGACTGCGAGGCCACTACCTCCTGGATCCAGCGTGACCTTGGGTGAAATCGGGTCACGGCTCCGGCGGGCGGGTGGGCTCCAGCGTCCGGGAGCCTCCGCGCGGATCGTCAGTCGACCCTCAGAGCCAGCAGGGCGCTCCTCAACTCGTGTTCGAGGTACCGGCGAGGGTCGCCGTCGGCGACCATCAGCAGGTAGCCGTCCTGCTTGGTGGGTATCCCCGGCACGGAGAACCGGAACTGGCAACTGCCGCCAGGGAACGCCCGGGCATCGGTCAAGCGTCCGCCGGCGAACCCGGCTCCGGCGGTGACGATCACCGCTGCCCCCTCCTTGACGCCGGCATGGTCGCCCGTACCGGCGCAGCCGCCGTGCCCGTCGGCGACGAAGGACGCCCCGTCGCCGAGCAGCACCGTGCCGGAGGCCACGAAGGTCTCCGTCGGCGGCCGGCTCGCCGAGGCAGGGGTACGGGACTTGTTGCTGTTCACGAACATGCCCACCGCGAGCAGGAGCCCAGCCGCAGCCCCGGCCCACATCCAGCCGGCACGCCGCGCGGTCGGCTCTGGACGCAACGTCTGCATGTCATCTCCGGGTTCGGGGCGGCGGAATCACCGGAAAGTCTGCGCGAACCCGCCCCCCACCGCAGCCCTGTTTCCGTTCCCCGTCCCACCCGGTGACCGGTTGCTCGCCCCGCCCCGGTGATCAAGAGGTATGCGTCAGAATTCGGCCGCAGAATGACGTAAACCTCTTGATCACCGGGGCGGGGGTGGGGTGGGGTGGGGGTGGGGTGGTGGTGACGTTGACGCGGCGGGCTTTCGGGGCCGCCTGCCGAACGCGTTCGCCCTGCTGGCCCGCCCCGACCAGCAGACCGGTCCGGTCCGCGCCGACCAGGTCAACCCAGGTGGGTGCGGAGGAAGTCGAGTTCCAGGCGGAGCAGGCGTTCGGACAGCCCACCGGCCGCCATGTGGGTGGCCCCGGTCAGCGGCAGCACCGCGTGCGGCCGGCCGGTCGACAGCAGTGCCGCCGACAGCCGCAGCGTGTGCGCGGCGACCACGTTGTCGTCGACCATCCCGTGCACCAGCAGCAGCGGGCGGGCCGGCTCGCCGGGATGCAGCGGCTCCGCCGCCAGCTCCACCAGCGAGTGGTGCCCGTACACGTCGATGCCGTCGTCGGGCAGGCCCAGGTAGCGCTCGGTGTAGGCGGTGTCGTACAGCGTCCAGTCGGTGACCGGGGCGCCGGCGATGCCGCACCGGAACAGCTCCGGGTGGCGTAGCACGGCCAACCCGGCCAGCCAGCCGCCGAACGACCAGCCCCGGATCGCCACCCGGTCGAGGTCCAGGTCGGGGTGCTTGCCGGCGAGCGCGGTCAACGCGTCCACCTGGTCGGTCAGGATCACGTCGGCCACCCGCCGGTGGATGGCCTTCTCGAACGACGGTGCCACGCCCGGCGTACCCCGGTTGTCGATGGTGACCACGGCGAACCCGCAGTCCGCCCACCACTGCCGTTCCAGCCAGGCCGACCGGGCGGCCACCACCTCCTGGTGGCCGGGGCCGCCGTAGACGTCCAGCAGCACCGGCAGCCGGGTGCCCTTGACGTGCTCGGTCGGGTAGAGCACCGCCGACGGTAACCGGCGGTCGGTCACCCGGACCAGCATCGGCCGGGGCGCCGACGACGGGGTCGCCGCCAGCGACCGTAGCCGGGCCACCTCCCGGTCGCCGCGCCACACCGACCAGCTCGTCCCGGCCTCGTCCAGCGAGGCGGTGCCGACCACCAGGGTGTCCCCGCCGACCGCCGCCGTGTGCCAGCCGGGGGTGCTGCTCATCCGGCGGGCGTCCACCCCACCACCGATCACGGTACGGACCCGGTAGAGGTGCCGTTGGCTCGGTTCGCCCTCGCTCGCCTCCACCAGCAGGTCGGCCGGCCCGGGACCGGTGGGCAGCCGGCCCACCACCCGTCGTACGTACAGCGAGGGCGGGGTGAGCAGGGTGCCGTCGGCGAACAGGCAGCGGGCGTCGTACCCGTCGTGGGCCAGCTCGCCGCCGACCAGCACCCGGCCGTCCGGCAGGTGCGCGGGGGTGCCCGGGATCGGCTCCACCCAGCGCGGGTCGGCCAGCTCCGCGTGCACCTGCGTCTCCCCGGTACGCGGGTCCACCGCCAGCACCAGGCCGTGTTGCTGCGACCGGCGCAGCACCGTGATCAGCGGGTTGCCGTCGGCCCAGTCGACCGAGGCCAGGTACGGGTAGGTCTCCCGGTCCCAGTGCACGTCGACCCAGCCGTCGTCCAGGTCGAGCAGGTGCAGGCTGACCTCGGCGTTCGGCCCACCCGCCCGGGGGTACGCGACGGTGGTCGGCGGGGTCGCCGGGTCCGCCGGGTCGTGCAGGTGCCAGCGCGGCAGCCGGGACTCGTCGACCCGGGCGGCGAGCACCATCCGCCCGTCCGGGGCCCACCAGTAACCCCGGAACCGGCCGAACTCCTCCGCCGCCACATGCTCGGCGAGCCCCCAGCTCACCCCACCGTCCTCGCCGGCCAGCAGGGAGTCGGTGCCGTCCGGGGCGACCACCCGCAGCTCGCCCCGGCGTACCCCGTCGGCGGTGTCGGTCACGTAGGCCACCCGCTGACCGGTCGGGTCGGGACGCGGGTCGATCACCGGGCCGACGGTGGCCACCTCGATCACGTCGCCGTGCACCAGATCGGCCCGGAACAGCCGGCCGGCCAGCGCGAACACCGCCACCCGGCCCGCCCCGTCCAGGGCGTACGAGCCGATGCCGGCGGTGCTGAGCCGACGTCGTTCGCGTAGCGCCCGCTCACCGGGGGCCAGCGCCACCGGGTCGGCGTCGTCGCCGAGCAGCACGGCCGGGTCGGCGACCAGGCGTTCCTCGGCGGAGGCGGTCTCCAGCGCCCAGAGCGCGTCGGCCGGGTCCTCCGGGCCGCCCGAGCGGAGGAAGACCACCCGGGAACCGTCACCGGTCACGGACACGGCACGCGGCGCCCCGTGGCTGAACCGACGGGTACGGGCGGCCAGCTCGGGAAAGTCCACAACCCGGATCGTAGAGCGGTGCCGGGCGTGATGTGGCCGACCTGGGTGGACGCGTACGCCCCGGCGCGGACGGACCGCCGGTTAGAGTGACCGTCGTGACGACGCTGCCCGACCGACGCCTGCTGCTGGTCCACGCGCATCCCGACGACGAGTCCATCGGCACCGGGTCGACGATGGCGCACTACGCCGCCGACGGCGCCCACGTCACGCTGGTGACCTGCACCCTCGGCGAGGAAGGCGAGATCCACGTGCCGGAGCTGGCGCAGCTCGCCGCTGCCGAGGCCGACCAGCTCGGCGGCTTCCGGATCGGGGAGCTGGCCGCCGCCTGCGCCGCGCTCGGCGTCACCGACCACCGCTTCCTCGGTGGCGCGGGCCGCTACCGGGACTCGGGCATGATGGGGCTGGCCACCAACGAGCACCCCCGGGCGTTCTGGGCGGCCGACCTCGACGTGGCCGCCGGTCAGCTCCTGGACGTCATCCGGGAGATCCGCCCGCAGGTCATGGTCACCTACGACCCGAACGGCTTCTACGGTCACCCGGACCACATCCAGGCGCACCGGGTGACGATGCGGGCACACGAGCTGGCCGCCGCGGAGGGCATCGCCCCGGCCAAGGTCTACTGGACGGCGCTGCCACGCAGCGTCCTGGAGGCCGGCATGAGCCACTTCACCGAGTCCTCGGACAACCCGTTCGCGGGCATCGACAGCGTCGACGAACTGCCCTTCGGCACCCCGGACGACCAGATCGCCGCCCGGATCGACGCCACCGACCAGCACGCCGCCAAAGAGGCGGCGATGCGGGCGCACGGCACCCAGATCCCCGCCAACTCCTGGTTGTACGCGATCGCCGGCAACTTCGGCGCCGAGTTCATGGGTGTGGAGTTCTTCACCCTGGCGGTGGGGGAACCCGGCCCAGCCGGTGGACCGAACGGCTGGGAGAGTGACCTCTTCGCCGGGATCGACACGAACCCGTCGGGCTCGTCCGCCGGCCGGCCCGACCCGGCTGCCGGTCAGCCGGTGGCGGCGGCACGTCGGCCGGAGCAGGCGTACCCGGTGGGGGGCGGGCCGGCCTCGGCGACGGCCGGGCTCCGGTGACGCTGCCCGCCACGCCGATGCCGGTAGTCGAGGAGGAGACCGCCGCCGTCCCGCCGCCACCCGGCCCGACGGTACGCCTGTTCGACGTCGTGCTGCGGTTGGTCGGCGGGCTGGTCGCCGTGGTCGGCGGGGTGCTCACCGCCCTGATCGGCCTGCTGCTGTCCACCGTCCGGGTCGGCGGGCAGCTGATCGGGGTGTCGGTGGTGGTCACCATCCTGGGGGCGATCGCGGTGAGCTGGTTCGCGTACGCCACGATCGGCCGCAAGTGGGCGGTGGCGTTGCCGGCCCTGCCGTGGTTCGTGCTGATGGCGGTGGCAGCGGTCCGTACTGCCGAGGGTGACCTGCTGGTCGCCGGGGACAACTGGGTCGGGCTGGCGATGATCACCACCGGCGCGATGACGTTCGCGGTGATGGCGTTCCGGCAGATCCTCAGCCCGCAGCCGCGCCGCCACGACGGGTGATGACGGCACACAGCCGACGGTGGTAGATATTCCTGCCAGGAGCCCCGTCGACGCGGCGGGCGGTGTGGCAGGAGGCGTGTGATGAGAGATCGGTGGCGGGCTGTCGGCGTACTCGCGGCGGCATTGTTCGCGGTCAACGTGGTGGCCCGGGTGATCATCAAGCTCGGCTTCGACGGGAACGACACTGCCGCCGACCGGGTCTCGCTGGGCATGTTCATCGTGGTCGGACTGGTGCTGGCCGGGGTGGTCTTCGCCTGGGGCCGGGTCGTGCCGGCGGCGCGTTGGGGAGCCGACGTGGCCGCCGCGGTGGCGGTGGCGCTGCTGCTGACCGTGCTCGTCGGCCCGCTGCTGGTCGGCAACGATCCGTTCGGTGGGGGAGCGGGGCTCTTCTTCGCCCAGATCTGGCTCTATCTCGCCGCCGCGGCGGCCGGCGTGGCGATCGGCTACCTGGTGCTCATCGCCCTCGGCCGCGACCACCGCTCCCGCCAGCTCCAACGGTACGCCGAGCGTAACGTGGGCAAGCCCCGCCGGGTGGTCCGCCGCTGACCCACCCGCCCGGGGTGGGTCAGGTGGGAGGGGCGACGCGGGTGAGGTAGGTGTGGTGGGTGGTGAAGCCGAGCTTGCGGTAGAGCGAGACCGCCTCGATGTTGCGCTGTTCCACCTGGAGGAAGGCGTGGGTCGCGCCCTCGGCCGTGCCCCAGTCGGCCAGCGCCCGGATCACCCGGGCGGCCAGCCCCTGCCGGCGTGCCTGCGGGGCCACCTCGATCAGGCTGAGCCCCAGCCAGCGGCCCTGCCCGGTGACCGTGCCCCGGCCCGTCGCCAGCAGCGCGCCGTCGGCGTACACCTGGGCGAAGCGGACCTGGGCCACGGCGGTCAGGATGTGCCGGGCGGAGTCCGGCAGGCCGCCCTTGCGCCCGGCGGCGACCGCGAGCCACTCCTCGGACGGCACGCCGGTGAGGGCGACCGCCGCACCGCCGGCCGGGCCTTGCGGGGTGGGACCGGGGGGCGATGCGGGGGGCGGCTCCGCCGGCCGCAGCGTGGCCAGCGGGACGGTCTGCACCAGGGTCAGCGGCCGGGCGGTCCAGCCCCGGGCGTCCAGTTCGGCGCCGACCGGCACGGCCAGCGGCAACGGCGTGTTGACCATGGCGGGTTGGCCGTGTTCGGCGTACCAGCGTTCGATCGCGTCGATCGCCGCCGGCAGCGGGCGGTCCGGGTCGCCGACCGGCAGCGCCGAATTGGCCCGGCCGGTCCAGCCGTCGGCGGAGCGCAGCAGCCAGTCGCCGAGCCGGGCGCGTACCGGTGCCGGCCACGCCTCGTCGGCGGCGAGTTCCAGTTCGACCACGGCCGAGGCGGTGGGCCGGCGGGTGGGGGGCACCCGCTTGGCCCGGTGCACCTCGGCCACCGGCACCCGGAGCCGGCCCTGGGCGGTGGCGATGGTGAGATGAGTCTCGCTCAGCTCGACCAGCTCACCGAGGGCGTCCGAAAAGAGGGGCCGGCCCTCGCGAATCCCCACAATGCGGCGAACCACGATCCGGTGTCCCACATCCTGCTGTCGGAGCACGATCGACCTCCTCCCCGGCGAGATACTAGGCTCTTAGCGTCGCGGGTGATCGCGACGAGTCTGGCGGAGGAGAAGACCGGTGACCTACATCATCGCCGAGCCGTGCGTGGATGTGCTCGACAAGGCATGCATCGAGGAATGCCCGGTCGACTGCATTTACGAGGGCAACCGGATGCTCTACATCCACCCCGACGAATGCGTCGACTGTGGTGCCTGTGAGCCGGTCTGCCCGGTGGAGGCCATCTTCTACGAGGACGACGTCCCGGAGCAGTGGAAGGACTACACCGGGGCCAACTACGAGTTCTTCGAGGACCTGGGCTCGCCGGGCGGCGCGTCGAAGATCGGCAAGGTGGAGAAGGACGCGACGTTCGTCGCCGGCCAGCCGCCGCGCGGCGAGGGCCACTGAACCGGCCGGCAGCCGGGACACCGGGCTCGCCGGCTGCGGTGCCGGGCTCGCCGGCCGGGCCGGCTGTGGTGCCGGTCGGCCCCGGGTCGGTGGTGCCGGCCGGTGGTGCGTCGGGGTCGTCGGCCGGGTCCGCGTCGGGCCCGGCCCGGCCCGGTCCGGTGTCGGCGCGGTTGCCCGAGTTCACCTGGGACACGCTGGACGCCGCGGCCGCCCTGGCCGCGGCGCACCCGGACGGCCTGATCAACCTCTCCATGGGCACGCCGGTCGACCCGGTGCCCCCGGTGATCCGGCAGGCGCTGGCGGACGCCGCCGACGCGCCGGGCTACCCGCTGACGGCGGGCACCCCGGCGCTACGCGACGCCATCGCCGGCTGGGTGGCCCGCGCCTGCGGTGCGGGTGCCGACGGGCTCGGGGTGCTGCCGACGATCGGTTCCAAGGAACTGGTCGCCTGGCTGCCCACCCTGCTCGGGATCGGCCCCGGCGACGTGGTCGTGGTGCCGTCGGTCGCCTATCCGACATATGAGGACGGGGCCCGGCTGGCCGGCGCCACCACCGTCCGCGCCGACTCGCTGACCGCGGTCGGCCCCACCTCCCGGGTACGCCTGGTCTGGGTCAACTCGCCCGGCAACCCGACCGGTCGGGTGCTGCCCGCCGCCCACCTGCGCAAGGTGGTCGACTGGGCCCGGGAGCGCGGTGCCGTGGTGGCCAGCGACGAGTGCTACCTGCCGCTGGGCTGGACGGCCGACGCCGCGCCGGTGTCGGTGCTCGCGCCGGAGGTCTGCGGCGGGTCGTACGACTCGGTGCTGGCGGTGCACTCGCTGTCCAAGCGGTCCAACCTGGCCGGCTACCGGGCCGGGTTCGTCGCCGGTGATCCGGCGCTCGTCGCCGAGCTGCTGAAGATCCGCAAGCACGCCGGCATGATCGTCCCGGCTCCGGTGCAGGCCGCGATGGTGGCCGCGCTGGCCGACCAGGCGCACGCCGACGAGCAGCGGGAACGCTACCGGGCCCGGCGGGAGACACTGCTCGCCGCGTTCACCCGGGCGGGCTTCCGGGTGGACCACTCCGAGGCGGGCCTCTACCTCTGGGTCACCCGCGACGAGGACTGCTGGGACACCGTCGACCGGCTGGCCCGACGGGGCATCCTGGTCGCCGCCGGGGCCTTCTACGGCCCGGCCGGGCAGCGGCACGTCCGGGTGGCGTTGACCGGGTCGGACGCGCACGTCGCGGCGGTCGCCCAGCGGCTCGCCCAGCCGTAGGGGCGGCTGCGGTGGGTGACGAGGTGGGCCGGCCCCGGGTCGCCGTGGTCGGCACCGGCCTGATCGGCGGTTCGATCCTGCTGCGGCTGCACGAGGCGGGTACGCCGGTGGCCGGCTGGGACCCGGACCCGGCGACCCGGGCCGAGGGCCGTCGCCGGGGCCTCACCTTCCCCGACGAGCTGGCCGACGCGGTCCGGGACCGGGACGTGGTGTTCCTCGGTGGTCCCCTGCCGAGTCTGCCGCAGACCCTGCTCACCGTGTCCGGGCTGACCGACGACCGGTGTGTCGTCACCGACGTGGGCAGCACCAAGGCGGCCGTCGCCGGGTTCGCCGGGGCGCACGGGCTGACCGGCCGGTTCGTCCCCGGTCACCCGATGGCCGGCACCGAACGGGCCGGGCTGACGGCCGCGCTGGCCGGGCTGTTCGTCGACGCGGCCTGGGTGCTCTGCCCGAGCGTCGACGGGTTGGTGCCGTTCCGGACGCTGGTCGGGCTCATCGTCGACGTCTTCGCCGCGCACGTCGTACCGATGTCGCCGGGGGTGCACGACTCCGTGGTGGCGCTCTCCTCCCACGTACCGCACCTGCTGGCCGGCAGCCTGGCCGGGGCCGCCGCCGACTCGGCGGTGCGGGACGCGGTGGTCCGGCTCGCGGCGGGCAGCTTCCGTGACGGCACCCGGGTCGCGACGACCCCGGCCCGGCGTACCGCCGACATGCTGCTGGCCAACCGGGAGCAGGTGCTGCGGCAGTTGGCCGAGGTGCGGGCGGCGCTCGACGGGCTGACCGAGGCGGTCCGCGACGACGACCTGCCCGCGCTGGTGGCGCACTACGAGCGGGCCCGGACGGTACGGCTGCCGCCGGGCGACGTGCGACCCGTCCACCGGCGGTTCGCCCTCGCCGGGGACCCGGCGCAGGAGTTGGCGTTCGTCCGGTCGGTGGGTGAGTCCGGTGGGCACCTCACCGGTTGCACGGTGGCGGGGGAGACGGTGACGTACACCGGTCTGCGGCCCGCCGAGGCCCCGGCCTGACCGTGCGGAAACCGGCGGCGGTCCGGTTGCGCCGTTAGGGTGGGTGCGTGGCGGACGGACCGGTGGTGGCGGTACGCGGTGAGGCGTACCGGGAGGTGGCACCCGAGCTGGCCCGGTTCGAGGTGACCGCGACGGCCCGGGAACGGGACCGTCAGGTCGCCCTGACCCGGCTCGCCGAGCGGGCCGCCGCCGTCCGGGTGCTGCTCGACGAGCACGAGCCGGCGGTGGACCGCCGGGAGGCCGGGGAGCTGCGGGTGCGACCCGAGACGAACCGGTCCGGTGAGCGGGTCGTCGGCTACCTGGGCAGCGTCTCCACCACGGTCACCGTCACCGACTTCGGCTCCCTGGCCGAGCTGATGTTGCGGCTGGCCGAGCTGGACCACGTCGAGGTGGCCGGCCCCTGGTGGTCGCTGCGGCCGGACAGCCCGGCCCACCGGGAGGCCCGGCACGAGGCGATCGCCGACGCGTTGCGCCGGGCCCGGGAGTACGCCGAGGCGCTCGGTGCCCGGGTGACCGCCCTGCTGGAGCTGGCCGACACCGACGAGGGGTTCGCCGGGGGCGGGGCGATGTACGCCCGCCAGGACCGGATGGCCGGCTCACCGGAGCTGGAACTCGACCCCCGCCCGCAGTCGGTGCACGCGGTGGTGCGGGCCCGGTTCACCATCAGCGAGCCGGTCCTGACCTGATGCCCGAGGCGCGTCCGTGCTCCCTCGACGACCTGGTGGCCCGGGCCCGGTCGCTGGCCGACGCCGGCCCCCGGCAGCTGCTGGGCATCACCGGTGCGCCCGGTGCGGGCAAGTCCACGCTGGCCGAGCGGATCGTCGCGGCGGTCGGCCCGACCGCCCGGCTGGTGCCGATGGACGGTTTCCACCTCGCCCAGGCGGAGCTGGTCCGGCTGGGCCGGGCCGACCGCAAGGGCGCGGTCGACACCTTCGACGCCAACGGGTACGTGTCGTTGCTGCGCCGGTTGCGCCGGTTGGAGCCGACCGCCGTGTACGCGCCGCTGTTCCGCCGTGATCTGGAGGAGCCGGTGGCCGGGGCGGTGGAGGTGCCGCCCTCGGTCCGGCTGGTGGTGACCGAGGGCAACTATCTGCTGCTCGACGATCCCCCCTGGGACGAGGTGCGGTCGTTGCTGCACGAGGCGTGGTTCCTCGACCTGGACGCCGAGCTGCGGTTGCGTCGGTTGGTGGCGCGGCACGTGGCGTACGGGCGGTCGCCGGAGGCGGCGCACACCTGGGCGTACGGCAGCGACGAGGCGAACGCCGCGCTGGTGGCGGGCACCGCCGACCGGGCCGACCTGGTGATCCGGTCAACCGACCCGGGGTGACGGGACGGTACGCCGCAGCAGCCGGGCCACCAGGGTCCGTTCCCGGTGGAACTCCAACGCCTCCGGATAGCCGCTGTGGTTGCGGATCGGCGGGTCGGCGACCTCACCCCCGCTGGGGTGCAGCGCCTCCGGGTCGGTCACCGGCACGTCCCGTTCCCCGGCGCTGACCCGCCAGCCGAGGGGGTCGGTG
Organism: Micromonospora sp. NPDC048894; assembly: GCF_040649765.1. NCBI lineage: Bacteria > Bacillati > Actinomycetota > Actinomycetes > Micromonosporales > Micromonosporaceae > Micromonospora > Micromonospora sp. NPDC048894. The sequence continues at coordinate 418,864 of NZ_JBEZFY010000005.1, read as the reverse complement.
TCGCGCCAGAAGTTGGTCCACGCGACGTGGCCGGAGGGCCAGGTCAGGTTGTCGGCGAGCACCCGGAGCCGGTCCGGGCCGAAGTAGGCGGGGAAGACCCGTCCGTAGAGCCGGGTGAGCTGGCAGCCGTACGACAGGAACCAGATCCGCCGCCGCCACCGGGCCGGGAGCTGGAGCAGCGTCGCCGCGCAGATCACCGTGCCCTGGCTGTGCCCGGAGAGGATCACCCCGTCCATCCGGCGCGGGTCCTGTTCGCTCAGCGCCAGGATTCCGGCGACCCGGGTCTGCAACTCGGGTACGGCCCGTTCCGCATAGCTGGGCGGGGCGAGCGGGTGCGCGGCGCGCGGCCAGAAGGTGCCGATGTCCCAGAGCACCCCGACGCTGCGCCGGACGGTGTCGTTGCGGTAGACGAGCAGGCCCAGGCCGGCGACCACCAGGGGGAGCCAGCCCAGCATGGTGTCGCCGAGGTCGGCGGCGGCGCGTACCAGACCCACCCAGCCCGACGCGCCGGCCGGTGCGGGGCGGGTACGGGTGAGCGCGGCCACGCAGGAGAAGGCCACCAGCACCGCCGCGATGGCGGCGTAGTGGCCGATCAGCCGTACCGCGTGTTCGCCGACCAGGCGGTGCAGCGCGCGGAAGGTGCTGACGTCCCGGCAGCGGCGCAGGTCGTGCGCGGAGAGGTCCCGCCGGCCGGCGGTGAGCCGGGTGTACTCGGCGCGACGCAGCCCGCCGAAGATCATTGCGGCGCGGATCAGCGTGCCGATCAGGGCGGCGGTGGCGACGGTGAAGGCCAGGCCGGCCCAGATTACCGGCAGCGGCGGCGCGATCGGGGAGAATCCGCTGGGTGAGGCGGGACCGTCGAGCCGGTCGGCGATCCAGTAGAGCAGGCCGGCACAGTAGGCGATGGCCATCATCCAGCCGAAGCCGGCGATCACCGCCGCCCCCCGGCCGCCCCAGGCCACGTCGGTGTACGTGCCGAGCGGTTGCTGGTCGTCGTCGCTGCCGGTGCGCGGCAGCAGCAACCCGATCGCGGCGACCGCGATGGCCGGTGCGGCGAGCATCCAGATCAGCAGCCCGTCGGGGGCGGTGGGGAGGCCGGGCAGCCAGCCGTCGCGCCAGGCCATCCCGAGGGGCAGCAGCACGCCGACCGTGCCGGGGAGGAGCAGGGCGCGTCGTCCCGACCGGGCGACCGTGCCGATGGCGATCAGCAGCAGCACCTGGTAGGTGGCGAGCCAGGCGACGAGACCGTCGTAGCCGGGCAGGGAGTGGTCGGTGAGGCAGCCGGCGAGGCCCGGGTCACGGGCGCACCCGGCGGGCGGACGCCACTGCGCCAGCGGGGTGCCGGCGGGGCCGTCCGGCAGCAGCAGGAGGGTGAAGGTGCCGACCAGGGCCAGGCCGGTGAGCACGCCGACGGCGAGGCTCCACCGGCCGAGCGGGGTGGCCCCGCTGCGCCGGGTCAGCCAGGGCCGGCCCACCGCCACCACCGCGATCGCCACCACCACGACCAGGGCGGTGACGGTCGGGGCGGCGATCACGGCCCGTACGCCCCGGGCCGGGTCCATCACCAGCACTGCGCCGACGGGTACCGCGGCGGCGAGCGCCGCGCCGACGCACAGGTGCAGGACGGCGGCGCGGCGCAGTTGGCCCTCCCCGCTCCAGAAGGTGGGGTCCTGCAACGGGTTGGCCAGGCCGGGCCCGGCAGCGGCGGGTTGTTCCCCGTCGTCGGCCAGCGGGGGGCGGGGGTCGGCGGGCATCTCGGCCTCGTACTGGTAGGTGCGCCAGGCGACGACGCCGAGCACCAGCAGCATGGACAACGGCACCAGCAGGCCGGCGGCGAGCGCGTGGGCGTCCGTGCGCCACCAGCCCCGGCCGAGGAACTCCCACGAGCCGGGCAGTTGCCGCAGGCACTCCTGATCGATGCACTGCCAGGCGATCAGGTCGACCCCGACGCCGGCGGCGGCGAGCACCAGGGTGCCGGTGAGGCTCAGACAGAACAGCCGGATCAGCCAGGCGGTGATGCCGGAGCGGCTGCCCCAGCGTTCGGTGTCCGGGTCGGGCGGGATGCCGGGGCGGGCGTACAGCGCGACGTTGGCCAGGGTGAACGGCAGCAGCAGCGTCCACAGGGCCCGTTCGACGTCACGTGCGGTCCGCGCCCCCGACGTCAACTGCCCCCAGCTGTACGCCTCGACGACGACCGGGTCGTCCGGGGCGGAGTCGCTGGCGCGGTAGAAGCCCGTGACGTCACCGCCGGAGACGAGTCGGGGCGGCTGGCCGACACCGGTCGGGTCGGTGGGCAGGCCGAGGATCTGGTCGGGCGGGGTGTTCGACACGCCGTGCACCCGGAGTTCGAGTACACGCTCGGCCATCGGTGCTCCCTGGTGACGTCTTCACTACCCAGAGTGCATCGGATTTCCTGATTCGCCCACCGATCTGTCCGGTGTTCTCGCAGCTCAGCCGCTATTTCAGGGTACGGATCACCCGTGCTGGGTTACCCACGGCGACCACGTTGGCCGGTAGGTCGCGGGTGACCACCGCGCCGGCCCCGACCACCGTGTTCGCCCCGATGGTCACTCCGGCGAGGACGATCACCCCGCCGCCGAGCCAGACGTTGTCGCCGATGGTGATCGGCTGGGCGGACTCCCACTTGGCCCGGCGGGGCTCCGCCTCGACCGGGTGGGTGGCGGTGAGCAGTTGCACGTTGGGTCCGATCTGGACGTCCGCGCCGATGGTGATCCGGGCCACGTCGAGCAGGACCGCGTTGAAGTTGACGAAGCTGCGGGCCCCGAGGTGGGTCTGCCAGCCGTAGTCGCAGTGCAGCGGCGGGCGTACCCAGGCGCCCTCGCCGAGGCTGCCGAGCAGGTCGCGCAGGGTGGCGAGCCGGCCCTGCGGGTCGTCGGCGGCGCTGCGGTTGAAGCGTTCGGTGAGCCGCGCCGCGCGGTCCAGGTCGGCGATGATCTCGGGCTCGTTCGCGATGTACGGCTCGCCGGCGAGCATGCGTTCCCTCATGGACGTCACCAGGCCATGGTCACCGGTCGGTCGTCCCCGGGGTGGGAAGTGGGTCGGTCCTGTCGCAGCAATGTGTCCGGACGGTCATCATTCGGCCTTCTATTTGCATACCGGGTATGTAATTCTAGGCGTCGATGTGACTCCGGTCATGAAACGCCCCAGAAGGAGGATCCGTTGCACGGAAGCAGAAGAACCGCGGCCGGCGGGTTGGTGCTCGCCCTGGCTCTCGGTCTGCCGGCGACGGGCGCGAACGCCGCCCCGGCCGCCCCGCCCGCGTCCCGGCCCACCACGCCGGCCGCCGGCTCCACCACGGTCACCCTGATCACCGGGGACCAGGTCACCGTCACCCGCACCGGTGGCGCCGCCGTGCGCCCCGGCGTCGGCCGCAAGCACCAGCAGTTCCTGGTCCGCCGCGAACACGGCCACCTCAACGTGGTGCCCCGCGACGCGCTGCCGCTGCTGCGCTCGGGCCAGGTCGACCGGCGGCTGTTCGACGTCACCGCGCTGATCGCCGCCCGCTACGACGACGCCCACCGGGACAATCTGCCACTGCTGGTGTCGTACCGCTCGGAGCAGTCCCGGCGTGGCGCGACCGCGCTGCCCGGCACCCGGGTGACCCGCGAGCTCCCGGCGATCCAGGGCGCGGCCCTGACCGCCGGCAAGTCCTCAGCCGGCGCGGTCTGGTCCACGCTCACCGGTGCCGGCAGTGCCCGACTCGGCGCGGCAGGGGGCGTCGAGCGGATCTGGTTGGACGGTCGTCGCGCACTCTCCCTCGACCACAGCGTGCCCCAGATCGGTGCGCCGACCGCATGGGCGGCCGGTTACACCGGCAAGGGGGTGACCGTCGCGGTGCTGGACACCGGCGTCGACGCCACCCACCCGGACCTGGCCGGCAAGGTGAGCGAGGCACGCAACTTCAGCGACACGCCGGACCAGAAGGACACCGTCGGGCACGGCACCCACGTCGCGTCCACCATCGCCGGCAGCGGTGCCGCCTCCGGTGGGAAGTACAAGGGCGTCGCGCCGGACGCGAAGCTCCTCGACGGCAAGGTCTGCGAGGAGTTCGGCTGCGCCGAGTCGTCGATCCTGGCCGGCATGCAGTGGGCCACTGTCGACAAGAAGGCCGCCGTGGTCAACCTCAGCCTCGGTGGCACGGACACCCCGGAGGTCGACCCGCTGGAGGAGGCCGTCCAGACGCTGACCGCCCAGACCGGCAGCCTCTTCGTCATCGCCGCCGGCAACGACGGCCGGGACGGCTCGGTCGGCTCACCTGGCAGCGCCGACGCCGCGCTCACCGTCGGCGCGGTCGACCGGGACGACGAACTGGCCGACTTCTCCAGCCGGGGTCCCCGGGTCGGTGACGACGCGCTCAAGCCCGACATCACCGCACCCGGCGTCGACATCGTGGCCGCCCGCTCCGTCGACGGCCAGATCGGTGACCCGGTGGGGACGCAGTACGTCGCACTCTCCGGCACCTCGATGGCCACCCCGCACGTCGCCGGCTCGGTGGCGTTGCTGGCCCAGCAGCACCCCGGCTGGAAGGCCGGGCAGCTCAAGGCGACCCTGATGGCCGCCGCCAAGCCGCACCCCACGCAGACCGCATACGAGCAGGGCGCCGGTCGGGTGGACCTGACCCGGGCGATCACCGAGCAGGTCACCACCGACCCGGTCAGCGTCTCGTTCGGTCGGGCCCTCTGGCCGCACGGCGACGACGCCCCGATCACCCGGACCGTCGCCTGGCACAACGCCGGGACGGCCCCGGTCACCCTCGACCTGACCCTTGAGGTGCAGGGACCGGGCGGGAAGGCCGCGCCGGCCGGCATGTTCACCCTCGGCGTCAACCGGATCACCGTCCCGGCCGGCGGTCGGGCCGAGACCACCGTCACCGCCGACACCCGACTCGGTGTCGACGGCTACTGGACCGGTCGGGTGGTGGCCCGGTCGGGGTCCACCGTCGCGGTGACCCCGCTGGCCGTGCACCGGGAGGTGGAGAGCTACACCGTCACGCTCACCCACCTCGACCGCAGCGGAAAGCCCGGCGGCGACTACTCGACCACCCTGGCCGACCTCACCGGGTACGACCTGGTGGACGTCACCGACTTCGACGGCGTCGCCGAGGTCCGGGTCCCCAAGGGCAGGTACGGGCTGAGCAGCGTCTTCTTCGAGCCGGGGCCGGACGAGCAGTCGGGCGGGCTGGCCCTGCTCGCCCAGCCGGAGCTGGTGGTCGACGGCGACACGGCGGTCACCATCGATCTGCGCAAGGCCAAGCCGGTGCGGATGACCGTCCCGCAGGCCGACGCGAAGGTCGCCCTGGTCGACGTCAGCGCCAACTTCCTCACCCCCGACGGCGGCAGCTTCGGCTCCGGCATCGTCTCCTTCGACACCTTCGACGGACTGTCCACCGGGCAGCTCGGCAGGGCGGTGTCGGCCGACGAGTTCGTCGCCACCGTCAACAGCCAGTGGGCCGACCTCGAAGCCGAGCACAGCCCCTACCTGTACGCGCTGGCCGAGACCATCCCGGGCAGGCTGCCCAGTGGTTTCGTCCGCGACTACCGCAAGCGTGACCTGGCCACGGTGGTGCACAGGTTCCGTGACCCGTACCCGAAGATGGAAGCCGAGCGGCTGGTCTTCCCGGACAACGGCTACAACACCGGCGGCTGGGCCGTCGGGCTCGCCACCGACGTGCCCGGCCAGCGGGTCGAGCACTACAGCACCAAGGGTGTGCGCTGGGACTCCGAACTGGACTTCGGCACCCGGACCGAGGATGGCTGGCTGGACCTCCAGGCGATCCTCCTGAGCCGGTCCGCCGCCTACCAGGCAGGCCGCCGGGTCACCGAGACCTGGGGGGCCGCGCCGCTCGGGCCGTCCCTGCCCACCCCACGCTGGCCGGAGGAGAGCGTCACCCGGATCGGGGACACCATCCTGGTGAGCGTGGCACTGCACAGTGACGCGGCCGGGCACATCGGGGTGTCGCTCAACGACACCGCCCGTACCGTCCTGTGGCGCAACGGCAAGCTGGTGGAGGAGCTCGACACCTCGGGGTACGGCGAGTTCACCGTGCCGAAGGGGGACGCCGACTACAAGCTGACCGTCAGGGCCAAGCGGAACCTCACCGACCTCAGCACCGAGGTGGAGGCGAGCTGGACCTTCCGCTCGGGGCACGTGGCGGGTGACACGCCGAAGCGGCTGCAGCTGTCGGAGATCCGGTTCACCCCGCGGCTGAACGCCGACAACACCGCCCCGGCCGGGCAGGTCTTCGCCGTACCGGTGCAGGTGCGGCGGCAGGCGGGCGCCGGCACCGCCAAGCTGGCGAAGCTCAGCGTCGACGTGTCGTACGACGGCGGGAAGACCTGGCGGCGGGCGACCGTGGTGAAGGTGCCGGGCCAGGGCACGGTGGCGCTGGTCAAGCACCCGGCCGGTGCCGGGTACGCGTCCCTGCGGGCGACCGCCCGGGACACCGACGGCAACACCGCGAGCACCCGGATCATCCAGGCGTACCGCCTGAAGTGACCCGACGCCCGGGCCCGCGACGGTGACGTCGCGGGCCCGGACCCGTGCGCGCACCCGACGGCGGCCCGCACGCCGCCGGGCGGCCCGGGCGTCGGCGTGCCGGGCGGCCCGGTCGTCGGCGTTTCGGGCGGTTCAGTCGTTGGCGTGCAGGGCGGCGTTCAGCTCGATGCCCCGACCCGTGCGCGGCTTCGCCTCCAACGCGCCGGTCACCGAGTTACGCCAGAACAGCAGCCCGTCGACGCCGGACAGCTCACGGGCCTTGACCACCCGGCCGTCCGGCAGAGTGATCTTGGAGGCGGCGGTGACGTAGCAGCCGGCCTCGACCACACAGTCGTCGCCGAGCGAGATGCCGACCCCGGCGTTCGCGCCGACCAGGCTCCGCTCACCGATGCGGACCCGGTCGGTGCCGCCACCGGAGAGGGTCCCCATGATCGACGCGCCGCCGCCGATGTCGGAGCCGTCACCGACCACCACACCCTGCACGATCCGGCCCTCGACCATCGAGGTGCCCAGCGTGCCGGCGTTGAAGTTGACGAAACCCTCCTGCATCACGGTGGTTCCCGTGGCGAGGTGGGCGCCGAGCCGGACCCGGTCCGCGTCGGCGATCCGCACCCCGGCGGGCACCACGTAGTCGGTCATCCGGGGGAACTTGTCCACCCCGTACACGGCCAGGTGGCGGCCGGCGGCCCGCTCGATCACCCGCAGCTCGTCGACCCGCTCCGGCGGGCACGGCCCGGCCGAGGTCCAGGCCACGTTCGCCAGTTTGCCGAAGATGCCGTCGAGGTTCAGCTCGTTGGGCCGCACCAGGCGGTGGGAGAGCAGGTGCAGCCGCAGGTACGCGTCGGCGGCGTCCTTGATCGGCTCGTCCAGCGCGCCGATCACGGTGACCACCTGCACCGTACGCAGACCCGGCAGGGCCCGCTCGCCGATCGCGCCGGGTGGCAGGTCGAGCACGTCGGCCTGGTCCTCGCCGGGGACCAGCGGCAGCTCACCCAGGCCCAGCTTGCCGGTCGGGTACCAGGTGTCGAGCACCTGCTCGGCGGCGGTCACGGTGGCCACGCCGATTCCCCAGGCGGATTGGGACGTCACTGTTCTACCCTCTCGTTCGCGGCTGCGGGGCCGGTGGGCTCACCCCTCGCGCCCACCGTTCAGGACGGTACCGTGCGAACCATGGAGAACCCGCTTACCCCCGAGGTCCTGGCCGATCCGGTGGCGCTGACCCGTGCCCTGGTCGACATCGAGTCCGTCTCCCTCGACGAGAAGGCGATCGCCGACTGCGTCGAGGAGGTGCTGCGCCGGGTGCCGCACCTGAGCACCTTCCGGCACGGCAACACGGTGATGGCGCGCACGGACCTCGGCCGGGACTCCCGGGTGGTGCTCGCCGGGCACCTGGACACGGTGCCCCTCAACGACAACTTCCCGTCGACCATGCGCGGCGACCTGATGTACGGCTGCGGCACCTCCGACATGAAGTCCGGGGTGGCCTTCGCGCTGCACCTGGCGGTGACCCTGCCCGACCCCCGCTACGACGTGACGTACCTGTTCTACGAGGCCGAGGAGATCGAGTCCCGGTACAACGGCCTCACCCTGGTCGGTGGGGCGCACCCGGAGTGGCTCCAGGCCGACTTCGCGGTGCTGCTGGAGCCGACGTACGGCATCGTCGAGGTCGGCTGTCAGGGCACCATGCGGGCGGTCGTCACCCTGCACGGCGAGCGGGCCCACGCGGCCCGGTCCTGGCGTGGGGTGAACGCCATCCACGGGGCGGGCGAGGTGCTGCGCCGGCTCTCGACGTACGAGGCGCGGCGGGTCACCATCGACGGCTGCGACTTCCGTGAGGGCCTGAACGCGGTGCGGATCGGCGGCGGGGTGGCCGGCAACGTCGTCCCCGACCGCTGCGAGATCGAGATCAACTACCGGTTCGCCCCGGACCGCGACCCGGCGGCAGCCGAGGCGCACCTGCGCGAAGTGCTCGCCGGCTACGAGTTGACGGTCACCGACGCGGCGGCCGGCGCACTCCCCGGCCTCAAGGCCCCGGTGGCCCAGGAGTTCCTGGCGGCGGTGGGCTCGGCCCCGAGGGGCAAGCTGGGCTGGACGGACGTCGCCCGGTTCGCGGCGATGGGCATCCCGGCGCTGAACTTCGGCCCGGGCGACCCCAACCTGGCCCACCACAAGGACGAGCACGTCGAACTGACCAAGATCCGCGACGGCGCCGCCACCCTCCACCGCTGGCTGACCCCCGCCTAACCCACCCCCCACCCCAACCCACCCCAACCCACCCCAACCCACCCCACCCCGCGCTCCGCCCGCGCCCCGGCTCGGCCCGGTGATCAAGAGGTTTGCGTCACGGGGAGCGCTCTCCCGGCCCGCAAACTTCTTGATCACCAGCCGCAAACTTCTTGATCGCCAGTGCGGGGAGGGGCGCGGGTGGGGTGTGGGCGCTGGAAGGGGTGGGGGATGCATGGTGAGGCCCCGGGGTCGGGGACCGCCGGGGCCGTGGTGGGGCTGGTGGGGTGAAACTCAGGGTGAGGCTGGTTGGGTGAGGCTGGTGGGGTGAGGCTGATTGGGTGGGGAGCGGGGTGGGGCTGGTTGGGCGGGTGGTGGGTGTCAGACGGTGGTGAGGCGGGGATTGTCGGGTTCGGTGGGCTCGACGGGCTGGGCGGCGGGTTCCACCGGCACCTCCAGCTGTCGGGCGCGGCGGCGCTCGGCCACCACCTCGTTGATCCGTCGCTGCATCTGCCGGCGGATACGCATCCGCTCGTTGTTGCTGATCACGCTTGCTCCTCCCCCGAAGGCGCGCGCCGGGCCATACCCGGTATGTGAATAGTAAGACGTACGGGCGACAGAATTAGTTGCCCATGATCGCGAACTTTTTCTCCGACCTGTCGGCCGGCACCGCCCTGACGTGCGCCTCCACTACGGTGGCTGTCATGAGTCAGACCAACGGGCGGCGGCCGGGCCGCGATCCGGAGCGGCACCGGGGAGCGGTCACGCTGCGCCGTGGCGCGATCCCCACCAGCACCGCTGACCAGCGGTTGTTGGACTCCCGGGGGCGCAGCGACTGGAAAACCAAGGACGCCTGGCGCGCGCTGCGGATCCTCGCCGAGTTCGTCGAGGGCTTCGACACGCTGGCCGACCTGCCGCCCGCGGTGAGTGTCTTCGGCTCCGCGCGTAGTAAACCCGACAGTCCGGAGTGCCGGCTGGCCGAGGAGTTGGGGGCCGGCCTCGCCCGGGCCGGTTACGCGGTGATCACCGGCGGTGGCCCCGGAGTGATGGAGGCGGCCAACCGGGGTGCCAGTGAAGCCGGCGGCCTCTCCGTCGGGCTGGGCATCGAACTTCCCTTCGAGCAGGGGCTCAACGACTGGGTCGACCTGGCCATCGACTTCCGCTACTTTTTCGCCCGCAAGACCATGTTCGTCAAGTACGCCCAGGCGTTCGTCGTGCTGCCCGGCGGCTTCGGCACCATGGACGAGCTGTTCGAGGCGCTCACCCTGGTGCAGACCGGCAAGGTGACCCGCTTCCCGGTGGTGCTGATGGGCACCGACTACTGGCGGGGGCTGCTCGACTGGCTGCGGGACAGCATGGCTGCCGAGGGCAAGATCGGCCCGGTGGACCTGGAGCTGATCTGCCTCACCGACGACGTCGACGCGGCGGTACGGCACATCGTCGAGGCCGAGGCGGCCCTCGCCGTCGACCAGGAGGCGGTACGTGAGGAGGCGGTCGCCCGGACCGCCGCCGACCAACAGGCCGCCCGCCGGGCCGCCGCCGTCGCAGACGCCACCGACACGAAGCCCGGCACCCCCGCGTCGGGCAGTCCCGCGTCGGGCAGTCCCGCGTCGGGCAGTCTCTCGCCCGGCAGTCCCGCGTCGGGCAGCCACCCATCGGGCAGTCACCCATCGGGCAGCCACGCGTCCGGCAGTCCGACGTCGAGCAGCGCCGATTCCGGTAGCCCGCCGCCAGGCAGCCCCGCGTCCGGTCCGGCCGGGCCTGGTGAGCCGGGGTCCGGTGAGTCAGGGTCCGGTGAGCCGGGGTCCGGGGCGGGCCGGGGTGTCGTCGACGGTCGGGAGGGCTGAGCCGGTGGCGGCGATCTGTGTCTTCTGCGCGTCCTCCCGTACCCTCGACCAGCGCTGGTTGGATCTGGCGGCCGAGACCGGCGCGGAGCTGGCCCGGCGCGGGCACACGCTGGTCAGCGGCGGTGGCTGCGTCGGCATGATGGGCGCCCTCGTCGACGGGGCGCGGGCGGCCGGTGGGCGCACCGTCGGGGTGATCCCGCAGGCGCTGGTGGACCTGGAGGTCGCCGACCTGGCCTCGGACGAACTGCTCGTCACCGACGGCATGGCCAGCCGCAAGACCATCATGATCGAGAAGTCGGACGCGTTCCTCACCCTGCCCGGCGGACTGGGCACCCTGGACGAGCTGTTCGAGGTCTGGACCACGGCCACCCTGGCCATGCACACCAAGCCGATGGTGCTGGTCGACACCGACGGCTTCTACCGTCCATTGCTCGACTGGCTGGGCACCATCACCGAACAGACCTTCCTCAAGCCGGCCGGCCTGGGCCTGCTCACTGTCGCCCCCACCGTCTCGACCGCGCTGGACGCCCTGGAGTCCCAACTGCCCTGATCCCCACCCGTCGCCGGGGCCGGGCGGTGCGGGTTCGGGCCGGGTGGCCGGCACCGACTTCCGACCGCCGGCCACCGGCCGGGCCCGGGCGGGGTGGTGCGGTGGGTGGTGTCGTACCCGCGTGGTGGGATGTGGGGGTGCAGGGGTACCGGCTGGTGCGCCGACCTGCCGGATCGGGCCCGGAAGGCGGCCGGTCCGCCGCGAGCGTCCGGGGGGACGGTCGGCACGGCGGGGCGACCGTGGGCCCGGATCGGGCCGGGTCAGGCGTCGAGGGGGAGCCGCGGCCCGGGGGGTCGGCGGGCGATGCCGCGTACCCCCGGGGGGAGTTGCGGCTCCGGGCAACGGCGAGTGGGGCCACCCACCCGCCGGCGCGTCGGCCCGATCCGCTCCAGGCGGAGGTCGTGGCGCACACCGCCGGGCCGATGCTGGTCCTCGGCGGGCCGGGCACCGGCAAGACCGGCACCCTGGTCGAGGCGGTCGCCGCCCGGGTCGCCGAGGGGGTCGACCCGGAGCGCCTGCTGGTGCTCACCTTCAGCCGTCGGCAGGCCACCGGGCTGCGGCACCGGATCGAGGCCCGGATCGCCGCCGACGGCCACCGGGTGCTGCGCGAGCCGCTGGTGCGCACCTTCCCGGCGTACGCCTTCGGCCTGCTGCGCCGGGCCGCCGCCGAACGCGGCGAGCCGTCCCCCCGGCTGCTCACCGGGCCCGAGCAGGATCTGATCATCCGGGAGCTGCTGGACGTCGTCGGCACCGAACCCGACGACCCGGTCGGTTGGCCGGACGACCTGCTCCCCGCCCTGCGTACCCGGGCGTTCGCCGGCCAGCTGCGTGACCTGCTGATGCGGGCCGCCGAACGCGGCGTCGGGCCGGTCGAGCTGGCCCGGCTGGGGGAGAAGCTGGGCCGCACCGACTGGCCGGCCGCCGCCCGGTTCCTCCGGGAGTACGTCGCCGTCCTCGCGCTGCGCGACGTCAGCAACCGGGGCTCCGTGGCGTACGACCCGGCCGAGCTGGTGCGGGCGGCCACCGGCATGCTCCTCGACGATCCGGAGCTGCTGGAGGCCGAGCGTCGCCGGCTGGCCCACGTCTACGTCGACGAACTGGCCGACACCGACCCGGCCCAGCAGGACCTGCTGGCCGTCCTGGCCGGTGGTGGCCGTTCCCTGGTGGCCTTCGCCGACCCGGACTCCTCCACGTACGCCTTCCGGGGTGCCGACCCGGCCGTGGTGACCGCCTTCCCGCACCGGTTCCGGACGGCCTCCGGGGCCCCGGCGGCGCAGGTCACCCTCACCACGTCCTACCGCGCGGGTGCGGTGCTGCTCGGGGCCACCGGTCGCCTGGCCCGGCGGTTGCGCGGGCCGGCCGGGCACCGGCGGCTACGACCGCTGCCCGACGCGCCACCCGGCAGCGTGCAGGTGCGTACCTTCCGTTCGGCCACCAGCGAGGCCGCCTGGTTGGCCCACGCGCTGCGCTCCGCCCACCTACTCGACGGGGTGCCCTGGTCGGCGATGGCGGTGCTGGTCCGCTCGACCCACCTGCACCTGCCGGCGCTGCGGCGGGCGTTGCACGCCGCCGGGGTGCCCACCGTCGTGCACGGCGAGGACCTGCCGCTGCACCTGCAACCCGCGGTCGCCCCGCTGCTGCTCCTGCTGCGCTGCGCGCTCGAACCGGCCCGGCTGGACGAGGAGTCCGCGGTCGCCCTGCTGCACTCGCCGCTGGGCGGGGCCGACCCGCTGGCCGAGCGGCGGCTGCGGCAGGGGCTGCGGGCGCTCGCGCTGGCCCGGGGCGACCGGCGGCCCTCCGGCGAGCTGATCGTCGAGGCGCTGGCCGACCCGGCGGAGCTGGCCGGCATCGAACGCCGCTGGGTCGAGCCGGCCCGGACGGTGGCGGAGCTGCTCGCCACCGCGCGGACGGCGGCGGCGGTGCCCGGGGCCACCGCCGAGGACGTGCTCTGGGCGGTGTGGGACGCCAGCGGGCTCGCCGAACGCTGGGCGGGGGCGATCAACCGGGGCCGGGAGGCCACCGGGGAGCACGAGACCGCCCAGCGTTGGCGGGCCGAGGCCGCCGACCGGGACCTCGACGCGGTGCTGGTGCTCTTCGACGCGGCGGCCCGGTTCGTCGACCGGCTGCCCGGCGCGCGTACCGAGGTATTCCTCGACCACGTCCTCGGCCAGGATCTGCCGGCGGACACCCTGGCGGCCAGCGCCGACCGGGGCGAGGCGGTCCGCCTGCTCACCGCGCACGCCGCCAAGGGACTGGAGTGGGACCTCGTCGCGGTGGCCGGCGTGCAGGAGGGCGTCTGGCCCGACCTGCGGCTGCGCGGCAGCCTGCTCGGCTCCGAACGGCTGGTCGACGTGCTGGTCGGCCGGGCGGACGGCACCGGCACCCGGGCCGGCCTGGTCGGGCAGACCTCCGCCCTGCTCGACGAGGAACGCCGGCTGTTCCACGTGGCGGTGACCCGGGCCCGGCGTCGGCTGCTGGTCACCGCCGTCGCCTCGGCGGCCGTCGGTGGCGACGACCACGAGGAGCAGCCCAGCCGCTTCCTGCACGAACTCGGCGTCACCGGCACCTCCGGCGACGACCCCACCCCGCCTGACGATCCGATCCCGCCTGACGATCCGATCCCGCCCGACGATCCGATCCCGACCCCGACCCGGCCCCCGACCTCGCCCGGGGGCCCCGCTCGGACCCCGTCCGTCGGCGGCGTCGGTGCCGACCGGGCGCAGGGTGACAGCACCACGCCGGCCCTGCCCACTGCCGGCGTGGACAACCAGGACCCGCGGCCGGAGCCGGCCCCCGCAGGGGCACCCTCCCGCCACGATCCGCCGACCGCCCGCCGCCACGGCGCCGAGGCGGCTGACCAGGGGTCGGCGGCGGGGCCCGGGGAGGCCGGTGACGCCCTGCCCGGCGAGTTGCCCGTGGGGCGGCCACCCCGGGCGCTCACCCTCTCCGCGCTGGTGGCTGAGCTGCGTACCGCAGTCGTCGATCCGGCGGCGTCGGTGGCCCGGCGGCGTGCGGCGGCGGCCGAACTGGCCCGGCTGGCCGCCGCCGGCATTCCCGGCGCGCACCCGGACGACTGGTGGGGGTTGCGCAGCCTCTCCGACGACCGGCCGTTGGCCGACGAGGGCGAACCGGTCCGGGTCACCCCGTCGGGGATGGAGAGCGCGCTGCGGTGCAGCCTGCGCTGGCTGCTCGAACGGCACGGCGGCAGCGGGCCGGCCAGCGCCGCCCAGGGCGTCGGCAACCTGGTGCACGCCGCCGCGATGCTGGCCGAGGACGCCAGCGCCGACCGCACGGCCCTGCTGGAGTACGTGGCCGCCCGGTTCGACGCGATCGAGCTGGCCGCCCGGTGGATGGTCGGCCCGGAACGGGACCGCGCCGAGGCCATGGTGGACAAGCTGCTGCGCTGGCTGGCCGGCAACCCGCGCCGGCTGCTCGCCATCGAACACGAGTTCGCGGTCCGCCTCGACGACCCGACCCGTCCGATCGAGCTGACCGGCCGGGTCGACCGGCTGGAGGTCGACGCCGACGGCCGGCTCGTGGTGATCGACCTCAAGACCGGCAAGTCGACGATGGTCACCGAGCGGGAGGTGGCCGAGCATCCGCAGCTCGGGGCGTACCAGGCGGCGGTGGAGGCGGGCGGGTTCGCCGAGTTCGGCGACGAGGCCGGGGGCGCGGCGCTGGTGCAGCTCGGTACCGGTGCGAAGGACGCCCGCGAGCAGACCCAGGCCGCCGCCGGGCAGGGCCCCGAGGCCGGCTGGGCCACCGCCCTGGTCCGGCGCACCGCCGATACGATGGCCGCCTCGACCTTCGCCGCCGTCGCCAACGCGAAGTGCCGGGTCTGCCCGGTGCGGACCAGCTGCCCCGTCTCCGGGCAGGGCCGCCAGGTCGTGGAGCCACCGGCGACCGGCCACGAGGGGGAGGGGTGACCCAACCGACGCTGTTCAGCGCGGCCACCCCCGCGCCCCGCGCCGCCGACGCCGGGCCGCGCTACACGCCGGTGGAGCTGGCCCGGCTGCTCCGGCTACCCGCCCCCACCGCCGAACAGGCCGCGATCATCGCGGCACCGGTCGCGCCGCTGCTGGTGGTGGCGGGTGCCGGTTCGGGCAAGACCGAGACGATGGCCGCCCGGGTGGTCTGGCTGGTCGCCAACTCCTACGTCCGCCCGGAGCAGATCCTCGGGCTGACCTTCACCCGCAAGGCGGCCGGTGAGTTGGCGCACCGGGTGCGGACCCGGCTCGACCAGCTGGTGCGGCGGCTCGGGCGGCGGGCCCGCAACCCGCTGGACGACCCGCTGGCCGGCGAGCCCACCGTCTCCACCTACCACTCGTACGCCGGGCGGATCGTCACCGAGCACGGGCTACGGGCCGGCTACGAGCCGACCACCCGGCTGCTCACCGAGGCGTCCCGGTGGCAGCTCGTCGATCTGCTGGTGCGCAACTACGACGGCGACATGTCCGAGGTCGACCGGATGCCGAGCACCATCACCGACGCCGTGCTCGCGCTGGCCGGCGAGTTGGACGAGCACCTGGTCGACCCGGACACCCTGGCCGCCTGGACGGGCCGGTTCTTCGCCGAGGTGCAGTCCCACCCGGGCCGGGTCTACGCCGACGTCCGCAAGGCCCTCCAGCTGCAACGCACCCGGCTGAAGCTGCTGCCGCTGGTGCGGGCGTACGCCCGGCGCAAGGACGACTTCGAGGCGATGGACTTCGCCGACCAGCTCGCCCGTGCCGCCCGGGTGGCCCGGGACCACCCGGCGGTCGGCGCGGTCGAGCGGGACCGCTTCCGGGTGGTGCTGCTCGACGAGTACCAGGACACCAGCCACGCCCAGGTGGTGCTGCTCAACCACCTCTTCGGCGGCGGTCACCCGGTCACCGCCGTCGGCGACCCCTGCCAGTCGATCTACGGGTGGCGGGGGGCCAGCGCCGGCACGCTGGACCGGTTCCCCACCGACTTCGCCCGCGCCGACGGTGCCCCCGCCGAGGCGATGAGCCTCACCACCAGCTGGCGTAACCGGCCGGAGATCCTCGGCGTGGCCAACGCGCTGTCGGTGCCGCTGCGGGCCGCCGGCGCCCGGGTGCCGGAGCTGCACGCCGCGCTGAGCGTCCGCGACCCGATCCCGCACCGCAGCCCGCGCGGACGGGCCGCCGGCACCGTGCACTGCGCGCTGCTGCCCACGTACGTCGACGAGGCGGACTGGATCGCCGACAGTGTGCTCGCCGCCTGGCGGGGGGCGGCCCGGATGCCCGGCGCGCTGCCCGAGCACATCCCGGTGCCGCAGCGCCCCGCCACCGCCGTGCTGGTCCGGCTGCGCAGCCAGATCCCGGCGATCGAGGCCGCCCTGCGGGCCCGGGGGCTGCCGGTCGAGGTGGTCGGCCTGGGCGGGCTGCTGGACACCCCTGAGGTACGGGACGTGGTCTGCACGCTGCGGGTGCTCGCCGACCCGACCGACGGTGCGGCGCTGCTGCGGCTGCTCACCGGGGCGCGCTGGCGGATCGGGCCGCGTGACCTGGTCGCCCTGCACCGGCGGGCGCGGGTCATCGCCCGGGCCCGCCGGGAGCTGACCGGCGACGACGGGTCGGAGATCGTCGTGGACACCCTCGACGAGGCGACCCTGGTGGAGGCGCTGGCCGATCTGGGGCCGGCGCAGACGTACTCGGCGGAGGGCTACGCGCGGCTGCGGTCGTACGGGATGGAGCTGGCCCTGCTGCGCTACCGGCTGGACCAGACGCTGCCGGAGCTGATCGCGGACGTGGAACGCACCATCGGGCTGGACGTCGAGGTGGCGGTCCGGGCCGGCCGGGACGGCACCGGCGACGCCGGACTGGCCCGGGGGCACCTGGACGCGCTCGGTGACGTGGCGGCCCGGTTCAGCGGCGAGACCCCGGCGGCGACGCTCGCCGGTTTCCTGGCCTACCTGGCCGCCGCCGAGGACGAGGAACGTGGGCTGTCCCCGGGCGAGGTGGAGGTGGTGGAGGGCGCGGTGCAGGTGCTCACCGCACACGCCGCCAAGGGCCTGGAGTGGGACGTCGTGGCGGTCGCCGGGTTGACCCGGGGCAGCTGGCCCGGTCAGGTCCGTAGCTCCGACCACTGGCTGGGTGGGCTCGGGGTGCTGCCGTTCCCGTTGCGCGGCGACGCCGACGGGTTGCCCACGCTCGACCTGACCGAGGTGATAGACCAGCGCGGGGTGGCCCGGGTGGTGTCCGACTTCACCGACGCCTGGCGGGCCCACGACGAGCGTGAGGAACGCCGGCTGGCGTACGTGGCGGTGACCCGGCCCCGGCGGCTGCTGCTCTGCTCCGGCTACTGGTGGGGGGAGGGGACCAAACGGTTCCGGGGCCCGTCGGTGCTGCTCCGCGAGGTGTACGACGCCTGCCTGGCCGGTGGGGACGGCCTGCTGGTCGACGAGTGGACGCCCGAGCCGGCCGGTGACGCGGTCAATCCGACCACCGAGGTGGTGCTGCGGGCGGAGTGGCCGGCCGACCCGCTGGGCCCCCGCCGGCCGGCGTTGACCGAGGCGGCGGCCCTGGTCCGCCGCTTCCTCGCCGACCCCGACGCGGCCCGCCGCGATCCCGCGCCCGCCGTGGTGCCCGGCGACCCACAGGTGGTGGCCCCCCAGGCGGTGGCCCCGCCTCCCACGGGCACGCCGGCGGCGGGCAGGGGGGCGGCTGGTCCGGAGGCGGCGGGTCCGGAGCCCGATCCGGAGGTGGCGCGGTGGCGGCGGGAGGCGGATCTGCTCCTGGCCGAGCGGGCGGAGCTGCTGCGGCAGGCCGAGGCGGTGGAGGTGGTGCTACCCGGGCACCTGTCGGTCACCCAGTTGGTGGCGCTGCGCCGGGACCCGGCGCAGCTGGCCCGTACGCTGCGCCGGCCGATGCCGGCCCCGCCCAGCCCGTACGCCCGGCGGGGTACCGCCTTCCACGCGTGGCTGGAGGCCCGCTTCGGGGCCGACCGGCTGCTCGACGTGGACGAGTTGCCGGGTGCGGCCGACGCGGACGCCGCCCCCGACGCGGCGCTGGCCGAGCTCCAGGAGCGCTTCCTGGCCAGCGAGTGGGCCGACCGGGTGCCGGTGGAGGTCGAGGTGCCGTTCGCCACGGTGCTGGCCGGCGTGGTGGTGCGGGGCCGGATGGACGCCGTGTTCACCCGCCCCGGCGGCCGGTACGACGTGGTCGACTGGAAGACCGGCCGGCAGCCGACCGGGGTTGAGGCCGAGGTGGTCGCGGTGCAGCTGGCCGTGTACCGGCTGGCCTGGGCGGAGCTGGCCGGAGTGCCGGTGGACCGGGTGGGGGCGGCCTTCCACTACGTCCGGGAGGGGGTGACGGTGCGGCCGGCGGACCTGCTGGACGCCGACGGGCTGACCACGATCATCGCCGGGTTGCCGGAAATTCCAGCGGGGGGTGGCGCTCCCGAAGATCCGTGGTAGGTTGTTCTTGTTGCAGTTTTGGTTTCCAGAGACTCTGTGTGCGCCTGGCGGATTGTGGCCCCAGGCGCTCTTTGTTGTGTCCGGAGCTCTCCGGGCGGGGCGACCAAAAACAACAGGCGATTCGCGCATCCCGCGCGGGGCGCTCCTCTTCGGGCCCGCAACAGGTGCGGGTTCGACGTTCCGTCAAGGAGACGAAACAGATGGCAATTGGCACCGTCAAGTGGTTCAACGCTGACAAGGGCTTCGGCTTCATCACCCCGGACGGCGGCGGCGCCGACGTCTTCGCCCACTTCTCGGCGATCCAGTCCTCCGGCTACCGGAGCCTGGACGAGAACCAGCGGGTCGAGTTCGAGGTGACCCAGGGCCAGAAGGGCCCGCAGGCGGAGAACATCCGCCCGCTCTGATCTTCGGATCGTCCGTAACACCCACCGGGTCCTCCGGACCCGGTGACGGACCGGTCCGCCGCGCCGCCCCCCGCTCCGGCGGGACGCGGCGTGCTGCGGCGGACCGGCCCGTACCCCATCGGTTCGTGCTTGTGAGTCTTCGACGGACTGCTCCGTCGGAGACCGCGCCGAGTCTCGGCGCCCTCCCTCGACACGTGCCGCGTCGAGGAAGGCATTCCGCATGACCATGACCATTCCCACCTTCGCCGCGACCGGCCTCGCGCCGGCGCTGCTCGCCGAGCTGACCAAGCAGGGCATCACCGAGCCGTTCCCGATCCAGACGGCCACCCTGCCGGACTCGCTGGCCGGCCGGGACGTGCTCGGCCGGGGCCGCACCGGCTCGGGCAAGACCCTCGCCTTCGGGCTCCCGCTGCTGCACCGCACCGCCGGTCACCGGGCCCGCCCGGGTCGCCCGCTCGCCCTGGTGCTGGTCCCCACCCGTGAGCTGGCCGCCCAGGTCACCACGGCACTCACCCCGTACGCCCGGGCGCTGGGGTTGCGCTGCGCCACCGTGGTCGGGGGGCTCTCCCTCCAGCGGCAGGCGGACGCGCTGCGCGCCGGCACCGAGGTGCTGGTGGCCACCCCCGGCCGGTTGCACGACCTGATCAACCGGGGCGACGCCCGCCTCGACCAGGTCGCCATCACCGTGCTGGACGAGGCCGACCAGATGGCCGACATGGGCTTCCTGCCGCAGGTGACCAAGCTGCTGGAGCAGGTCGCCCCGAACGGCCAGCGGATGCTCTTCTCGGCCACCCTGGACGGCGGGGTGGACCGCCTCGTCCGCCGGTTCCTCAGCAACCCGGTGTCGCACTCGGTGGACCCGGGCACCGCCACGGTGACCGCGATGACCCACCACGTGCTGCACGTCGACGCGGTCGACAAGCCCACCGCGCTCACCCAGATCGCCGCCCGCGAGGGCCGCACCATCCTGTTCATGGCGACGAAGCACCGGGCCGACCGGATGGCCCGCCAGCTGCTCGCCAAGGGCGTCCGCGCCGCGGCGCTGCACGGGGGGAAGTCCCAGCCGCAGCGCACCCGGATCCTGGAGCAGTTCCGCACCGGCCAGGTGACCGCGCTGGTCGCCACCGACGTGGCGGCCCGGGGCATCCACGTCGACGGTCTGGACATGGTGGTCAACGTGGACCCGCCGACCGAGGCGAAGGACTACCTGCACCGGGGTGGCCGTACCGCCCGCGCCGGTGAGGCCGGTCAGGTGGTCACCCTGGTCCTGCCGGAGCAGCGCCGGGACGTCTCCCGGCTGATGAGCGTGGCCGGCATCAAGCCGCAGTCCACCCAGGTACGCCTCGGCGACGGAGCGCTGGCCCGGGTGACCGGGGCCCGTGAGCCGTCCGGTGTGCCGGTGACGATCGTCGTCCCGACGCCCACCCCGGCCGCCCGGCCGCGTGCCGCTGTCGGTGGCGGCACGGGTGGCGGTGGCGAGGGTGGTCGGTCGCACCGGGCGTCGGGCCGGTCCCGTCGACCGCGTCGCCCCCGTACCGCCTGACCGACCGGTCCCCGCCCGACCCGGGCCGTCCGCCGGGCTTGGTCACGTTCGACTCAGCCGGGCCGCCCGTCGGGCCTTGTCACGTTCGACTCAGCCGGGCCGTTGTTGCGGTGTCATCGTGTCGACGATGCCGCACATCGGCCCGGCTGAGTCGATCGTGCTTTCGGGCCGGGTGAGGGTCGGGTGCCGCCGGCCGATGGACGGTGCGGGGTCGGGCGGAGACCCTCGGTGATCATGGTGGCGGGTGGGTCGGTTTGCCGGCTCTATTGCGTCCGATCGGTGACTGTTCCACCGTGCCCGGCTGGTCGAAGCTTGCTCGCGGGGGAAGAACCGGCCGGCACGGTCGGGCACGGGAGGGGTGACCATGGGGGGCGACGTCGAGTCGGGAGCGGGACGCGAGCTGATGGTGGTGTTAGCCGTGGCCGGTGCCGGGCTCCTGCTCGCCATGGTCGCGGCGTTCGCGCCCTGGCACCCGAGGCCGGGGCGGACCGCCCCGGCCGGGCTGGTCGAGTTGCACAGCCCTGACGAGGGGCGCCCGCCGACGGTCGAGCTGACCGCCGGCTGAGTCGACCCCGCGGGGGCCGTGGGGCCCGCGGGGCCGAGGGCCCGGGTGCCCGTCCGACCGTCGGATCCTGGGGGGTCGACGGTCGGACGGACACCCCGGACCAGCGGTTCGCAGGCGGTCAGCGGGTCGGCTGCCGTGAGCGATCGAACGGCGCGGCCGGTCGGGTGTCTTCGCAGCCGAACGGCGCGGCTTGTCAGGTGTCGTCGCAGCCGAACGGTGCGGCCGGTCGGGTGTCGTCAGCGGCCGAACGGCACCGCGTCCGGACCCTGCCCGCAGGCGGGCCGGCCGGCGTCACCGGTCGAACCGGGTCAGCGGCTGGGCGTCGGCAGTGGGGCCGGGGCATGGTCCTGGCGGACCAGCAGGTCGGTCAGGGTGGTCTGGTCGACCACCACGGCGATCGCGCCGTCCACGGCGAGCCAGACGTCGCGCAGGCCGGTCGCCACCCCGTGGTAGCCGGCGTCCTCGGCGGGCAGCCCACGGACGGTGGTCAGTGATCCACCGACGGCACGCAGCACGTCCCCGACGCTGATCTGCGAGGCGGGTCGGGTCAGCGCGTAGCCGCCCTCGGTGCCCCGGTGACTGTGCAGCAGACCCGCGCGGCGCAGGTCGAGCAGGATGCCCTGAAGGAAGCTCAACGGAATACCCTGCGCCTGCGCCAGGCACGCCGCCTTGACGAGTTCACCGCCACCGCCACCGCCACGGCCCCCACCGCCGCCACCAGGGCTCCCACGGTCGCCACCACCCCCGGACCGGCCGTCCTCGAACCGGTCGCCGCTGTCAGGCCGACCGCTGCCGCCCTCGGGCCTGCTGCCGCCCTCGGGGCGGCCGGGCCCATCCGTGGAGTGGGTGGTCTCGCCGTCGCCGGACGCGGCGACGGCGAGCATGGCCCGGAGCGCATAGTCACTGCGCGCGGAGATGTACACGTCACTGACCAGCCTGGTCCAGTACGCCCCAGCGGCGGCGGATCGCCCGGTCGGCCGCCCCGAACGCGGCGTCGACCACCAGCCCGACGACCAGGATGACGATCATCGTGGCGAGCAGCCAGGGCGCGTCGGACAACTCCCGTGAGTAGGTGAGCTGGGCACCCAGGGACGTCTGTGAGATGCCGACCACCAGCAGCTCACCGGCCATCAGGCTGCGCCAGGAGAAGGCCCAGCCCTGCTTGAGCCCGGCGACGATGGCGGGCAGCGCGGCCGGCGCGATGACGTACCGGTAGAGGTTCAGCCCCCGGGCGCCGAGGTTGCGGCCGGCCCGGACCAGCAGCGGCGGCACGTAGTCGACGCCGCTGATCACCCCGTTGGCGATGGACGGCGCGGCACCGAGCACCACCACGAAGAAGATCGCCTTCTCGCTCAGCTCGAACAGCAGGATGGCCAGCGGGAACCAGGCGATCGACGGCATCGTCTGCAACGCGGTGATCATCGAGCCGATCGCCGCCCGGAGCACCTTGGACCGGGCCACCGCCAGGCCGACCAGCAGGCCGACCGCGACGGAGAAGAGGTAGCCCAGGGCGGCCCGTTGCAGGGTGGTGGCGAGCCCGTCCCAGAGTTGCCGCCCGCTGGCCTGCCGGGCCAGTTCCTCGGCGACGGTGACCGGGCCGGGCAGCGAGTACGGCGGCTTCCAGCCGCTCCAGACCACCACCTGCCACAACCCGATGGCGATGGCGAGCGCGGCGAGCTTGGGCCAGGTGGACGCCCAGAGCCGGGCCCCCCGGGAGACCTCCTTGTCGCGACCGGCGATCTCCAGCGCGTCCAGCCCGGAGATCTCCGCGTCGGTGCGGGCCGAGCCGGTCAGGGTGTCACTTGCCATGGCGGCCCACCTCGGTACGGAGTCGGTCGGTGACCTCGGAGGCGATCGCGGCCACCTCGGGGGAGTCGATACGCCGGGGGCGGGACACGTTCACCTCGGTGGACCAGATGATCCGGCCGGGCCTGCTGCTGAGCAGGATGATCCGGTCGGCGAGCCGGGCCGCCTCACGGACGTTGTGCGTCACGAACAGCACGGTGAGCTGCCGCTCGGCCCAGATCCGTTCCAGCTCGTCGTGCAGGATGTCCCGGGTCATCGCGTCGAGCGCGCCGAACGGCTCGTCCATCAGCAGGACCGGGGTGTCCAGGGCGAGGGTGCGGGCCAGGGCGACCCGCTGCCGCATGCCGCCGGACAGCTCGTGCGGCCGTTTGCGGCCGAAGTCGGACAGGTGGACGGTGCTCAGCAGCTCGGCCACCCGCTCCCGACGCTCGGCCCGGGGCAGCCCGCGCAGCTTCAACGGCACCTCGACGTTGGCCTCGACGGTCAGCCACGGGAAGAGCGCCGGCTCCTGGAACATCAGGCCGGGGTGGGCGTCGTCGGCCACCGTGATGGTGCCGCCCTGCGCGCGGTCCAGCCCGGCGACGAGGTTGAGCAGGGTGCTCTTGCCGCAGCCGGACGCGCCGACGAGGCAGACGAACTCGCCGGGCCGGACGTCGAGGCTGACCCCGTCCAGGGCGAGGACGGCGTTCGTCCCGCGCCCGTACACCTTGGTCACGCCGGAGAGCGCGACCGCGGCGGTCGCGCTCTGCGGCGGTGTCGTGGTCGACGTCACGGCTGGGTGACCTCGGCCTGGCCCTGCGTCTTGAGCACCTCGTTGAGGTACTTCAGGTCGTAGAGGCCGTTCAGGTCGACCGGCTGGGTCAGCTCGACGGCGACGGCGTGGTCCAGCCCGGTCTTGAGCGAGGACGCGATCGGGTCGTTGGTGAACAGCAGGGTCGGCCAGGCCTGCTTGATCAGCTTGAGGTCCAGCGGCTTGCCGGTGATCTTGCCGATGTGGTCGGAGATGGCCTGCTGGGCCTCGTCCGGCTTGGTGTTGACGAAGTCGTTCGCCGCGACCTGCCCCTCGACCAGCTTCTTCACCGCGTCGGGGTGGGCCTTGAGGAAGTTGGTGGAGACGATCAGGTTGGTGATGACGAACTTCTTGTCCGGCCAGAGGTCCCGCTCGTCGACGAGGACCTTGCCGCCCGCGTTGACCAGCCGGGAGACGAACGGCTCGGGCACCCACGCGCCGTCGATCGAGCCGCTGGAGAAGGTCTCCACCGTCTGGGCGTTCTCCTGCGGGACGATCTTGACGTCGCCGCCGCCCTCCTTGGTGGTCTTGAGGCCCTTCTCCTTGAGCCAGTAGCGGATGGCGACGTCCTGGGTGTTGCCGAGCTGCGGGGTGGCGATCTTCTTGCCGCGCAGCTGCTCGACCGAGGTGATCCCGGGCTTGACCACCAGGGCGACCCCGCCGGAGGCGGCGCCGGAGATGACCCGGACGGCCTCGCCCTTGGACTTGGAGAACGCGTTCACCGTCGGGTTCGGGCCGATGTACGTGGCGTCGAGCGCGCCGGAGAAGATCGCCTCGATGGCGGCCGGGCCGGCGTTGAACGTCTTGGTCTCCAGCTTGACGTCGCTGCCGAGCTTGTCCTCGAAGATCTTCTTCTCCACCCCCACCACGGCCGGGGCGTGCGTGATGTTGGGGAAGTAGCCCAGCCGCAGGGTGACCGGGCCGGAGTCGCCGCCGGCGCTGTCGTCGTCGCCGCACGCGGCGGTGGTGCCCATCGTGGCCGCGCCGACGACGGCGAGGGTGGCGAGGGAGATCAGCCGACGGAAGGGGAGCCGTCTCATCATCTGTCCAATCCGCAGTATTCCTATTTAGTTGGTAGGAAGAGTGGGCCAGGGGTCCATTGACGTCAAGCGCCGTCCACATCATGGGATGTCGGGTCTCAGATATTCCTGGTTTTCCTACCTTCTTGATAGGTTTAGCTGCCCCGGCGAGGCAGACCGGGCGGGACACGGCGAGAGGGCTGCCGACATGACCTTCCACTGGTTCCTCCCCACCTCCGGCGACGGCGACCAGGTCGGCGCGGCCACCGTCGCCGCAGGCGCGGCCCGGCACGCACGGGCCGCCACGATCGGATATCTGACCGAGGTGGCCCGGGCCGCCGAGGCGGGCGGGTTCCGCGCACTGCTCACCCCGGTCGGCTCCGGCTGCCCCGACCCGTGGATCGTCTGCGCCGCCGTCACCCAGCACACCGAACGGATCGGCCTGCTGGTCGCCGTCCGCGCCGGCTTCGCCCTGCCCACCCTGGTCGCCCAGCAGGCCGAGGCGTTCCAGGCGGTCTCCGGCGGCCGGCTCGCGCTGAACATCGTCACCGGCGGCGACCCCACCGAGCAGCGGGCGTACGGCGACTTCCTCGACCACGACGCCCGCTACGCCCGTACCGGGGAATTCATCGAGGTGCTCCGCCGCTCCTGGCGCGGCGGCCCGTTCGACTTCGCCGGTGAGCACTACCGGATCGACGGCGGTGGGCTCGCCAGCCCGTTGGTCGACCCGCCCCCGGTCTACCTCGGCGGCGCGTCCCCGGCCGCCGAGGCGGTCGCCGCCCGGCAGGCCGACGCGTACCTGATGTGGGGCGAGCCACCGGCGGCGATCGCCACCCGGGTGGCCCGGGTCCGCGCCCGCGCCGCCGAGCAGGGCCGCACCCTGCGCACCGGGCTGCGGCTGCACGTCATCGCCCGGCACACCGCCGCCGAGGCGTGGGCCGAGGCCGACCGGCTGCGGGCCGGGATGAGCCCGGAGCGGATCGCCGCCGCCCAGGCCCGGTTCGGCCGGATGGACTCCGTCGGCCAGGCCCGGATGACCGCGCTGCACGGCGGCGGCAGCGGACGCCTCGCCGTCGCGACGAACCTGTGGGCCGGCATCGGCCTGGTCCGCGAGGGGGCGGGCACCGCGCTGGTCGGCAGCTACGCCGAGGTCGCCGCCCGGCTCGACGAGTACGCCCACAGCGGCGTCGACGAGTTCATCCTCTCCGGCTGGCCGCACCGGGAGGAGGCGGAACGCGTCGGCGCGGAGGTGCTGCCCCGGGTCACCGCGCTGCCCGTCGCGGTGTCGCACTGAGACGCGGGTCGCGGACGGCCGTGTCACCGCTGGCGACACGCTAGGGTCGATCACGTGCCGACCCGGAGAGCGAGAATTCCAGCGACGAAATACCCGGTCGAGCGGTTCACCCTCGACAACGGCCTACGGGTGGTCCTCACCCCGGACCGCAGCGCCCCGGTGATCGGCGTCGCGGTCGTCTACGACGTCGGCATCCGCTCCGAGCCGCAGGGGCGTACCGGCTTCGCCCACCTCTTCGAGCACCTGATGTTCCAGGGCTCGGAGAACCTGGAGAAGCTTGCCCACTTCCGGCACGTGCAGGGCGCCGGCGGCACCTTCAACGGCTCCACCCACCTGGACTACACCGACTACTACGAGACGCTTCCCGGCAACGCCCTGGAACGGGCGCTGTTCCTGGAGGCCGACCGGATGCGCGGCCCCCGGCTGACCGAGGAGAACCTGCGCAACCAGGTCGACGTGGTCAAGGAGGAGATCCGGGTCAACGTGCTCAACCGGCCGTACGGCGGGTTTCCCTGGCTGACCCTGCCGCCGGTCATGTTCGACACCTTCCCCAACGCGCACGACGGTTACGGCTCGTTCGACGACCTGGAGTCCGCCACCGTCGCCGACGCCGCCGACTTCTTCCGCCGCTACTACGCCAGCGGCAACGCCGTCCTGGCGGTCAGCGGGGACATCGACGTCGCGGAGGCGACCACCCTGGTCGAACGGCACTTCGGTGACGTGCCGGCCCGACCCGCCCCGGAGCGTCCGGACTTCACCGAGCCGGACCTGACCGTCGAGCGGCGCACCTCGTACACCGATCAGTTGGCCCCGTTGCCGGCGGTGGCCTCGGCGTGGCGGGTGCCCGACCCGGTCGTCGACTTCGCCGGCTACCTGCCCTACGTGGTGCTCGCCGAGGTGCTCACCGACGGGGACGCGTCCCGGTTGGTGGAGCGGATGGTCCAGCGCGACCGCAGCGTCACCGGCCTCGGCGGCTACCTCGGCTTCATGGGTGACCCGTTCGACGTCCGCGACCCCACCGCACTGCTGCTCCAGGCGCACCTGCCGCCCGGCGGCGACGTGGACAAGGCGTTGCGCACGATCGACGAGGAACTGGACCGGCTGGCCACCGACGGGCTGACCGACGGCGAGTTGGCCCGTACCCAGGCACGGATGGCCACCCACCTGCTGCGGGACACCGACGCGGTGCTCGGCCGGGCGCTGCGGATGGCGGTGCTGGAACAGCAGCGCGGCGAGCCGGGCCTGCTCAACGACCTGCCCCGGCTGGTCGGCGAGGTCACCGAGGACCAGGTCCGCGCCGCCGCCGCCACCCTGCGCCCGGAGCGCCGCGCCTCCATCGAGGTCATCCCAGGAGGTGCCAAATGACCAGCGTCACCCGGGCGCTGCCGGCGCTCGGTCCGACCCGGCGGCTCAAGCTGCCCAAGCAGGCCGAGCGCAGGCTTCCCAACGGGCTCACCGTGCTCGCGGTACGCCGGCCCGCCGTCCCCCTGGTGGAGTTGCGGCTGTGGATGCCGTTCGGCCGGACCCACCTGGCCCGGGGGGCGATGCTCGCCGAGACCGTGCTGGCCGGAACCGGCACCCTCACCGCCACCCAGATCGCCGCCGAGTTGCAGAAGGTCGGCGGCGGGCTCTCGGCCGGGGCCGACCCGGACCGGCTGATGCTCTCCGGTGCGGGTCTGGTCACCGGGTTGGACCGGATGCTGGAGATCCTGGCGGACGTGCTGACCGACGCCAGCTACCCGGCCGACTGGGTGCAGACCGAGCGGGACCGGCTGGTGGACCGGATCCAGGTGGCGCAGAGCCAGCCGGCCCACCTGGCCCGTACCGCGCTGCTGCGGCGGATCTACGGCCGGCACCCGTACGCGGTGCAGACCCCGGAACCGGACCAGGTCCGCGCGGTCCGTCCGGCGGCGCTGCGCCGGCTGCACGCCGAGCGGGTGCACCCGGCCGAGGCGGTGCTGGTGCTGGTCGGCGACGTGCAGCCGGAACGCGCGTTGGACGCGGCGGAGAAGGCCCTGGCCGGCTGGACCGGGGACAGCCGGGGTGCCGCCCTGCCGCCGGCACCCCCGCTGGAACCCGGTCCGCTGCTGCTGGTGGACCGGCCCGGTTCGGTGCAGTCGTCGCTGCGGATCGCGCTGCCGGCGGTGCCCCGCACCCACCCGGACCACGCCGCGCTGCAACTGGCCAATCTGATCTTCGGCGGTTACTTCTCGTCCCGCTGGACGGAGAACATCCGGGAGGACAAGGGGTACACCTACGGCCCGCACTCGTCGGTCGAGCACTCGGTGGCCGGGTCGGTGCTGGTCGCCGGGGCCGAGGTGGCCACCGAGGTGACCGGCCCGGCCCTGCTGGAGACGACGTACGAGCTGGGCCGGCTGGCCTCGGTGCCGCCCGGGGCGGACGAGTTGGAGCAGGCCCGCCAGTACGCCCTGGGCACCCTCCAGCTCGGCATCTCCACCCAGGCCGGGCTGGCCGCGTTGACCAGCGCGTACGCGGGCAGCGGGCTGCGCCTGGACTTCCTCGCCGAGCACGCCGCCCGGCTGGCGAAGGCCACCGTCGACGACGTCGCCGAGGCGGGTGCCCGGTATCTTGCCCCGGCGCGGGCGGTCGTGGTGGTGCTCGGTGACGCCGAGCGGGTCGCCGGACCACTGTCCGCCCTCACCCCGGTGCGGACGGAGTCGGCGTGAGCGGGGAGGCCGCGCCCCCGCTGGCCCGGTCCACGTTGGACCGGGCGGCGCACCGGCGTACCGACCCGCAGTGGTTGGCGCAGGCGTGGCAGCGGGCCCGGGTGCTGGTGTTGGACTCGACCCGGGACGGGCGGGCGCTGGTGCACACCGAGGCGAACCCGCCGGTGCTGGTGCTGCGGGAAGCCGCCGAGGTCGGCCCGCCGGGGGAGGCGTACCCGCTCTTCCTGGGGGTGGAGCCCGACGGGGTGCCGGTCTTCGCGGTGGACGCCCCGCTCCCCGACCTGCCGGGCACCCGGGCGGCCAACCTGCGGGAGATCGGCCACCTGCTCGACGACCGGGACGCGGGGATCTTCACCACGGCGCTCGCCCTGGTCAACTGGCACCTGGGGCACGGCTGGTCACCCCGGTCGGGGCACCGGACCGAGGTCGCCGAGGGCGGCTGGACACGGGTGGGCACGGACGGCCAGCGGATGTGGCCGCGGACCGACCCGGCGATGATCGTCCTGGTGCACGACGGGATGGGCGGACCGGAGGGTCGCTGCCTGCTCGGCAACAACGCCACCTGGCCGCGTACCCCGGGGCAGCGGCGGTTCTCCTGTCTCGCCGGCTACGTGGAGCCGGGGGAGTCGGCGGAGGCGGCGGTGCTGCGCGAGGTCCGCGAGGAGGTCGGCGTCGGGGTCGAGCGGATCACGTACGCGGGCAGCCAGGCCTGGCCGTTTCCCGGCTCGCTGATGCTGGGCTACCTGGCCGAGGCGGACCCCCGGGAGCCGGTGCGGGTCGACCCGACGGAGATCGCGTACGCCCGGTGGTTCACCCGGCGGGACATCGGCGCGGTACTGGCCGGTCGGGCGGTGGACGCCGGGGACGGCGACCGGGTGCTCCTGCCGCCGCCGTCGTCGATCGCCCTCTTCCTGATCCACCGCTGGCTCGACGGGCACTGCTGACCGGTCGGGTGGCGTACCGACGCCGTGCGGGTCTGCCGACTGACGTCGGTCAGCCGGGCGGGTGCTGTCTGCGGGAGCGTCGGCCCGGCTCGTCGAGCGGAAGCACCTTGACCCGCTGCCGGCCGGCGCGGACCGCGCCCACCGTGGACAGGGCGCGGGCCAGCAGCAGGGCCGCGTCCCGGTCCTCGGCGTGGACGGTCTGCCGGCGGAACTCCGGGGTGGTGGTTTCGTTGCGTAGGCAGCCCCCGCCGGCCCAGGCGGCGGCGAGGTCGATGTCGGCGGCGGTGCGGATGTCGGTACGAACGATCAGGAAACGCATGGCTGTCTCCGGACGGACCGCGGGTGGCCGGTACGTGGTGGAACTTCCACGTCACTGAATCGTCATGTTACGCCCGCGCGGGGTCCCAGCAAGTGAAACGCGGCGATCGACCGGGTCCCTGTCCGATCATCCGATGCCTGGTCAGACCGGTTGCCGTCCGGGGATGACGGGTTCGGGGCCGCCGGACGACGGTGGGGCCGCCGGCAATCCTGCCGACGGCCCCACCCTGAGCGACCGGGATCAGTCCAGTGCGAACTGTCCGTTCTTGGTGCCAGCGAGGAAGCCGAGCCAGCCGGCCCTCGGGAACAGCAGCACCGGGCCGTTCGGGTCCTTGCTGTCCCGCAGCGCCACCTCGACCGTCGCGGTACGCAGGTGGGCGACCTCCACACAGTTGGAGGTCTGGCTGCGGGTGCTCTTGTGCCAGCGCGCGTCGGCGGGCACGGTCTGGATCTCGTTCATGGTTCTGCTCCTGCTTTCTGGAACTGCCTCGACGGAACGAGTGGCGGTCGCCCGGCCCCGGCGGATCGGTGTGGGTCACCGTTCCGTCAGGCGCCCCGGTTGCCGGCGGCGTTGGGCCGGCGCTGCTGTCGGTCCCGGAGCCACCACGGACGAGGCCGCCGTGTCGGTCAGCCGTCCCGTTGCCGCGAAGAGCCAGGTAAGGGTGTCCGATGCGGAGAGCGCCGCCGAGCAGAGCCACTCAAATGCCACTTTATAGCGATTTACCGTGGATACCTCGGTCGACATGACGTCGATGAAGCCTCCTTCGATCGCCAACGTCTCCGGATCCTGCGAATCGGCGAACCGGTAGAGCGAGAAGGCCGTCGGTGGCAGGTAGAACTCCCCGATCCGGGTGTCCCGCAGCAGCAGGTGCAGGGTCACGTTCGGCAGCATGGCCAGCTCGCAGAGGTGGGCGAGCTGCTCCCGCAGCACCTCCGGCGGGCAGGCCCGCCGGCCCAGCGCCGCCTCCTCCAACACCGCCGTGTACCGGGGGCCGTCCGCCCGGTCCAGCAGGGACTGCCGTCCCAGCCGGGCCTTGACCTCGGTCTCCGGGTCGTCCCCGGGCGGCTCCGCCGACTCGGCGGCGGCGGCGTCGGCCGAGAGGATCCGCAGTCGGGCGTACCCCTCGGTCTGCAGGAGCCCCGGCACCAGGACCGGGTTGTACTCACGGATCTGGGCGCACCCCGCCTCCAGCTCCGCCCAGCCCAACTGCTGCTGCGTCATCACCGGGTACGACTTGCGCCAGGCGCGCATGTCGCCGGCCTCGTCGGTGATGGCGAGCAGTTCGTGGCGCAGGTCGGCGGTGGCGCCGTAGAGGTCGAGCAGGACGCTGACGTCCTCCGGGTCGGGCCGGCTGCGGCCGTTCTCCAGCCGGGAGAGTTTCGACGCCGACGCCCAGCCGATCCGGTCGATCACCTGGTCACCGGTGAGTCCCGCCGCCTCGCGCAGGCGGCGCAGGTCATTGCCGAGCCTGCGTCGGCGCAGGATCGGACTCGGTACGGCTGGAGGCACGGTGTCCTCGATTCCGTCGACCGTCGCGAGGCGCGGCGGTAACTGTATGAAATTCGCCCCCCACGGTCAGTATGGACGTCGCGACCGGCGTCGGAGGTCCCGACGAGGGCGTGTCTTGCGTCAAAAAGAGGACTGTGGAACGTGCCGGCCGAGCCCGGGGACGACGTCGTCCCAGCTGGCGGCAGTTCCCCCGTACGCGTCCACCGGACGCCACCCCCCGCCGGAGGGAACCCCATGCGCACCGTCCTGCGCCGCCCCGACTTCCGACTGCTCTTCGTCGCCCTGCTGGCCAGCATGGCGGCCGAGTCGCTGCTGCTGCTCGCCCTCGCCATCTGGGTCAAGGACCTGACCGGCTCCGACGGGCTGGCCGGCGCGACCATCTTCGCGATCATCGCGCCGATGATCCTGGCCCCGCTGATCGGCTGGGTCGTCGACCGCTACCGTCGCCGACCGTTCTTCGTGGTCGCCAACCTGGGCACGGCGCTGGTGCTCAGCCCGCTCTTCCTGGTCCGTGACCGGGCCGACGTCTGGATCATCTACGTGGTGGCAGCCTGTTACGGGTTGTCCTACCTGACGTTGCACGCGACCCTGAGCGGGCTGCTCCGCCAGATCGTGCCGAGCGAACTGCTGGCCGACGCGAACGGGGCGTTGCAGACCGTCCGGCAGGGCCTGCGCCTGGGTGGCCCGCTCGCCGGGGCGGCCCTGTACGCGGCGGTCGGCGGCTGGCTGCTGACCAGCCTGGCGATGACCGGCTTCGTGGTCGCCGCCGCCGTGGTGGGGCTGCTGCGGGTGACCGAGCACGCGCCCGCCACCGCCACCCTGCGTTGGCCGGCCGAGTTGGGCGCCGGGCTGCGCCACCTCACCCACGAGGCGGCCCTGCGCCGGGCCCTGCTCGGGTACGGGTTGGGCTCACTCGTGATGGGCTTCACCGAATCGCTGATCTTCGCGTACGTCGATCAGGGACTACGCCGGGACGCCGCCTTCGTCGGGGTGCTGATCACCGTGCAGGGGATCGGGGGCCTGGTGGGCGGCCTGCTCTCGCCGACGGTCGTGCGTCGGGTCGGCGAACTGGGGGCGCTCGCCGCCGGGGTGACCCTGTTCGGTCCGGCCGCACTGGCCCTGGCCTGGCCGGACCTGCGCCTCGGGGTGCTGGCCCTGCTGCTCGCCGGGCTGTCCCTGCCACTGACCATGGTCGGGCTGACCACGCTGGTCCAGCGGCGTACCCCGCCGGGACTGCTCGGTCGGGTCACCGCGGCCTCCGAGGCGCTGGTCAGTGGGCCGCAGGCGGTCTCCATCGGGACGGGGGCGCTGCTGGTCGGCGTGTTCGACTACCGGCTGCTCTTCGTCCTGGTGGGGGTGGTCACCACGGTCGCCGGCCTCTGGCTCTGGCAGGGTCGCCGGCTCACCCCGCCGCGGCTGCCCGCCCCGCCGACGCCGGTCCCGCCCGCCCCGGTCCCGTCCACACCGGTCCCGCCCACACCCCCGACGCCGGTCCCGCCCACACCGGCCGCCCACATCCCGGCACCCCGCCGGCCGCTGCCCGATCCCACCATCCACCGGCTCCCCGGTCGGTGACCCCGCAACCGCGGGGAGCGGCCGGCCCGGTGGGGCCGGCCGCTCCCCGCGGCGGGTCGACGGGGTCAGCCCGTGATCGTGGCCAGGTGCTGCTTGACCTGGGTGATGGAGGGGTTGGTCAGGGCACTGCCGTCGGCGAAGCGCAGCGTCGGGACGGTCTGGTTGCCACCGTTGACCTTCATCACGAAGTCGGCGGCCTTCGGGTCCTGCTCGATGTCGACCACCTCGTACCCGATGCCTTCCCGGTCCAGCTGCGACTTCAGCCGGTGGCAGTAGCCGCACCACGGGGTGGAATACATGGTCAACATCGTCGGATCCTCCACGGTTCGCCGCGCCCCGGCCCGGTCAGGCCAGGCTGACCGGTACAACACCGGCCGGAGCTGAGATGATTCCTCGCTGTGGTGGTTCACTCAGCGGAGTCGGTCCTCGCCGGGCTGGATCCGGAGCAGCGGTCGGCGGTGACCGCCCCGGCCGGCCCGGTCTGCATCCTGGCCGGCGCCGGCACCGGCAAGACCCGCGCGGTCACCTCCCGGATCGCCCACCGGGTGCTGACCGGGGAGATCGTCGGACGACACGTGCTGGCGGTCACCTTCACCGCACGGGCCGCCGCCGAGATGCGGGCCCGACTCACCGGGCTCGGGGTGCCCGGGGTGCAGGCGCGGACGTTCCACGCGGCGGCGCTGCGTCAGGTGCGCTACTTCGCGCCCCGGCTACTGTCCGGCCGGGCCATGCCGGAACTGCTGGACAGCAAGGTCCGGGTGGTCACCCTGGCCGCCGCCAAGGTCGGCCTGCGGGCCGACCGGGCCGCCGCCCGGGACCTGTCCGGTGAGATCGAGTGGGCCAAGTCGTCGCTGGTCGAGCCGGGGGACTACGTGGTCGCCGCGGCCCGGGCGCTGCGCGAGACGCCGTACGAGCCGGCGACGGTGGCCGAGGTCTTCACCGCGTACGAACGGTTGAAGCGGTCCTCCGGGGTGATCGACTTCGAGGACATGCTGCGCGCCGCGGTGTGGGGCATCGAGGAGCACCCGGACGTCGCCGAGCAGGTACGCGGCCAGTACCGGCACTTCGTCGTCGACGAGTACCAGGACGTCAACCCGCTCCAGCAGCGGCTGCTCGACGCCTGGCTGGGCGGCCGGGACGACGTGACAGTGGTCGGGGACGCCAGCCAGACGATCTACTCGTTCACCGGGGCCACCTCGGCGTACCTGATCGACTTCCCGCGTCGGCACCGGGCGGCCACGGTGGTCCGGCTGGTGCGTGACTACCGGTCCACCCCGCAGGTCGTCGGGTTGGCCAACGCGGTGATCGGGCAGGCCCGGGGCACCGAGGCGCGGCTGCGGCTGGAGCTGCACGGCCAGCGCCCGCCCGGCCCCGAACCGGAGCTGCGGATCTTCACCGACGAGCCGGCCGAGGCGACCGCGGTGGCGGCCCGCTGCCGGACCCTGGTCGACGGGGGCACCCCGGCCAAGGAGATCGCCGTGCTGTTTCGCACCAACGCCCAGTCGGAGGCGTACGAGAAGGCGTTGACCGAGGTCGGCGTCCCGTACGTGGTGCAGGGGGCGGAGCGGTTCTTCGAGCGTGCCGAGGTACGCCAGGCGATGGTGGCGCTGCGGGCCGCCACCCGGTCGATCCCGGGCGACACCCCGCTGCCGATCGCCGTCCGGGAGGCGTTGACCGCGGTCGGCTGGGCCCCCGACGCCGCCCCGCCCGGTGGTGCCGCCCGGGAGCGCTGGGAGGCCCTCGCCGCCCTGGTCCAGCTCGCCGAGGAGTACGCGGCCAGCCCCGAGGTGCTGCCGATCGGCGAGGCGGCGACGGTGGAACGTCAGGCGACCCTGGCGGACTTCAACGACGAGTTGGCCCGTCGGGCCGCCCAGCAGCACGTGCCGACGGTGGACGGGGTGACCCTGGCCTCCCTGCACTCGGCCAAGGGGCTGGAGTGGGACGCGGTGTTCCTGGTCGGCCTCTCCGAAGGCACCCTGCCCACCTCGTACGCGCGTACCCCGGAGCAGGTCGAGGAGGAGCGGCGGCTGCTCTACGTCGGGATCACCCGGGCCCGGCAGTGGCTCTGGCTGTCGTACGCCTCGGCCCGCTCGCCCGGTGGTCGGGCCCGCCGGCCGTCGCGGTTCCTGCCCCAGCTGGACCGGACCGGTGGGGGCGAGCGGGCCGGTGCGGGCCGGTCGGGCGGGGTGGCCGGGGCGAAACGGGCGGTGGAACGTCGGCGGACCCAGGTGGTGTCCTGCCGGATCTGCGGCGCGACCCTGCTCGCCGGGGCGGACCGCAAACTGGGCCGCTGCCCGACCTGCCCGTCGGACATTGACGAGAATCTTTACGAGCGGTTGGGTGACTGGCGGGCCCGGGTGGCCGGGGCGCAGCGGGTCCCGGCGTACGTGGTCTTCACCGACGCCACCCTGGTCGCGCTGGCCGAACGGCGACCGGGCCGGGTCGAGGAGCTGATCGCCATCGCCGGCATCGGCCCCCGCAAACTCGGCCTGTACGGCGAGGCGGTGCTGGCGTTGGTGGCGGGCGCGACGGTCGACGAGATCGGCCCGGAGAAAACTCTCGAAATCTCGTCGTAAATTCGTTTGCCCTCGCCCCGTGGCGAGGAATAGCCTCAGGACGCACCTCGGGAGCAGCGCCATAACGGCTGCTCACGGGGGCTGAGTCCGAATCGGCACGAGGAACGTGAGGGAGGTGGCAACCGTGGAGATCATCACTTATGAGCGTCCGGCGGCGATGCCAGCTGCCTTCGCTCCGCTGTCGGCTGTCCGGGTGGCCCTTGCCGCTCCGCGACCGTCGAACCCGCAGGTGCACCAGGTCTCGGTTCAGGCCGAGCTGAACCTGACTGTTGCACCCACTGCGGGAGCCGAGGGGACCAGTGGCTTCACGGGTCTGGGCATTGATGTCGCTAAGCAGCGCATGGATGTCCGCGGCGTTCCACCTCGAGGTAGACCGGTCTGACACTCAGACCACCGGCTCACCTCGAGGCCGCGGAACCCGCTCACCGGGATCCGCGGCCTCAGTTTTTTGCCCGTCGAAGTACGTCGGAATTGCGATCCACGAGATCGAAGTGAGAGAGAGGTGACCGGGAGATGAGTCTGGCGTTGGCCCCCCTCGACGTGAGCGTCGAGCTGGAGGCGAACCTGCCCTGCCGGAAGTTCGACCCCGACCTGTGGTTCTCCGACTCGCCCACCGACCTGGAGCTGGCCAAGTCGCTCTGCGGGGACTGCCCGCTGCGCGTCGAGTGCCTGGCCGGTGCGGTCGAGCGGGCCGAGCCCTGGGGCGTCTGGGGCGGCGAGATCTTCGAGCGTGGCGCGGTCGTCCCGCGCAAGCGGCCCCGGGGCCGTCCGCGCAAGGAGGACCTCGCCCGTGACGCGGCCCTTCAGGTCGAGGCCGAGGCGCGGATGGCGGCCAGTGGTGTGGCCACCTCGCGCAGTGCGGTCCGGCTGGCAGCCTGACCTACCCGATCCGTTCCACCCACCCGCCGATGACCATCGGCCGCGAGAAAGTTGACCACGATGCTGCACCTGCCGAACGGAACCGAGATGCAACTACTCCACGAAGCGTTGTCCCGGGCTCGAATGCGCCAGCCTCAGGCCGGTCGTACCACCACGAGCACTGAGGCGCACCGTTCTGCCCGTACCGTCGCGATGAGCAGCCGGAGCCAGTCGGCTCGCGACCTGGGCGTTCTCTAGGACCACCTGCGATACGCGGGGGCGGTGACCGGGTTCCGGTCACCGCCCCCGCGTCGTCCGTCGGCCGGGCCGGCCCGCCGCCGGTCCCGCTGCCGCGCGTCGGTCAGGCCACCGGGGCGAAACCGGGCAGCCAGCGCTCCAGGATGCCCCGGTAGGGCGCCTTCGCCTCCAACTGGCAGAGCACCCCGATCGAGCCCAGCGTCACCCGGTGGATGAGCAGGTACGACGGCGGTAGGTTGAGCTGCCGGCTGAGCTGGAAGGCGGGCGACTTCGGGCTGGCCAGCCGGGTCGCCTCGGCGCGGAGCCAGGCCCGGGTGAACCGGAACTCCTCCTGCGCCACCGGGTCCAGCATGGGCCGGATGTAGTCCAGCAGCGCCTGCGCGTCGATCGGCTCGGTCGCCTTGACGAAGCCTTCCTCGCGTAACCCGGCGACGACCGCGTCGGCGTCGCCACGCAGCGACAACCCGAGCAACCGGCCGATCGGCTCCGGGGTACCCTCGGGCATCCGGGCCACCGCGCCGAAGTCGATCACACCGAGCCGGCCGTCGGGCAGCAACCGGAAGTTGCCCGGGTGCGGGTCGGCGTGCAGCAGCCCGGCCCGGGGCGGGGCGGACAGGTGCAGGGTCGCCATCAGCCGACCGGCGGAGTTGCGCTGCTCGTCGGTGCCCTCCCGGATGATGTCCGCGAGCGGTGTCCCCTCGATCCACTCGGTGACCAGGACCCGGGGCGAGGCGGAGAGCACCGCCGGGATGAAGATCTCCGGGTCGTCGGCGTACGCGGCGGCGAAGGCGCGTTGTGACTCGGCCTCCAGCTCGTAGTCCAACTCCTCGGTGATCCGCTCCCGCAGTTCGGCCAGGAGCGGCTTGACGTCCAGGCCGGGTTGAATGGCCCGGAACATCCCGCCCAGCCGGGAGAGCTGCTTGAGGTCGGCGAGCAGCGCGTCCCCCGCACCCGGGTACTGGATCTTGACGGCGGCGGACCGGGACACCCCGGTCTCCGGGTCCCGCCACACCGCCCGGTGCACCTGGCCGATGCTGGCCGCCGCGGCCGGGGTGTCGTCGAACTCCACGAACCGGTCCCGCCAGTCCGGCCCGAGCTGCTCCGCGAGCACCTTGTGCACGCTCGCCACCGGCAGCGGTGGGGCGGCCTCCTGGAGCTTGGTCAACGCCTGCCGGTAGGGCGCGGCGATCTCGTCAGGCAACGCCGCCTCGAACACCGACAACGCCTGGCCGAACTTCATCGCCCCGCCTTTGAGCTGCCCGAGGACGCTGAACAGCTGCTCGGCGGTGCGTTGCTGGATCTCGGCGGAGATGACGTCGGAGGCGATGCCGGTGACGCGCTTACCCATCCCGAGGACGGTCCGACCGGCGAAGCCGAGCGGCAGAGCGGCGAGCTTGGCGGTCCGGGACACGGCGCGGCGCGGGATGTCGGTCACCTGGCCATTGTTACCGACTTCTCGGCCCCGCTGCTGCTCCAAGCTGGGCTGGGTCGGCGCATACCCCATTCCGCGGGCCCGGTGGGACGCCCACCGCGCTCCCACCCGTCACTGCGGGCGACCGGGGCCGGAGCAGGAACAGCCGGGGTGCGGGGCCCAGGCCCGACGTCGGAACCGGCCGGCCGACCCGATCTCCACCGCGCAGCCCACCGTCTCCGGGGTGCCCCCGTCGACCTGGGCCAGGGCCTCGGCGACCGCATAGCCGACGGCGCTGAGCAGGGTGGCCGTGCCGCAGGACCGGTCGGCCGGGCCGGTGGCGAGCTGCGCGGCCAACCCCGGCCAGCCCGGGTCGCGATCGGTGCGGTGCAGATCCAGACAGTGCAGGCAGGGGCCCACCGGTGGCCGGACCAGGGGACCGACCACCGGCACCCCCTCCCGGAGGGTGAGCAGCAGGTGCGGTTGGCGACGGCGGGCGTACCCGGTGGCGAGCAGGTCCGTCGGGCGGTCCGTGCCGAGGTGCACCACCAGGGCGGCCGGGCGTCGGCCGGCCGGGTGCGTCCGGGTGCCCGGGGCGGTGCGGGCGACGGCGTCCCGGACCGCCTCGGTGAGCGGTCGCCCCACGTCGGTCGCGGCCAACCCGGACCCGACCAGGTCGACCGGGTCCACCGGGCCGGTCAGCTCGGCTGCCACGTGCCCGACACCGGCCTGGGCCAGGGCCA
Source organism: Micromonospora sp. NPDC048894 (assembly GCF_040649765.1). Lineage (NCBI taxonomy): Bacteria > Bacillati > Actinomycetota > Actinomycetes > Micromonosporales > Micromonosporaceae > Micromonospora > Micromonospora sp. NPDC048894. The sequence continues at coordinate 380,010 of NZ_JBEZFY010000005.1, read as the reverse complement.
CGGCGACCGGTGCGCCGAGCCGGCCGGCCCCGGCCACCACCACCCGGGCGGCGCGTCGTCGGCGGAGCACCTGGGCAGGGGTGCCGGGCAGGGCGGGCGCGGCCAGGGCGAGTGCTGCGGCCTCCGCGGCGAGCCGGAGCCGGTCCGGGCCGGTCAGCTCGCGGGGGAGCAGGGTGTGCGCCGGTACGACCAGCCCGGCCGCGTGCAGCGTGTCGATCAACCCGCGCGCCTGGCCGGGGTCGATCTGGGCGTGCACCGCGTCCGCCAGGACGCCGCGGACGCTCCGGGTGCCGTCGAGCAGGTCGAGCAGCCGGGTGACCCGCGAATCGGTCACTTCCAGCAGCACGGCCCGACCCGGGTTCAACCCCAGTTGCAGGGTGTGCCGGTCGCGCCAGAGCCGGGTCAGACCCGGCACCAGTACGGGGCGGAGTAGTGCAGCGTCGCTGGGTGCGGGAGGAGAGGGGGCCACGATGACGAATCGTGACCGAATCCCTGCGGTGAGTCGATCGTTGTCCACAGGTGCGCAGCGCCAGATCCAGCGTTGTCCACAGGAGTTGGCGGGTTATCCACAGCTCACCGCGCGTCATGTCGGGCAGCTGACAGATCGCCCGGCGGGGGAGTGGGCGGCTGCTGTGGGCCGGCCGTCCGGTGGGCGCTGCCCTGCGATCGGTGCGCGCTGCCCTCCGCTCGGCGGGCGCTGCCCACCGATCGGAGGGCGTCGTCGCGGATCGGTCGGCCGGGTCGTCTCCGTGGGCTGGCTGGACGTGCCGGAGGGGCGGCCGACCGGCCGCCCCTCCGGCGTCGTACCCGGACGGGTCAGACCTTGGCCTTGCCCAGGATGCGGTTCACTGTTGTGCCGCACACCGGACACTTGCCCTTGGCCATGTTCATCCCGGTCTTCGAGACCTCGACGTGCCCCTCGAAGTCCCGCTTCTCCTTGCACTTCACGCAGTAACCGTTGTAGGTCTGGGCCTGGTCGGCCACGGTAGCCTCCTCGTCTCGTCCGCCGGGCACGTCGGTCCGGCGGTTCTCCCGGCGGCGGGCCACGCGGGGCGCGGCGCCGGGTCCTTCTCCGCGGCCACCCACGTGACCGCCGGTTGGCGGACCCTACCCAGCTCTGGGCGGTTCCATGTCAGCTGTGCATCGACACTGTGAGCAAGTCGACGTCGAGAGTGTGCATCCCGAAATAGGCGGGATAAGTGAGTTTGCCGGGGACACGCCGTGTGGAGTGCCAGGGGAGGTCCCCCGGACGGGGGTGCGGCGACGCTACCGGAGCTGATCAACTACGGTGGAGATCGCGCCCGGTGGGGGGCGGTCGGTCTCGCCACGAAGGGTGACGAGGGTCCAGCCTCATGGTCACCACCAGTTTTTTTCGGACTCCTTACTACTAACCCCCATTTTCTGGGCGCGTGTCGGGGTGTTGACCCTTGCGGACCCCTGGTCAGTACGCATTAGCTTTCCCTCGTGGCAGGAAACCACGGCTGCGCGGCCCACTGATGGCGGCGCGGAAGCCAGTCGTCGAGGTACGGCGCAGTCAGCGCCGGCGACGGACGGTGTCCGCCTACCGGGACGGCGAACGGGTCGTGGTGCTCATCCCGGACCAGTTCTCCCGAGCCGAGGAGAGCGAGTGGGTCGACCGGATGCTCGCCCGGCTCGCCGCCCGGGAGGGCCGGTTGGCCCGCAACGACAACGAGCTGCTCGACCGGGCCCTCCGCCTGATCAACCTGTACCTGTCCGACCAGGGCGGAGAGACCCTGCCGGCCAGCGTCCGGTGGGTCACCAACCAGAACGGCCGATGGGGGTCCTGCACCCCCGCCGACCGGACCATCCGGATCTCGCACCGGCTCCAGGACATGCCCGAGTGGGTGCTCGACTACGTGCTGCTGCACGAGTTGGCGCACCTCATCGTGCCGAGCCACAACGCCCGCTTCTGGGCCCTGGTCGGCCGGTACGCCAAGACCGAACGGGCCCGGGGCTATCTGGAGGGCGTGGCCGCCGCCTCGGCCGTCCCGGTGGCCGGCTGACCGCAACCCCCGTCGACCGTCCGGCCGTGGGTCGATCGACTCGTCCAGGTGCAGATCGACTCGTCCGGGCGCAGGTAGCGGGGTCCGCCGGGCGTCGACGCCACCACTTCGGCCCACAGGAGTCGATCACCCGCAGGGTGCCCACTACAGTCGGGGAATGCTCCGACGGGTGGTGGTGGCGTTGCTCGCTCCGGTCGCCTGGTCGCCGCCCGGCGTCGAGCTGACGCGCTGGCGTACCGCGCTGGCCGAGGACGTGGTGGACCTGTTCGCCACCCTCGCCGAGGTGGAGACCGCGCTCGCGGTCACCCCGGCCGACCGCTGGCTGGCCGACGCGGTGCGCTGGCCCGACACCCCCGTGTACGAGGTGCCCGAGCCGACCGTCGACGCCGTGCTGGCCGCCCTCGACGGGTACGACCAGGCTGCCGTGGTCGTCGCCGACGCCCCCGACCTGCCGGGGCTCACCCTCGGCAAGCTGCTCCGACCGCTGACCAGTCGACCCGTCGCCGTCGCTCCGGTCGAGGGCGGTGGCCCCGGGCTGCTCGGCGTGGCGTGCCGGTTACCCGTACCCGGCTGGCTGCCGGCGCTGGACCTGGACGCCGCCGGGCCGGCGGACCTGCGGCGCGCGGCGCCCGCCCCGACCGACGTGGCGGTCACCCCCGGCTGGCACCGGCTGCGCGGCCCGGCCGACCTGGCCGCCCTCGACCCGGCCGTCGAGGGCTGGGAGGCGACCCGCGCCCTGCTCTCCGGCCACCGCACCTGACCGGCCACCGCACCTGACGACCAACGGCGACCGGCCGGGCCTGCCCGGGGATCGGGCGGGTCCGGCCGGTGTCGCGGCTGGTCCGCAGCGGTCAGGGCCGGTCGGTGTCGCCGTCGGTGTCGTCGGGGCGGGGACGGCTGCCCGGCGCCTGCTCCTCGGGGCCGCCGGGAGCGGTGAAGTCGAAGGTGGCCAGCTCGTCGTCGAGATCCGTCGAGGTGGTCGCGAAGGCCACCGGGTCGGCGAAGTCCGCGTCCGACGGGAGCAGGTCGGGGTGGCCCCAGACCGCGTCCCGGCCGGCGATGCCCCGGTGCTCGGTCAGCGCCGCCCAGAGCGCCGACGCCTCCCGCAGCCGGCGCGGTCGCAGCTCCAGGCCGACCAGCGCGGCGAAGGTCTGCTCGGCCGGCCCACCGGCCGCCCGGCGGCGACGGAACGCCTCGCCGAGGCGGACCACGTTGGGCAGCCGGTCGGCCGCCGCGCTGTCCACCACGTGGCAGACCCAGCCCTCGACCAGCGCGAGCGCCGTCTCCAACCGGGCCAGGGACGCCTTCTGCGCCGGGGTGTCCTCCGGGGTGAAGATCCCCTCCAGGGCGATCGCCTGCATCGACTCCGGGTCGGTCGGGTCGACCCGGCCCATCGCCTCCTCGATCGCCTCCCGGTTGACCCGGATGCCCGACGCGTAGTTCTCCACCGCGGTCAGCACGTGCCCGCGCAGCCACGGGACGTGCTCGAAGAGCCGCTGGTGGGCCGCCTCGCGCAGGGCCACGTAGAGGCGTACCTCGTCCTCGGGCAGCTCCAGGCCCTCGCCGTACACCCGGATGTTGGCCGGGATCAGCGCGGCGGTGCCGGCCGGGCCGAGCGGCAGGCCGATGTCACCGGCGGAGAGCACCTCGGCGGCGAGCTGCCCGAGGGCCTGGCCGAGCTGGCCGCCGAAGAGCGCGCCACCCAGGGTGGCGACCATCGACTGCATCGGGCCGAGTTGGGCGCGGGCCTCCGGCGGGACCAGGTCACCCATCGCGCCGACCATCCGGCTGGCGACCGGGTCGCAGAGCTTGCGCCAGACGTCAAGCGTCTTGTAGATCCACTCGTTGCGGTTCCACGCCACGGAGAGGCGGATGCCGGTCGGCCAGGCCGACGCCGGCTCCAGCCAGAGGTCGGCCAGCCGCAGCGCCTCCTCCACCGCGTGCCGCTCGTACGGTGAGGCCATCGGGTCACCCGTGGCCGCGAGCTGGCTGGCGGCCACCTGGCGGGCCAGGTCCCAGTTGACCGGCCCGCTGCCCGGCGCGGAGAGCAGGTGCTGCAACTGCGACATGAACTGCTGCATCTGCGCGGGATCGTTGGGGTCTGGTGGTTGCCCACCCGGGAGCGCGAAACCGAACGGAATATCAGGCACGACGTCTACGGTACGCGCGCCGCGCCCCTGGTAGCCGCCGTCGGCGTTGCGCTGAGGGCGAAGTCCGCCGTAGCCTGCCGGACCCGCCGCCCCCGGTCGGTACGCTCTGCCGCATGAGACGTCGTGGCGTGACCGTCCTCCTCGGTGCTCTGCTCACCACCCTGCTGAGCATCGGCGTGCTCGGCGCGCCCATCCCGTACGTGGTGCTCGGCCCCGGGCCGACGGTGAACACCCTCGGCACCTCCGACGGCCGGGAGGTCATCCAGGTCACCGGCCGGGAGACGTCCACCTCCGCCGGTCAGCTCCGGATGACCACGGTCGGCGTGCAGCCGACGGTGAAGCTGCGTGCCGCGATCGTCGGTTGGCTGTCTAAGGACGAGGCGGTGGTCCCCCGGGAACTGGTCTACCCGCCGGGCGAGTCGCAGGAGGAGGTCGAGAAGCGCAACGCCGAGGACTTCCAGAACTCGCAGAGCAGCGCCGAGACCGCCGCGCTGGTCAAGCTCGGCTACCCGGTCGAGGTGGTGGCGAAGGAGGTCGCCGCGGACGGGCCGGCGGCCGGTTCGCTCAAGGCCGGCGACGTGGTCACCACCGTCGACGGCGCGAAGGTCACCTCGGCGTCCCGGCTGGTCGAGCTGGTCCGGGGCAAGCCCGCCGGCACCGCGCTGACCATCGGGTACGTCCGCGACGGCGCCCCCGGCACCGCCACCGTGACCAGCCGGGAGTCCGACGGCCGACCCCGGATCGGGGTGGTCCCCGACCAGCGGCAGCCGCACCCGTTCACCCTGAAGATCGACCTGAAGGACATCGGTGGTCCGAGCGCCGGGCTGATGTTCGCCCTCGGCATCATCGACAAGCTCAAGCCCGAGGACCTGACCGGCGGGAAGGTCATCGCCGGCACCGGCACCATCGACGACGAGGGTCGGGTCGGCCCGATCGGCGGCATCGCCCAGAAGCTGGTCGGGGCGAAGAAGGCCGGGGCCAAGGCGTTCCTGGTGCCCGCCGACAACTGTGCCGAGGCGGTCCGCAACCCGCAGCCCGGCCTGCCCATGCTCAAGGTCGGTTCGCTGGACGAGGCATTGACCGCGTTGGACGCCCTGCGCGCCGGTGCGGAGCCGACCCGCTGCTGAGGGCGGGCACGCCGGACAGGCCGGGCACGACCTGACCCGTGACGTTCAGGAACACCCCGTACTCTGGGTGCCTGTCCGGAGCCGATCACATCGAGCGTGCGGAGCCAAACAGTGGCCATGCGTAGCAGCCCCCTGCCGAGGATGAGTCGGCGCGGACGCGTCACCATCGGCGTCCTGGTCGGGGTGTTCCTCCTGTTCACCCTTCTGGGCTGGGGGGTGCAGGCGTGGACCGACTGGCTCTGGTTCGACGAGGTCCGCTACACCCAGGTCTTCACCGGCGTGCTGCTGACCCGGACGCTGCTCTTCCTGACCGTCGGGCTGGGCCTGGCCGCGTTCGTCGGCGGCAACCTGTGGTTGGCGTACCGGCTGCGGCCGACGTTGCGCCCACACTCGCTGGAGCAGGCCACCCTCGAGCGGTACCGGATGCTGCTCGCCCCCCGGATCGGCACCTGGATCAGCCTGACCGCCGTGGTGCTCGGCCTGTTCGCCGGGCTCTCCGCGCAGGGCCGCTGGACCCAGTGGCTGCTGTTCCGTAACGGTGGCGACTTCGGCGTCAAGGACCCGGAGTTCGGCATCGACGTCGGCTTCTACGTCTTCCAGTTGCCGTTCTGGCGTTACCTGCTCGGGGTCGGCTTCACCGCCGTGGTGCTGGCCCTGATCGGCGCGCTGGCGGTGCACTACATCTTCGGCGGGGTACGCCTGCAGGGCGTCGGCGACCGGATGACAGGCGCCGCGCGGGCCCACCTGAGCACGCTGGTCGCGGTCTTCGTCCTACTCAAGGCCATCGCGTACGTGCTGGACCGGCGGGCCATGCTGCTGGAGTACAACGAGGGCGCCAAGCTGTACGGCGCGGGCTACGCCGACGTCAACGCGCTGCTGCCGGCCAAGGAGATCCTGGCGTACATCTCGGTGGTGGTGGCGATCGCCATCATCGTCTTCTCCAACGCGGTGATGCGGAACCTGGTCTGGCCGGGCATCTCGCTGGCCCTGCTCGGGGTCTCCGCCGTCGCGATCGGCGGCATCTACCCGTGGGCGGTGCAGACCTTCGAGGTCAAGCCGAGCGCCCGGGACAAGGAGGCCCCGTACATCCAGCGCAGCATCGACGCCACCCGCGCCGCGTTCGACATATCCGAGGTGCAGACCAAGGGGTACGCGGCCAGCAACCTGGTCCCCCCGCCCAGCCTGGCCACCGACACCTCGGTGGTGCCGAACGTCCGGCTGCTCGACCCGCAGCTGGTCTCCGAGACGTACACCCAGCTCCAGCAGGTCCGGGGGTTCTACGACTTCGGTCCCAAGCTGGACATCGACCGCTACTCGGTGGAGAACAAGACCTCCGACTACGTGGTCGGGGTCCGGGAGATCAACTACGGCGAGCTGACCGACCAGCAGAACAACTGGATCAACCGGCACACCGTCTACACCCACGGCTACGGCCTGGTCGCGGCCCCGGCCAACCAGGTGGTCTGCGGCGGGCAGCCGTACTTCGTCTCCGGCTTCCTCGGCGAGAAGGCGCAGGAGGCGTGCTCCTCGCAGGCCGAGCAGATCCCGGCCAGCCAGCCGCGGATCTACTACGGCGAGCGGATGCAGGCCGACGACTACGCCATCGTCGGGCAGACCGAGAAGGGCAAGAACGCCGAGTTCGACCGGCCCACCCCGACCACCGGCGGCGAGCAGTACTACACCTACACCGGTGAGGGCGGCGTCGAGATCGGCTCGTTCACCAGGCGGCTGCTCTACTCGATCAAGGAGCAGGAGACGAACTTCCTGCTCTCCGAGGCGGTCAACGACAACTCCAAGCTGCTGTACGTGCGTAACCCCCGGGACCGGGTGGAGAAGGTCGCCCCGTTCCTCACCCTGGACGGCGACCCGTACCCGGCGGTGGTGGGCGGCAAGGTCCAGTGGATCATCGACGGCTACACCACGGCGGCGACCTACCCGTACGCCGAGCGGATCAACCTCCAGCAGGAGACCACCGACGAGCTGACCAACCGGGGCACCTTCCAGCTGGCCCGGGAGAACGTCAACTACATGCGCAACTCGGTGAAGGCCACCGTCGACGCGTACGACGGCACGGTCCGCCTCTACGAGTTCGACGACGGCGACCCGGTGCTCAAGGCGTGGAACAAGGCGTTCGGCGGGGACCTGGTGCTGCCCAAGAGCGCCATCCCGGCCGACCTGGCCGCGCACTTCCGCTACCCGGCCGACATGTTCAAGGTGCAGCGCAACCTGCTCACCAAGTTCCACGTCACCAACCCCGGCGACTTCTACTCCGGCCAGGACTTCTGGCAGGTGCCCAACGTGCCGGACGCGCCGGACAGCGGGCAGAAGCAGCCGCCGTACTACCTGTTCACCAAGTTCCCCAACCAGGACGCCCCACGGTTCCAGCTCACCTCGGCGGTCACCCCGAACGGCCGGCAGAACCTCGCCGCGCTGATCTCCGGGTCGTACGTCGACGGGCAGCCGAAGCTGGAGGTGCTGGAGCTGCCGGACCAGACCCGGATCTCCGGCCCGGTGCAGGTGCACCAGCAGATGACCAACAACGCGACCATCCGGACCGAGCTGAACCTGCTCTCCTCCAACCAGGCGCAGGTGCAGTACGGCAACCTGCTGTCGTTGCCGTTCGCCGACGGCATGCTCTACGTCGAGCCGGTCTACGTCAAGAGCAACCAGCAGGACGCGTACCCGCTGTTGCAGAAGGTGCTCCTGTCCTACGGCGACGGCGGCTCGTACGTGGTGCTGGCCAACAACATCACCGACGGCATCAAGCAGCTCGTCGAGCAGGGCAAACGGGCCGGGCAGGGGAGCACCCCACCACCGAGCGGGGAAACGCCGCCCCCGCCGACCTCCCCCTCGGCCTCGCCTTCCGCCTCGCCCTCGGCGGGGGCGGGCAGCCCGCCGCCCGGCGGTGACCTGGCCGCCGCCGCGCAGCGGGTCCAGACGGCGATCGCCGAGGTCAAGGCCGCGCAGGCGTCCGGCGACTTCGAGCGGTACGGCCGGGCGTTGAAGGCGCTGGACGAGGCGATCACCGCCTTCCAGCAGGCTCAGCAGGGCAACCCGGCGGCCCCGTCCGGCGGCAACCCACCCGCCACGCCGGCACCGTCCTCCGGCGGCTGACCCACCCGCTCCCGCGTCGACGGGCCCCACGATCCGAGTCGGGATCGGGGGCCCGTCGACGTTGCGGCCGGTCGCCCCGCCACCGGCGACGCCGCTGCCCGTCCCCGGCGCAGGTGGTACGCGACGCGGAGGGCGACGGGCCGGTGTCGGTCGAGCTGCGCCGGGCCTGATCCGCAGGGCCCACGGTGACCCGTCCGGGGCCGTTTTGCGGGCCCGGGGGTCGGTGCGCTACGGTTAACCAGGCGACGCGGGGTGGAGCAGCTCGGTAGCTCGCTGGGCTCATAACCCAGAGGTCGCAGGTTCAAATCCTGTCCCCGCTACTGTTCGACAGGCCCCGGAGTTTCTTCTCCGGGGCCTGTCGTTTTCTCTCTCCGGGTTCCCTCGTCGACCCACCGGTTTGTGGTTCTTCCACCGGTTCTGCTGGGCCCTTTCCGGGTTCCCACGTTCGACCCGCCGCGCAGGACAGCAGCGCCAGTCGCCGGCCGTCCCCCGGCTGAGCCCGCAGGGCACTCCGGGAGAAAGTTGCCCGTCGGGGGTGGGCAGCCCAGGATCAGATTGCGTTTACGCGCATCCTCACCGGCATGTCGCCTCTCCACCGGCAATCTGGTCCCGCTGCCCGGTGAGCGTGCCCCGACATCCCTGGAGCCGTGGAGCCGTGGTGCGGCGTGGTGGGCGGGCGTGAGCTGGGCGGATGGCGGATTGGGGGGCCGGCTGATCTCCGTCTGGCGGGTGGGTTAAGCTTATCTAGCCGACGCGGGGTGGAGCAGCTCGGTAGCTCGCTGGGCTCATAACCCAGAGGTCGCAGGTTCAAATCCTGTCCCCGCTACTGTTACGACAGGCCCCGGAGTTTACCCTCCGGGGCCTGTCGCCGTCTGTGGCCCGTCTCCGGCGACCCGCCTGTCGCCTCCGGCACCCCGGCCCAGCCCCCGGGCCCAGCTCAGCCCCCGGGCCCAGCTCAGCCCCCGGGCCCAGCTCAGCTCCGGGCGGAGCGGGCGGCGGCGGGCGGAGCTCAGCCCGGGCGGAGCTGGGCCCGGGTGGGCGGGTGCTTCGGGGTGCCGGACTTGCTCTCCTCGGTCAGGATGAGGGCATGTCTACTGGGATCAACAAGTCAACTGCCGTGACGTGGTGGGGCCGGCTGAGCGCGGTGTTCGGCGCGGTCGTCCTCTCGGTCTTCGTGCCGGTGGCCGCGTGGGCGTCCACAGGCACCGGCGAACTGGTGGTGGAGGCCGCCCGTCGCCGGTCGAGGGGCGGTGGATTCGGCGTCATCGGGCTGCTCTGCTGCCTGGTGGTGGTCGGGGGCATCGTCCTGCTGGTGGTCCTGCTGATGCGCAACCGCCGCAGCCGTCCGCCGCGCTGATCCGTCACCGGGCCCAGGCGGCCCTGACCCGTCACCGGGCCAGGGCCGCCTGGGCCCGGGCCATGAACTGGGTAGTCGCCGCCCGCGCCCCGGAGCGCCCCGCGCGGATGCTCCGGGCCGCCTCGGTGAGCAGGTCACGCACCTCGCCGTGCCCCTTCGGCGGCGGTTCGGGTGCCGGGCCCACCTGCTGGCGCAGCGCCTCACCGAGGGCGGCGACCTGCTCGGCCAGCGGATCGTCGATGGTCTGGACCACCGCCTGCCGCACCGTCAGGCTGGCCGGCAGCCCCCGTTCCACGCCGAGCAGCCGGCCCACCTCCACACTGCTGGTCAGGAAGTCGACCACGTCCGCCACCACCTGCGGATGACGGGTGCCCCGGAACCCGGCCCAGTACATCGACGCCCGGTCCCACTGGGCGGCCCGGGGGCCGGGGAAGCCGACCAGGGTCAACTCGTCGTCGCAGTAGCGCTGAAGTTCGGGCAACTGGTGGGACCAGGCGAACGACGCGGCGGTGTGCCCGGTGACGACCAGTTGTCGGGCCGGCTCGCCGCCGTCGGCCCGGTCGACCAGCGCTGCCGCCGGAGTGGCCTGCTGGCTGCGGGCCCGCTCCCAGAACTCGAACCAGTCCAGCAGCGCCGCCGAGCCGAAACCCAACTGGCGTCCCTGGTAGAACTTGGTGCCCAGGCCACGCAGCCAGAGCCACAGTGCGCGGTGGTCGCCCGACGGGTCCATCGAGCCGGCGACCCGGCCGCCGCCGGCCCGGGTCACCCGGGCCGCCCAGCTCAGGTAGTCGGCCCAGGTCATCGCGGTGGTCGGCTCGGGCTCCCCGAGCCGGCGGAGCAGAGCGCGGTTGAACACCACGGCGGCGTGGGTCTGCGCGGCCGGCACGCCGTAGACCCGGTCGTCGATCTTCCCGTAGTCCACCAGGCCGGGCGGCAGGGTGTTCAGGTTGATCCGGCCGTCGTCGACGTAGCCGCCGAGGTCCAGGAGGATGCCGCGCTGGGCGTACTCGCCGAGCATCGAGTCGTCGATCTGGAACAGGTCGGGCACGTTACCGCCGCCGGCCTGGGTGGCGAGCCGGTCGTAGTAGCCGCCCTGCCCCTGCCAGGTCACCCGGAAGGTGACCAGCGGGTTCCGGGCCGAATAGAGCCGCAGGGCCCGTTCGGTGGCCTCCGCCCGCTTGGTGCCGCCGTACCAGAAGACGGACAGCTCCACCGGGCCGTCCTGTACCGGTGACTCCTCCTCGACGCCGCACCCGCTGAGGCCGCCGGTGGCCAGCACCGGCAGCCCGAGCAGTGCACCGAGCAGCCGCCGGCGGGCCGGGTCGATGCCGGGTCGGGGCAGCGGGGGACGCACAGCGGGCAACGGGTGCTCCTGGGAAGGGGTGGGCCGGTAGCCGGATCATTCACGCAGGTGGCGCAGGTGGGTGTCAACGGGCCGGTCGGCCTGCCGGCCGCCCCGGCTCCGGGTGGGCGCACCGGCGGGCCGGGCACCCGTGGTGTACTAGGGCGCGTGGAACTTTTGCACTCGGGCAAGGTCCGGGACGTCTACACCGACGGCGACGACCTGATCCTGGTCGCCTCCGACCGGATCTCCGTCTACGACGTGGTGCTACCCACCCCGATCCCGGACAAGGGTCGGCTGCTCACCGCCCTGTCGCTCTGGTGGTTCGAGCAACTCGCCGACCTGGTGCCGAACCACGTCATCTCCGCCACCGAGGTGCCCGCCGAGTTCGCCGGTCGGGCGATCCGCTGCCGCCGGCTGGACATGGTGCCCGTCGAGTGCGTCGCCCGGGGTTACCTGACCGGCGGTGGCCGCACGGAGTACGAGCGCACCGGCGCGGTCTCCGGCGTGCCGCTGCCACGTGGCCTGGTCGAGGCGTCGATCCTGCCGGAGCCGATCTTCACCCCGTCGACCAAGGCGCCGGCCGGGGAGCACGACGAGCCGATCACCTTCGCCGAGGTGGTGGACAAGGTGGGTGCCGAGACCGCCGAACGGCTGCGCCAGATCACCCTCGACGTCTACCGGCGGGGCGCGGAACTCGCCGCCGACCGGGGCATCCTGGTCGCCGACACCAAGATCGAACTGGGCTGGGCGGCGGACGGCACCCTGGTCCTCGGCGACGAGGTGCTCACCTCCGACTCGTCCCGCTACTGGCCGGCCGAGTCGTACCAGCCGGGTCGCACCCAGTTCTCCTACGACAAGCAGTACGTCCGGGACTGGGCGACCAGCAGCGGCTGGAACAAGCAGCCCCCCGCGCCCGAGGTCCCGGCCGACGTGGTCGAGGCGACCCGGGCCCGCTACGTCGACGTCTACGAGCGGCTCACCGGCGAACGCTGGTCCTGACCCACCGTTCCCGGCCGGCGCTGCACGGGCCGGCCGGGAACAGGGTCAGTTGCCGCCCAGGACGGTCTTCGGCTCGGCCCGGTAGGAGCGGTCCTCGGCCTGCTTGCCGAGCACACCGCCACCCGGGGTCTCCACGCTGAACGCCTGCTCGTCGGTGACGATCCCCGGGCCGTCGCGGCCCTCGTCCCGGTCGTCGTGCCGCGCGGCGGTGGCCCGCCGGGGAGCCAGCTCCGGCGGCACCGGCTGCCCGCCCCGTGCCGGTCGGGGTGCCGGCCCGGCCGACGGGCGACCCCGCAACGCGCCCGGCACCTCCTCCAGCCGGGACACCCGCCCGCCGGACGGTGGCGCGGCCGGCGCGTCCAGCACCGGTGCGGTCGCCTCCGACCGGCCGTCGGCCAGCCACTCGCCGCCCGAGGCCGCCGGGCGTGCCGCGTCGCCCCGGTCACGTCGCTTCGACCGGGGCGTCCCCGGCACCGCGACACTCCTGGCCGGGTTGCCCAGCACGGACGGGGTGGTGCCCGGCCGGGTCGCCGCAGCGGCGTCGCCGGCCCGCTCCCCCGTGGCGCGGCCACCGCCGGCCGCCCGTCGAACCTCCGGACGACGGCTGTGCAACACCGGTGCGGTGGTCTCACCGGCCGGCCGGCCGAACAGGTCGGCGTCGCCGGCACCCGGGCGGACGGACCCGCGTCGCGCCTCGTCCTCCCCCTGCCCGGTGCCCGGCCGGCGGGTGCCCGGCGAGTGCGGCGCCCCCGTCGTCGAAGGGCCGCCGGCATCCCGTACCCCCGGCGGTGGGGTCGCCGCCGACGGGGCACCGGGCCGGCGAAGCCCGCCCGGCGGCGCGGCCCGGCCGCCCGTCGGTGGCGGGGTGGCGTTCGCACCGGGGGAACGCAACGACGCCTGGGGCGGCTCGGTGACTCCCGGCGCTCCGGCACCACCGCGCAGCACCCCGCTGCGCAACCCACCCCGCTCACCGGTGAGCCCGTCCAGGCCCGGCGGCCGGACCAGCCCGGCCCGGCCCACCCCGGCGGCGTTGGCATTGGCGTTCACGCCGCTCAACCCGGGTGAACCGGTGGGCAGGCCGGGTGGCGGCGCGACCAGCGGCGGCGCGACCACCGGCGGCGGCGTCACGGCGGGACCCGCCCGCTCGTCGGTGCCGGGCGTAGGAACCGGCGCCCCGGTCTCCGGCGGCGGCCTGAGGGTGTCCAGCACCTGCCGGGCCAACTGATCCGGATCGGTCGGGGTGGGTCGGGGCACCGCCCGCACCGGAGTCGAGGGCTGGTTAGTCCCGCCGGGCGGACGCACACCGGGCGGCCCCACCGGTGGCGGCACGCCGACCGGCCCGCGCCACGGCGGGTGACCGACCGGGTTGAGCACCGCGTCCATCGGGAAGAACGGCGGACCGTGCCCGCCGCTGACCTTGCTCAACGTCTCGACGTAGTCGTCGGCGGTACGTCGGGCCAACTCCTGCGCCCGGCGGTTGAACTCCTGCTGTTTCTCCTGGACCGCCTCGGCCTCGGCCGCCTGGATGCCCTTCTCGCCGTCGTACAGACCCAGGGTGAAGCCCTGCTTGAAACCCTCGGAGAACTGCGTCCAGCCGTCGGAGTTCTTAGCGTCGTCGATGGCCTCCCGGTATTCCGTCCAGAGCCGCTCCATCTCCGCCCGGGAGTCGCGGGCGATGCCGACCATCGCCCGCAGCGCGGTCACGTTGTGCTGGGCCGCGTCCATCCACTCGTCGAGGTACGCCAGCGTCTTGCCCGGCCCCGCCTTGAGGAACGCGTCGCGGGCCTGCGGGGACTTCCAGTGCTCGTCGTGCAGGGTCTGGCTGGCGGACAACAACTGCTGGTGGATGCTCTGCAACAGGTTGTAGGCGTTCTGCCACTGGTCGGCCAGCGCCGAGATGTCCTCCGGGTGCTGCCCCAGCACCTGCTGACGGACCGCCTCGATGGTGGCCCCGCCCTCGCCGCCCGGTGCCGGGGTGAACTTCAGGTCCCGGTTCTCCGGCGGCATGACGTACCGGGTGCCCTCGCCGCGCGGGCCACCGTGCGCGTACGTGGCCTGGGCACCCCAGTAGTCGGCCATGGTGTCCTCCCCGGGCTCAGATGCCGTAGTCGTGCTGCTTGATCTCGTCCAGCGCCCGCTTGGCGGGGGAGTCGGTCAGCTCGGCCGGGTCCACGCCCTCGGTGTCCTGACCGATGTGCAGTTCCTGCGTGACGGTGCCCTTGCCGTCGGTCGTGGTGATCGTGTGCGTCCCGTCGGCGTGCTGCGCGTCGACCCGGGTGGCGGTCGGCTTGTTCCCGGCGTCGAGCTGCTCGCTGGTCACCGTGTGACCGCCGTCGACGCCGTACGACGTGGTCTCCCGGCTGCCGCCGGTGCGCCGGCCCTCGGCGTCGGTGTTGGTGGTGGTGACCACCGTCGAGTTGCCGGTGACGACCGTGGTCGTCCGGCTGGTGCTGCTGTCGAGCACCTTGCCGGTGGCGTCGGCCGTGGTGGTGACCGTCTCGGTGCCCACGCCACCGGGCAACGACCGCTGCACGATGGTGCGCACCACGCCGCCGGGGCCGAGCGCGGTGAAGGTGATGCTGCCGTCCGGGGCGACCCGGGGCTGACCCTGGTCGACGAACTGCTCGGGGGTCGGCGCGGCGTTGGCCTGACCGCTCGACACCGTTTCGAGGTACTGGTCCCACCAGGTCTTGCCGGAGACGAACGGCGGCAGCCCGGCCGGACGTGGCGCGTCGGCCTCGCCGAAGGCGAACCGGACCGCGTCCAGCGAGGCCGCCGACCAGCCGTCGGTGTTGGCGTAGGCGTCCGCCACCGTCTGCGCGGCCATGCCGATGTTGGTCAGCGCCGCACCCAGGTAGGTCAGGTACTGCTGGAACTCGGCGTAGTTCAGGGTGAGCTGGGTGCGGACGTAGACGCCCTCGGGTAGCGCGGCGCCCTCCCAGGCGCGATGCGGCAACTGGCCGAGCTGGCTCAACCGGCCACCGTGGCTCTGCAGGTTCTCCTGGATGACGACCATGTTCTTGCCGTAGTCGACCAGCCCGTCCGGATCGACGTCGACGGGTTTCTGATCGCCCAGCCAGTCGGTCCGGGTGTTCTGTTCGGTCTCGTGCTGGTACGGGTTGCTGCCGCCCGTGCTGCCGTCGTCCTCGGCCACCGAACCTCCCCTGGTGCGGCGGGCCCCCGCCCGAGTGTCACCGGAAAACGCCCCGAGCGTAACCGCTGCCGACCACCGCCGGGACCCGGTATCGCCGCTGTCGCCACCCCGACCAGCCACTCTGGACGTAGTGAGGTAGCCCGATTCGTTACGGGGCGCTACCGTCAGGGTCGGCCACGACGGCCACCACCATCGAGGGGACGCTTCCCTGACCGGGGGGCGCAAGCAGAGGAGCGGGTGAGTCCACCTTGACCGACACTCCTGGACTGGGTCAGGTTCACGCCACCCAGGATCAGCTGAACCAGATGGCGACGCGCTGCAACGACACCGGAGAGGGCCTCGCGCTGGGCATGGCACGGCTCATCGAGCGGGTGCAGGCCCTGGGCGGCAGCGGCATGCGCGGCTCGGCGAACAACGCGCTTCAGGACGTCTCCGTGCAGCTCAACGACGGCCTGAAGAAGATCATCTCGGCGCTCGACGAGCTGTCCGGCAAGATGACCAGCGCCGCCACCCAGTACGGCATGAACGACGAGGACGCCGCGACCGAGATCCGCCAGGCCGCCGCCGAGACCGGCGACGCCAGCGTGATGAGCATCCTGCGCGGCTGACGCCGCCGGTATCCGCCGCGGCCGCGTCGACCCTCCCGGGCGACCCGTGCCGCTGTGACCAGCGAAAGGTGACCCCCCAGTGAGCAGTCCCATCACCTACAACTTCGCCCAGATCTCCGACGTGGCCACCGCCATCGGCACCTACCAGGGCCAGATGGACGGCAGCCTCCAGGACCTCTACACCCAGTTCACCCAGCTCTTCGCGCAGGACTGGCAGGGGCCGGCGGGGCAGGCGTGCGACGAGGCCCGGCAGAAGTGGAACCAGGGCGCCACCGAGATCAAGGAGGCGCTGACCCGGGTCGGCGTGAAGCTCGGCGCGTCGGCCGAGCGGATGCAGCAGGTCGACCAGCAGATCGCCGCCGGTATGTGACCGTCCGGTCCGACGCCCTCCCGGCCGGAGGGCGTCGGACCGGCGGGGCGGCCGGGGCCGGGTCGGCCCGGTTAGGCTGCCCGGCGGAAGGGACCTCGGGGGAGGGACGATGGAGGAACGACCGAACTTCGGCGCGTTGACCGCCATGATCGGTGACCTCAAGAAGGCCTGGTCCGGAATGGACGACGTGCAGCGTCGGATGCTCCGGGTGACCGGCACCGCCTGGTCGGACGACCGCACCGTCAAGGCGGTCGTCGGCCCCCGGGGGCACCTGCTGGAGCTGGACATCGACCCGCGGGTGTTCCGCAACCCCAACTCCAAGGCGCTGGCCGCCACCATCGTGGCGACCGTGCGGCTCGCCGTGGAGGACGCCGCCGAGCAGTCCAAGGAGATCCTCGACGGCAGCATCGCCCCCGACCTGCGCCGGATGTCCCCCGGTGGGGCCCAGTTGGAGAAGCTGCTGCACAGCCACGACGCCGACGTGCGCCTGAAGGGGGACGACGATGAGTAGCTTCGTCGAGATCAGGACGAGCGTCGCCGACATCCTCGGCATCGCCAACCGGCTCCGGATCAACGGGCAGTCGATGTCCACCGCGATGGACGGCAAGCTCGGCGCGATCACCACGCTGGAGGCCGCGCCCGGGACGCTGCCGCGCGACGAGTTCACCGAGGAGTTCCTCAAGACGTACCACAAGTCGGTCGAGGTCTCCGGCGGTGGTGGGCAGCAGATGAACGAGGCGATCAAGGCCACCGTGCCCAAGCTCGGCGAGGCGATGGACAAGCTCGGCGCGTACGTGGCCGACGCCATGTGGAGCTACACCGGCACCGACGACGACAACGCCACCGACATCGACCGGGCCGGTGGCCGGCGCTGACCCGAGGCGGCCGGCCGGGGGACCCGACGGTGCCGGGGAGGACCCCGCGTGAGCGAGAGTGACCACGCCCTCGCCGAGATCCTGGAGTGGTTCTCCGACCTCGAAGCCGCCATCCCGGGCGTCCGCTCCACCGTCGGTGAGATCCTCATCGGCAAGATCCCCGAGTCGGACATCGACGCCGTCTATGAGCTTTCCGACGCCTGGGGTGCCGCGACGCAGGAACTCGCGGCCTTCTACGAGGAGGCGGTGCACGCCGCCGACGGCATCCTGACCAACTGGAGCGGCGACGGGGCCGCCGAGGTGTTCACCCGGGAATGGTTGTCCTACCTGGAGTCGCTCGCCGGCACGGTCGACACCCTCGCGTCCATGGAGGAGGCGGTACAGAGCTTCGGCCTCCAGGTCGAGCTGATGAAGTTCATGGCCCTGCTCGGCCTGATCATGCTCGCCGTCTCGCTGTTCATGCTGGTCGCCGCCGCCATCCCGTCGCTCGGCCTGTCCACCGCCGGCATCCCGGGGGCGTTCGCCGCCTGCCGGGCCGCGATCGGAGCCGCCGCCACCAACGCCGTACGGGCCATCGGCAGCATCTCCGTCCGCGCCGCCCTCGCCGAGGTGACCGCGCTGCTGACCCGTACCCTGCCGACCCTGGTGCGGACCCAACTGCCGAACCTGGTCCGCACCCAGGTCCCCCGGCTGGTCACCACCCAGCTGCCGCGCTTCGCGCGGACCCAGGTCCCCGCCTTCGTCCGGCAGACCCTGCCGACGGTGATCCGGCAGGGTGCCGGCACCCTGGCCCGCAACACCCTGCCGCGCAACGTCATCGCCCGGTCGGTCGCCGACCGGATGGCCGGTCAGTGGCTGCGCGGCGTCACCAACCGGGAACTGCTGCGTCAACTCGGCCGGGAGGCCGGGCTGGAATCCCGACGGCTGGCCGGGCGCAGCCTGCTCGCCGCCCGCAACCAGCTCGCCCGGGAGATCGAGGAACAGTTGCTGCGCAAGTTCGGTGCCCGGGTCGGCACCGACCTCGCCACCCGTGGCGGCGTACGCCTGGCCGGCACCGAGGCTTTCGAGCAGCTCAGCCGGGCCACCCTGAGCCAGTACGCGACCCGTGAGATCGCCACCACCACCTTCGGCCGGGAGCTGACGAGGTACCTGGGTCAGCGGGTGGCGTTCGGGGCGGGATTCATGGGCGGCGGCAACCTGCTGGGCCAGATGTACCAGATCGCCGGGGGCGAACGGGCCAGCCTCGACCTCGGTCAGCTCGGCGTCTCCACCGTCCAGGGTGGGCTGTTCGGGGCGTCCATGTTCGGCGGCATCCCCGGCCATGTCATCGGCGGTGGGGTCACCGGCGCCCTGGTGACCGGCGCGACCGACGCCGCGCAGGGGAAGTTCGACCTGCAGAACGCGCTGCACGGCGGCGCGGAGGGGGCCAAGGCCGGCGTCATCTTCGGTGCGCAGAACAAACTGGACACCGTCCGGGTCGGCGGTACGAACCTGCGGATCGGGCGCGACGTGATGGTGCTCCCCGAGGGGATGGCCGCCGTCGACCGGGCCGCCGGCCTGCGGGTCACCTACAGCGAACGGGGCGCGATCTGGGCCCACGTCGACGGCGACGGCCAACGGTTCGACGGCGGGGCCATCGCCGCCGACGGCACCGTGCTCGCCCGCGACGGCGTCCGGTCGCCCGACCCGACGGTGGTCGACGGCGACGGGCCCACCCCCGGCGGCCCGGGTGGCCCGCACCCGCCGCGGCCCGAGCTGCCCCCGGCCGACCTGCCGCAACGCACCGACCTGGTGGGCGGCACCGGAGGCGGGGACGGCGGCGGCCCGCGCCAGCCCACCCACCCGACACCGGTACGCAGCCCGGAGGGGGGAGTGCGACCTGCCGGGCCGCTCCGGCCGGCCGGTGAGTGGGCTGCCGGTGAGCAGACCACCCGGTCGGCGACTGCCGACACCCCGCCGCAGCGCAGCGGAAGTCCACCCGACGGCAGCCCCACCCGCCCCGCCGCCGACCCGCCCCGCCGCGACCCTGACCCGCCCCGTCACGATCCTGATCTGGTCCGTCCCGTCCTTGAGCCGGCCCGTCACGATCCTGACCCGGCCCGTCACGACCCTGACCTGGTCCGCCGTGACCAGGTTGACGGCCCGCCCCCACCGTCCGTCCGCACCGAGTCGTCGCCGACCACAGGGGGCGGTGGGCCGGCCAGCGGCGGGGGCCGGGTCGACCGGGCCGACTGGGAGCGGGTCGCGCCCGGCCGGACCGGAGAGGACCTGGACAACTCGTGGCCGAGGAGAACCGGTGATGGCGATTCTGGTGGAGTTCGAACTGGTCCGGGAGGACAGTCGGGAGATCGAGTACAGGTTCGGCTACCCGGAGAAGAACCGTCGGCTGGTCATCCAGAAGGGGTCCCGGAAGGGGCCGGTCCTGGACGGGCCGGCGGACATGCGGTACCGGAAGGCGTACGGCAGGATCCTGCGGATGCAGGCCGAAACGGCGAGCTGGCCGCCGGGGGGCAGCTACGCGGCGTAGCGCAGGGACACGTCCCGGTCGAGCTGGTGCCGGCCGGGTCGCACCCGATCGGGCCCTCGGTGCCGCTGCCCGAGGTGGTGCGGTCGACGTTCGACGGGCACGTCGGTCAGCTGCTGGCCGGCCGGGCCGCCGGGCCGGTGGACCAGCCGCACCGGGCGAGCTGGGACGAGTCGTCCCGGCTGCTCACCGTCGAGTACCCGGACGGGCTCCGCGTCGGGGTGGTGCTCCAGGTCAACTCGGCGCTACCACCTGGGCAACCGGTGGTGCTGCGGCCGGGAATGACGGTCGAGCACGGGCAGTGGGTGCAGCGGGACCCGGCCGGGGTCGTCCTGCCGGAGCACCTGCCGGCCGACCCGGCCGCGCGGGCCGCCTTCGTCGACAGGCAACTCGGCGACGCCTGGCGCACCCTCCACCACGAGATCCACCAGGTGCTCGACCGTCCCGTCGAGCCCGGCCGGTCCGGGATGCCGGCGGAGGGCGTGCCGGCGGAGGGCGTGCCGGCGGAGGGCGTGCCGGCGGAGGGCGTGCCGGCGGAGGGCGTGCCGGCGGAGGGCGTACCGGAAGGGGGACGGGACGGGGCGACGCCGCCGGACGGGCCGACGCGACCCGGACCGGCGCGGACGCCGCCGGAGCCGTCGCTTGCGGCGCTGGAGGCACCGGTGCGGCCCGACCCGCCGGTGCTGGACGCCGACGCGGTCGGTTTCCGGGACGCCACCGCCCCCGCGCCGGCACCGCCGACGCCGCTGACCCCGGACACCGTGCGCGGCCTGCTCGCCGGCGACCCGGCGACCCCCGGGCAACTGCGGGACTGGGCCCGGGAACACCTCGCGGTACGCCAGCAGGACGGCTCCTACCTGCCGCGCAGCCAGGCGGAGATCGACGCCGTGGTGGCCCGGCTGCGCGCGGAGACGACCGCGCTGGTCGCGCAGCGCACCCCGGCCGACCCGAACGCCGCACCACCCGCCGCCGTGCCGGATACCGCCACACCCCGGACCGTCGACGTGCCGTCGGACGGGCCGTCACGGGCCGGCGACGAGCTGCCGATCAGCCAGGAACTCGCGCCGAGCGGCAACTTCCCCGCCCACCGCACCCGGACCGGCGCGGAACTGCCCGAGCAGGTGCACGAGCTGGTGGGCAGAGCCAAGGAGCACCTGCTCGCCCGGTACCCGCAGGCGGCGGTCGCCGGCCGGCTCGCCGACCTCGACGCGGTGGCCGGGCAGGCCGACCGGTTGCAGGCGGCCGCCGACCGGGCCCGCGACGGCGGCCCGCTCGGTGACGTCGTGCGGGAGGTACGCGCGCTGAGCCGGGCGGTCGACGGGTACGCCGACCGCTACCGCGACTGGCGGGACTTCTCCCGGGGCGGGGAACACGCCGACCCGGGCTGGCGGGACCTGGACGGGGTGGACCCGCTCAACTCCGTCGAGATGGCGCACCGGGTGGTCAGCGTGGACCCGGTCACCCACCGGTTCCACGTCATCGACCAGGCGATCGCGGTGGCGAAGATCGGTGACGTGCTCGGGCCGGCGTTCGAGCGGCACGCGGCCGACACCTTCGAACGCGTCATCCCGAAGGACCCCGACTCCGCCCGTGCCCTGGTGCCGGCCGAGGCGTACACGCCCGCCCTCGAACAGTGGATCGCGCAGGGTGCGCGTGGTGGTTTCGACTCCCGGCACGGGCTGACCTTCGTCGCTGCGGAGGACGGCGGGCAGCCGCGACCGATCAGTGCCCTCGCCGCGACCGTGCTGCACGAGGGCATGCACCGCCTCCAACCGAACCCGGACCACATCGGGTCGCACCTGCTCGAAGCGGTGGCCGAGGGCCGGCTTCCGCGTACCGCGCGGGACGAAGTCCTGGTCAGCCTCCGCTTCGAGGGTGAGTTCCAGGCGTTCACCGTGCAGCAGCAGTTCCTGCGGGGGCTCGCCGGATTCCGTTCGGCCGACCATTCCGCAGACCCGCGCCTGCCGCGCTCCGACGGCTACCGGTCGCTGGCCGACCTCACCCCCCGGCAGCTCCAGGAGTACGTAACCAGCCGCTACGTCGCGCCCACCAGCCGGTCGGCACTCTCCCCGGACATGCTCCGGCGGCTCGCCGAGCTGCCGCCGGAGAGCTTCGTGGAACGAGCGCGGCAGGCGATCGAGGAGGCCACCCACCCCCTGGCGGAGCAGCGGCGACAGGGAACCCTCCACGGCCCGATGAGCCGTGATGTCGCCGAACGGTTCGGCCTCGACCTGGACGCCCTGGGCAGGGAACAGGCGGCGCGGGTGGAACCGCCCCTGCGTGACCGGGGTGGCTCTGCCCCGACCGTTCACCAGGACCCCGCCGCACCCCCGCCGCTCGCGGAGTGGGGTCCCGGGGGCCGGGCGGACCGTCCCGGGTTCCACCCGTCCGATCCGGCCCCCGAACGGCCCCGGGGTGGGCTGCGGCGCATCGTCGACCGGGTCGCCGGTGTGTTCCGGTCGACGGAGGAACCTCCGCCGGCCCCGGAGGGGCAGGGCCGGCCCCGGGGCGACGATCCGCAGAGGGCTCCGGCCGGGTGGTCGGAACCGGTCGACCGGCAGCCTCCCGGTGAGCCGCGACCGTGGGCCTCCGACGGTTCCCGGTCGCACCGGGAGGCGACGGGGGAGGCCGGACCCGCCCGGGGTGGGCTGCGCCCGCCCGGCCCGGCGGTGGATGCCGCCACCCTGCTACGCGCCGAGGAACGACGGTACGCGCTGGAGGAGCTGCGTGCCGCGACGGACCCGATCGACCAGGCACGGCTCCGTGCGGAGCTGGACCGGTTCGACGCCGACCTCGCCCGGCGCGGGTATCCCGTCCACCAGTTGGAACCGGTCCCCGAGGCTCCCCAGCCGCAGGACTCTCCGCACGTCGACGGACGCGACCACTCCCGTCACGACGAGCTCTGGACCGACCGTCGGTGGCGGCAGGAGGACCGCCGACCGTCGCTGGACGAACTGCTCCCCTCCTCCGACGAGGAGGTGGCGGCCTGGTCGGACGTCGTCCGCGCGGAGGTCGCCGCCCAGTTGGACGGGCGTGAGTTCGCCGGCCTGCGGATTCGCGTCGACCTGGCCGACGAGTACAGCGTCGGTGTGCACCGGGACCAGGTGATCGTCCGGGCCGACATCGTCGATCCGGAACGTGGCAGCGTCGGGCGGGTCGTGCGGGTGTTCCAGCGCGACCACGACGGCAGTCTCTTCGTGGAGCACACCTCGCTGCGGCTCGCGGAGAGTGTGCAGGGTCGGGGCTTCGCCCGGGAGTGGAACGCCTACCTGGAGGACTGGTACCGGGAGTCGGGCGTGCAGCGGATCGAGGTGCACGCCGCCTCCACCGTCGGCGGGTACGCGTGGGCGCGCGACGGGTACGACTGGGCGCCGGACACCGGGCACCGGGCGAACGCCGTGCTGGACCGGCTCCGGGCCGAACTGCGCGAGGTGGACGCCGACATCGCGCTGGCCGGCCGCCCCACCGACGGCCCCGTCGACCCCGACCGGCTCCGGGCGCGTTACGGCACCACCGATCCGCAGCGGGTGCTCGCCGAGGCGTACCGGCAGCGGGAGGCGGGGCGGGAGATCCTGGACCGGGCGGCCCGGCACCCCTTCGGCAGCAGCCGGTATCCGACCCCGTTCGAGATCAGCCAGGCCGGCTGGGGGGAACACCACCAGGGGCGGGACGCCTCGTGGATCGGCAAGCGGGCCCTGCTCGGCGCGGACTGGAAGGGCGTCAAGCCGGTCAGCGACACCGGCCCGCTGCACCCCCGCTCGGCGTACACCGTCGGGTTGCCCCGGGTGCCCGACCCGTCGGCGATCCACGGCCTGCTCAGCGGCGGCCATCCGCCGGTCACCGCGGCCCGCGTCCCCGACGCGCAGTTCCACGGGTACGGCCGGGACACCCCCGAGCCGGAGCTGGTACGGCAGCTCGGCGACGACGCCCTGCGGCAGACCATGGGCCGGTTGCCGGCCGACAGCCCGCTGCGGGACGTACGGCTGGAGTTGACCGCCGTGCCGGCGGACGCGCTGCCCGACGGCGCGGTGGCCCGGTCGGTGCCGGTCGACGCGGCCGGCCGGGACCTGCCGCACGGCACCGTCCCGCCGGACGGGGGAGGGTGGCGGATCGAACTGTCCGACCGGGCGGCGGACGTCACCGTGGCGCGGGCCGTCGCCCACGAGGCCGCCGAGCTGACCGCGATCAGCGAGCGGGCGGCCGGTGGGCTGGACCCGTTCGCCCCGGACGCGTTGACCCCCGGGGCGCTGGCCGACGGCGTCGGCCTGAGCCCGCACGACCTGGGCCGGCTGGCCGAGGCGGAGGTGCTGGCCGACCTGCTGCACGACCCGGCGCAGGCGGCGTACGCCCGCACCGAACTGCGGGCCCTGCGCGACCATCTCGGGCTGCACCCGGACGATCCGGGCCTGGCGACCCGGCTGCGGTTGCTCGACGGGCGGCTGAGCGACGCCGGCCGGGAGGCGCTCGTCGGCGCCGACCCGCCGGCCCGGACTCCGACGCTGCGGATGCTCGGCTTCGCCGAGGGGGTCGCCCCCGGCGGGACGGTGCACCGGGTGGCCGAGGCCCTCGGTGGGCGCGGCGACGAGCTGAGGATCCGGGTGCCGGGGGCGCAGCCGTCCACGCCGGCCCCCGGGGTGCGGGTGTTCGGCGCCGATCCCGTCCCGGGCGTCACCGGGCCGCTGAGCCCGCTGCTGCGCCCGGACGGGCTGCCCGGCGACGTGGACGTGCTGGTCGGCCACGGGCAGACGGCGGGCATCGCGGACGTCCGGCGGGACGCCTATCCGGACGCCACGGTCGTGCAGCTCCTCGACCGGGTGCCGACCGACCCGGAACACCTGCGGGTGCTGTCCCGGGCGGACCTGGTGGTGGCCGTCGGCCCGGACGTGGCGGACGGGCTGCGGCAGGGGCTGACCGGGCTGGGCGGGCGGATGCCGGAGATCCGCGAGGTGACGCCGGGGTTCGTGCCCCGTCCGGTGCCGCCCGCCGGTGACGGCCCCGGCGCAGGCCCGAGGCTCCTGGTGTACGACGGCGACTCGGCCGCCCACCGCCAGGCCGCCCGGGTGGTGGCCGAGTTGCGGTCCCGGGGTCTGGACGGTACCCGGCTGGTGGTGACCAGTGTGGAGTCCGACCCCGGCGTGCGGCAGGTGCTGAGCCGGGAGTTGAGCACGCTCGCCGGCACGTTCGTGGAGGTCCGTGCGCTGCCGACGGAGGCGGAAGCGGTCACCGCGACGTTCCACGCGGCGGACGTCGTGCTGGCGTCGTCCCGGGGCGGCTACGACCCCGGATTTGTCCTCGCCGCCGAGCACGGCGTCCCCGTCCTGGTCGACGGCGCGACCGGTGCCGGCCGGCTGCTCACCGACCCCGACCGGGTCCCGGCCGGCCTGGGTCGGGACTCCGTGGTCGACGAACCCCGGTCCGCCCCCACCGCCTGGGCGGACCGCGTCCAGGGGCTGACCGACCACGCCGTCGCCGGCCGCGAGCGCGCGCTGGAGCTGCGGCGGCACCTCACCGGACGGTTCGGACCGGAGGTGACCGCGCAGGTCGTGCACGACGGCCTGGCGGCGGCCGGGGTGCGGGGCGGCCGGGTCGCCGACGGCGACTGGTTCGGCGAACTCTCCCCGTACGAGGTGGTACGTCGGAACCCGGCCCCGAGCGGGGAGACCGCCGGGCGGCTGCGGGTGATGACCACCTGCACCGAGTGGCACTCGAAGCTCGGCGGGGTGCCGACGGCCAACCGGGAGCTGACCGAGGCGTTCGCGGCGGCCGGGGCGCAGGTGCACGCGCGGGTGTCCGCGGTCGACCCTGACCAGCCGGAACTGGTCCGGGAACGCGTCGCCGACAACCTGGAGGTGACGGGCGTACGGCCGGTGTGGGGGGTGCTGGACGCCAAGGGCCTGCCCGACACGCGGGCGCTGCTGATGCTCTTCGAGAACCTGCCGCCCGAGGTGGACGTCGTGGTCGGCCACTCGCGGTTCAGCGGTGGCGTGGCCCGGCTGCTGGTGGAGCAGCTCTACCCCGGGGCCCGCTACGTCCACGTGCTGCACACCGCGCCGGAGGTGCTCGACGGTCTGCGGGGCAACCCGGGTGAGGGTCTCGGACACGCCGAGACGGAACGTCGCCTGATGGCCGGTGCCGACCTGGTGACCGGGTTGGGTCCGCTGCTCGGTCAGGAGGCGGCCCGGCTGGCCGGTGAGGGGACGGCCCACCCGCCCCGGACCCACGAGATCGTCTCGGACATGCCCCGCCTGCCGGGCGAGCCGGCCGTCCGGCCGGCCGACAAGGTGGGCTTCGACCTGGTCGTCCAGGGTCGCGCCACCGACCCGATCAAGGGCATCGACTTCGCCGCGAAGCTGATCCGTCACCTGCGTGCCGAGGGGGTCGACGTCCGGCTCACCGTGCGCGGTGCGCCCCCCGCCGACGTCGCGGCGCAGACCGAACGGCTCGCCCACCTCGCCGGGACCGAGATCCGGGTGCTGCCGTTCGTGAAACCGGGCAGCCCGGAGCTGATGACCGACCTGTACACCGCCGACCTGGTGCTGATGCCGTCGATCCACGAGGGCTTCGGCCTGGTGGCCAGTGAGGCCGCCCGGGCCGGGGTGCCCGTGCTGGTCGGCGAGGGCACCGGCGCGGGCCTGTTCTTCGGCGACCCGAGGTACGTGCCGGCAGCCCTGGGCGAGGCGGCCACGGTACGGGACGGGGTCACCGTCGCCGCGTGGCGGAGCGGACTCGCGGCGATCACCCGCCCGGACGGCACGGTCGACCCGGCGGACCAGCGGGCGCTGCTGGACCGGGTGGCCGACGAGCGGGTCCCGGTGTGGGCCGAGCACGTGCAGCGGCTCCTGGGCGAGCTGTCGACCCAGCGTGACCGGGCGCTCGACCTGCGCCGCTACCTCGACGTCAGGTATCCGCCGGGCAACGCGGCCCGGGAGCTGCTGGAGGTGTTGTCACGCCCGACGGAAGCCGGGTCCCACCCGGGGCCGGTGTCCCGTCCGGATGCCGGGTCCCGCCCGGACTCCGCCGGCACCGGGTCCGGGCACGACGGCGACGCCGACGCGCCGACGCCCGACGTGCCGTCTCCCGACGTCGACCGTCCGGCGTCGGGCCGCTAGCGTGGGGACGGAGCCGACCGGCCGACCGTGCAGGTGTCGACGAGGGAAGGGCGCAGCCTGATGACCGACGCTGATCCGGACCGGGACGCCGCCGCGCACCTGCTCTGCCAGTACGACCACGGGCCGGCCGGCGACGGGCCCGGCGTACGGCGGCCCATCGGGCTGGCCGAGGCGGCCGACCTGTGGCGGCGGGCCCTGGAGTCCGGCCGGGCGGCCGAGTCGACGGTGGACGCGCCGGAGGAGGGCGGCGACGTGATCGCCTTCTCGACCGCGCGGGCGCACGTGGTGGCGGCCCTGCTGGAGGAGTTCGCGGCCAGGGTCGAGCCCGGGAGGTCCACGCCGGCGGTGCGGGCCGACGATTCGCTGGCGGAGCTGGCGACGCGGCTCGCCCGGCACCTTGAGTCGGGCACCGGTTACTGAGGGGACGTGGCGATGAGCGACGACGACCTGACCGTCCCGGTCCCACCGGCCGACCCCACCCGGGAGCTGCTGATCTGGCCCGACTACGAGCGGGACGCCGGCGGTCGTACGACGGCGCGAAGGGTCGGGCTCGACGAGAAGGCCGCCCAGTGGCGGGCGACTGTCGACGCGGGACGCCCGACCGAGGAACGGCTCGGTCGGGCCGCCCCCGGGCTGGTGTCGATGTCGAGCGCCCGTGGCCTGGTCGTCGCGGCGATGCTGCGGGAACTGGCGGCCCGGGTCCGGCCCGGATTCAGCTGTGGCCCGGTCCGCTCCGACGGCTCGCTCAGCGTGCTGGCCCGCGAGCTGGCCGACGACCTGCGTCGCCGTACCGACCGATGACCCCGGCCGGTGGAGAACCCGACCGGCGGCAGCCGGAGGGCGCGTCGACGGGTTCCTGTTCGGTCGGGAACCCGCACGACGAGGGCGGCGTGGTGCTGCTGCCGGCGCTGCGTACCCGGGACGAGGCCGACATCTATCTCGACCTGCGCCCCTGCCCGCGCTGCGGCTCGATGGAAACCGCCTGGCGGGACGGGCCCGTGACGGTGCGGTCGCGGCGGGCTCACCGGTACGCCGGCCGCTGCGCCGACTGCGACGAGAACCGGGAGTTCCTGTTCGAGGTTTCCGAGGATGGCGACGGACCGGCCCCGCCGGGGCCACGTCCGAGGACCCGGTTCGGTGGGGATGGACCCTCCCTGCTGCTCGACCCCGGCGAGTGGATGCTCGTCGCCGACTGGTGTGTCGAGGCATGGTCGTCGTCGGATGCCCGGGGCGACGACACGGGGGCGGCGGACTCACTGTGGACCGCGGTGGCCGCGATCGAGGAGGTGCGCAAGTTCCTCCCGGCCGACGGGGAGGCCGTACCCGAGTCGGCGTTCTGGTCGGTGCGGGGCCGTACGGTCTATCACCGGGAACCCGGCCGGTTCCGGCGTCGCCGGTTGCAGGTCCTGCTGGACCTCTACCTCAACCGGGTGCCCTGGGTGCCGTCGTGACCGGCGTGCCCGCCACCGGGCGCACCGGCCCGCCGATCGACCCCAGCCAGGTACGGAGGAGTGGATGGACACCCGACGGGTGATCGACATGCTCGAACGTGCCGTCTTCACCGGCGACGAACGGGTGAGGCGTACGTTCGGCGGGCCGGCCCTGCTGGGGCTGGAGACGGCCCAGATGGGCTACGAGGCGCGGCCGGCGGACTGGGCGGTGGCGCGGGAGAGCTGGGTCGACGAGGTGATCGAGGTGGTCGGCACGAACGGTGCCGTGACCACCACCTTCGGCCTGCTGTTCCCCCGTGCCGGCGAGGGCGTGGTGTTGAACTCGCCGGCCACGATGGCGGCGCTGGGCCGACGGGTAGGGGTGGACCTCGATCCGGTGGCGTACGCCGAACTGCTCGCCGTCCTCCACTCCGGCGCGACGCCCGACGGCCGGTTCGGGTACGCGTTCTCCGCGACCCCCGGGTTCCCGCCGGGCTGGCTGATCCGCGACCCGGACCACTTCCGCACCGCTTTTCTGGTGCCGTCGGCACCCCCGGTCGGGCCCCCGACGTTCGCCGGTCGGGCCGACGGAAGCTGGACGCTGCGCTTCTGGTCGCACGACTACCACCTGTTGGAGGCGCTGGCGGCGGCGGTCGACGTCCACGAGTGGGAGGTGACCGGTGACCCGGCCGGACCGGCGTCCTGGTCACGCCGGACGGTCGGCACCCGGCTGCCGCTCGCCTGAACGACGACGGCGGCGGTGACGCCGGCAGGACGCGGTGAACCCGGCAGGGCGCCGCGCGGGCCGACGCCTGGCGGGTCGGGTGGCAGAATGACGTGCGCCGACGGCCGGACGGGGAGGTTGCTGGTGGACACGGAGTGGACGACCGGGGCGCTCCAGCGGTACGTGCTGGCCCCCGACGAGGCCACCGGACAGGTGTGGGTAGGCCCGGAGTCGGTCACCGTGAAGACCGACCGGTTCCGTTACCGGGCCCGGCCGGCACAGTGGGCCGTCGTCGACGCGGACTGGCTGGCCGAGGCGGTCCGGGTGGTGGCGGCACGGCAACCCATGTTCGTCACCCATGGCCTGCTGCGCACCACGTCGGGCGGGACGCTGCACCTCAACCGGCCCGGGGTGATGGCCGAGCTGGGCCGCCGGGTGGGTGCCGGGCTGGAGCCGTCGGCGTACGCGGAGCTGCTGGGTGAGCTGTGCTCGGCATGGACGATCGACGGCTCGGTGGTGCGCCCCTTCTCGGTGACCGAGGGCACCCGCGCCGGCTGGTTGATCCGTGACCCCGACCATTTCACCCACGTGCTCGCGGTGCCGGACGCGCCTGCGGTGACGCCCCCGACGTTCGTGCCCGACCCGGACGGGGGCTGGACCTTGCGGTTCTTCTCGCACAACCACTACCTGTTGGAGATCCGCTCCGCGGTGGACGTGTACCGGTGGACGGTGACGGGTGGACCGGACCGGGCGGCGACCTGGGTCCGGGAGACGGTCGCCGAGCGGGTGGAGCGTCCGCTGCCGTGACCGGTCGGACCGCCGGAACCGGCCGGCCAGCAGAGACCAGCCCCGGCCCGTCGGTCCGGGGCGGTCCGCCCGGTGGCGGACGGCATCCGGAGGTGACCCGATGGCGATGACCGACGACCCGGAGCGGCAACGCCGGCTGCGCGCGCTGGCCGACCTGCACGCCCGGTGGCAGGCCACGCACCAGGTGGACGACGCCGACTTCACCCCCGAGGGCGCCGACTCGGCGCAGCGTCGGCCGCCGTCGGCACAGGCGCAGCGCGAGTACATGCGCCAGGCCCGGGAGATCATGGGCCTCGACCCGGACACCGGCCACTACCGGGACACCGAGTGACCCTGCTGCCCGCCGTCCGGACCCGGACGGCACCCGCCGAGGCCGGTCCGCACCCCCGCAGCAGGTTCGGCGGCCCGCAGCCGTCCGCCCTGCTCGACCCCGGTGAGTGGCTGCTCGTCGCCGACTGGTGCGGGGAGGCGGCGGAGGTGGCCGAGCGGCAGGGCGACGACGCCGAGGCGGCGGACCTGCGGTGGACCGCCGTGGCCGCCCTGGAGGAGGTCCGTAAGTTCCTGCCCGAGACCGGCGACGCGGTGCCGGAGGCGGCCTTCTGGTCGACCCGGGGGCGGACGGTCTACCAGCGGGAACCGGGGCGGTTCCGTCGTCGCCGGATCGAGGTGGTCCGCGACTTCCACCTCGACCACATGCCGTGGAGCCCGGCGTGACACCGCTGCCCGCGCGGTCCACCCACGAGGCCCACCTCTACATGGACCTGCAACCGTGCGGCTGCGGGCAGGGGCGCTTCCCGCGCGCCTCCACCGTACTCACCCTGCCCGACGGCGACCTGGCCCGCCGCTACACCGGCGCGTGCCAGGGGTGCGGCGCGGCCCGCGAGTTCCTGTTCCGGCTGCCCGCCGCGCCCGTCGGCGTCGAGGAGGGCTTCCGGTACGGCGGCCCGGAGCCGTCCCGGCTGATCGACGCCGGGGAGTGGCTGTGGGTGGCCGAGAACCACGCCCGGGCGGTGCCGGCCGGGGCGCGGACCCTGCCGGAGGCGGACCGTGGGCGGTGCCGGTCCCGACTGACCGCCGCCGTCGCCGCGCTCGACGAGGTGGTGAAGTTCGTGCCGCCCGGCGGGGCCCGGGTGCCGTTCACGGCGGTCTGGACGGCGCTGGGCCGCACGCTCTACCAGCGGGAACCGGGGCGGTTCCGGGCCGGCCGGCTGGTCGCGGTGCGGTCGGCGTACGTGGGGGCGCTGCGCCGCCTGGGCTGAGCCGTCGGGGTGGACGCGGTCAGTCGGCGGTGCCGCCCGACCGCTGCGCGGGGGTGGCGGCCCTGCCGGCCGGTGGGCTGGCCGACAGGTTCGCCACGCACGTCGGGGAGATGCTGGTCTGGTCCTGCACGATCCGGTCGTCGAACAGGATCGTGCAGTGCAACGTCGGGATCCCGCCGGCGTACGCCAACCGCTCGTCGACCCCCGGCCGGGCCTGCGGCGTCGCCGACACCCACACCCGTTCGACGTCGGGATGACGCAGCGTCACCGCGTGGGACCAGGCCCAGGTCAGGCTGGTGGCGGACTGTGTCTTCAGCGCGCTGTGCCCCCAGGTGACCGCCATCCCGAACAGCCCACCCCCGCCGCCGACCACCTCGACGGTGAGCGTGACGACGTACTCCACCGGGGCCGGTGCGGGAGCGGGCGACGGGCCGGCGGAACAACCGGCCACAGTGGCGGCCACAGCGGCCACAGCGGCGACACGTCGCATGGAACCTCCTGCGCAACGGCGGCGGACGGCGACCGGCCCGTAGCCTAGCGTGCGCCCCTGTGGGTCCCGCCCGCCGGCGGGACATCGCTAGGCTCAGGTCGGCACCGGGCAGGGAAGGAGACCCGTCGTGGACGAGTCGTGGCAGCCGGCCAACGACACCGAACGGGCGTTGCTGCGCGCGGCGCGCGACGACGACCGCACCGGGTTCTTCCGCATCCTCACCCGGGCCGAGCTGTTCCTGCCGCAGTTGCGTGCCGACGACCCGGCCGACGGCGGTCAGCGGTTCGTCACGATGGACCTCTTCGGACAGCCGTTCCTGCCCGTGTTCACCTCGCTGGAGGCGATGGTGCCGCAGGTCGCCGGGGTCGCCGACGCGTACACCGTGACCGGGTACGACGAGCTGTGCGAGCGGTGGCCGGTGGCCGGGTGGCGGCTGGCGGTCAACCCGGGCACCCCGCTGGACGCGTACCTGCCGGTGGAGGCGGTCCGGGCGGCGGCGGACGGGGAGCTGGCCGTGCCCGCCGGGGCGGAGCTGCTCACCGAGCTGGCCGAGGCGGCGGCCGACGACGAGATCGCCGCCGCGACCGCCGACGGGTCGGACGATCCGGCTGCCGCGCCCGCCCCACCGGCACCCGCCCCGGGCCCGGCGGACGAGCCGGACACCGCCGCGCTGTTGCGGGACGCGGCCGAGCGCGGCGACTCCGTCGGTTACCTGGATGCGCTGCTCGACGCGCTGGTGGTGCTCCCCACCGGTGCCCCGGTGCCCGACCCGGCCCGGCTGGTCGACCCGGACTTCCCGTGGCGTGCGGTCGACGCGGGGGAGACGCCGGTGATCGAGGTGTTCACCGCCCCGGAACGTTTCGCGCGGGCCTACCCGGACGGCACGCCGAGCCTGCGGGCCACGATGGCCGCCCTGCTCACCGTCTGGCCGCCGGGGTACGCCCTGGCCGTCGACCCGGACTCCCCGGCCGGCATCACCGTCCCCGCCGACCAGGTGCCGTTCCTCCTGCTCTGGCCCACCCCCGACGAGACGGGCCCCGACGAGGTCACCCGCGCCGGGGCCGCCACCGACGACCCGAACTCCGCCGGGGCCGCCACCGGGCGGCCGGCCGATGCCGGGTGGGGCCGGTGAGCGGGGCGACGCTGATCCCCGGTGCCCGGTACGCCTTCGGGGTGGTCCATCCGGTCGCGCCGATGCTGCGGGTCCGCTACCGGCAGGGGGTGCCGGTCGACCCGTACGGCTTTCCGGACTGGACGCCGTACGCGCGGGCGGTGGTCGAGCTGCCGCCACTGCCACCGGACATCGGGGTGGACGCGGCCCGGGTGTTGGACGTGCTCACCGCCAACCTGGCCGTACCCGACCCGGCCGACCCGGACGCGTCCGGGCGTACCCCGGCGGGGTGGGTCTGGGCGCATCTGGCACGCAGCCGGCGGGTCGCGCTGGTGCCGGCGGAGTTGCACGCGGCGCTGCGGCACCTGGGCGGGGTGGGCACCGGCGACGCCGACCCCCGGCGGCGCGGGCTGCCGGTGGACGCCGCCACGCCGCCGCCGCTGCGGTTCGCCGAACGGCTCAGCCCACCGGCGGTGGCCCGCGTCGAGCAGCGGCTCGGGTTCGCCCTGCCGGGCGGCTACCGGGACTTCCTGGCCCGCACCAACGGTGGCTGGCCGGACTGGCCGGCGGTGCACCCCCGGTTCGGCTTCGTGGTCGACCAGCCGCTTTTCGGGGTGGCCCGCGCCGACCGGATGCAGGACCTGTGCCACGCCAACGCCTGGTTCACCGACCGGTTCACCGCCGACTGGCTGGCGGTCGGGCACGTGCAGGGTGGGCTGCTCGCCGTCCGGGTGGCCGGCGGCGACGAGGGGTCGGTCTGGTACTGGGACGACGACGACCCCCGGGCCCGCGACGACGACACCGCCGCCGACGTCGGCAACCGG
This sequence comes from Micromonospora sp. NPDC048894, assembly GCF_040649765.1. Taxonomy (NCBI): domain Bacteria; kingdom Bacillati; phylum Actinomycetota; class Actinomycetes; order Micromonosporales; family Micromonosporaceae; genus Micromonospora; species Micromonospora sp. NPDC048894. The sequence goes on along the minus strand of NZ_JBEZFY010000005.1, from coordinate 346,609 downwards.
CTGCTGCACCGCTGCGCCGACAGCTTCGGCGTCTTCTGGCACGCCCTGCGGGCGGTGCCGGGTCCGCTGCGTGACCTGGCCGTGGAGGCGGTGGCCGGGGGGCGGGTGACCCGGGTCGAGGACGAGCGGGCCGGGTCGGCGTTGCCGCCGGCCCGCCGGCAGCCGGCGGCGTGAGGCCGGGACGGAGGAACACATGACGGGGTACGGACGGTGCGGGCGACAGCCGGACGCCACGCAGGCACGGGGCCGGACGGTCATCGCCGACCCGCACCGGTCGGGCGGTCCGGCGGCCGGCGGCGTGACCCGGTCGGGCGGTCCGGCGGCCGGCGGCGTGACCCGGTCGGGCGGTCCGGCGGCCGGCAGGCCGGCGACGGGCGGCCCGGCCCGGTCGGGCCGGCGTCGGGTGGCGGGTGGGGTGGTCGTCGGGCTCGCCGCCGGACTGCTGGCCGGGCCGGTGCCGCCCGCTGCGGCGGCACCCGACTGTGCGCAGGCCGGTGGGCAGGTCGCCGCGCCGTCCTGGGCCCAGCAGGTGCTCGCCCCGGAACAGGTGTGGCCGTTCAGCCAGGGTGCCGGGGTCACCGTCGCGGTGCTCGGCTCCGGAGTGGACGGTGGCCACCCGCAGTTGCGGGGGAGGGTCGAGCCCGGCTACGACGCGGTCCGGGGCAGCGGTCGGGCCGACACCGACTGCACCGGCCAGGGCACCCGGGTGGCCGGGCTGATCGTCGCCCGGCAGGCCGGCCCGTCGCCGTTCGCGGGGCTCGCGCCGAGCGCCCGGGTGCTGCCGGTACGGGTGGTCGACGACCGGGCGTTCGGTGCCGCCCCGATCGACCCGGGGGTGGTGGCCCGGGGCATCGACTGGGCCGTCGACCGGGGTGCCCGGGTGGTCGCGGTGACCGTGGCCGCCGACCGGGACAGTGCGGCCCTGCGGACGTCGGTGCGGCGGGCCGTCGTCCGGGGTGTGCTGGTGGTGGGTGCCAGCGGCGACCGGGGCGGGGACGGCAACCCGGTGTCCTACCCGGCCGGCTACCCGGAGGTCCTCGCCGTCGGGGCGATCGGCCCGGACGGGCGGCGGTGGCCGAAGTCGCAGTACGGGCCGTACCTGGACCTGGTCGCGCCGGGCGTCGCCGTCACCACCACCCAGCGCGGCAGCGGGCTGGTCGAGGCCGCCGACGGCACCGCGTTGGCGTGCGGGTTCGTGGCTGCTGCGGTCGCCCTCACCCTGGCCAAGCGGGGCGGTGCGCCGCGCAGCGAACTGGTCCGGCTGTTGACGGTGACGGCGGTTCCCGGCGCCGACCGCGCCGAGTACGGCCACGGCACGGTCAACCCGTACGGGGCGCTCAACGACCAACTGCTGCCGCAGGCCGGACCTGCCCCGCTGCCCCGGTTCCGGCCTGCCGTCGACCGGCCCGACCCGGCGCTGCGGGAGAGCCGGCGGATCGCGCTGGCCGGTGCCGTGCTCGCCCTCGGCACCGTCCTGGTGATCTGTGCGGTCGCACTGACCCTGCCCAGGGTGCGTCGACGCCGGTGGCGGGCCGCCGTCGCGCCGGCACCCGCCCGGTCGGCGCAGCCCACCGAACCGGGCCCCCCGGTGCAGCTCTTCGACGACCCGGAACCCGGCCCCGGCCGATGAACACCGCCCGCAGTTCAGGGCCGTGCTCCGCCGGGGCGGGTCGCCCGGGGACAGCGGTCGGGCGGGCCGGTACGCCCGGTGGGGTCGGTCAGCCCCCGACGGTGACCGGGGCGGGACGGACCGCGCCCCGTGGGTCCAGGGTCGGGCCGGTCGGGACCAGCATGGTCAGGCTCGGTGGCACCACCAACGCACCCTCCGCCGGGTAGCCGAGCAGGCGCAACGCCTCGGCCGACGGCACCGCGTACCGGATGCCCAGGTCGGTGACGATGCTGTAGGCCCCGGGGCTGCCGAGCAGCTTCAGCACGGTGACCCGGCCGGCGGGGGCGGCGATCCGGTCGGCGAGCGGGACGCCGTCCGGGGAGACGGAACCGGTCGGCGCGGCCCGGTCCGCGCCGGGCATCGTGCCGCCCACGGTCAGCTCCGGCGGGGTGCCGGCGTCGGAGGTGGCGGCACAGAGCTGCTGGCCCGGCTCCGGGCCGAGCAGCTTCGGTGGGGTGGCGGGCGGCTGGCCCCGGTCCGCCGGGCGGGGTAGCTGCCCGCTCTTCGGCAGCGCGGTGACCGCGGAGACGGCGACCGGCACCGGTTGCCGCCCCGACTGGCCGGTCTGGATGGCCTGCTGCACGGGGGTGATCGGGGCGACCCCGTCGGTGAGCACCAGGTAGTGCTGCGGGCCGGAAGCGGTCTGGGTGACCAGCACGTCACCGTTGCGGCGGCCGGGCACCTCCCGGGACGGGTCGTCCCGGTCGGCGACGGGCAGGGCGGCGAGGTCGACCCCGGCGGGCAGCGCGTTCAGCCAGGCGGTGCCGACGGGGGTCGGGGTGACCGCCCCGAACAGGGCGGGCACGACCACCCGGGAACCCTGCACCAGGTGCCGGCGACCGTGCCAGACCAGGTAGTTCATGCCCAGCGTGGCGTCCTTGACGAGCAGCCCGTCGTCGCCGACGCCCCGCCCGTCGACCGGGCGGGCGGCCAGCGCCAGGGTCACCGTGTCGGTGGTACGGCCGGTGTCGTCGGTCGCCGGGGCGGAGCAGACCGTCCACGGCAGACCCGCCTGCCGGTCCGCTGCCGGCAGCGAGGCCGGGGCGTTCGGGATGCCCATCGTCACGCCCCGGGGGACCGCGCTGAGGGTGCTGCTGGAGACGCGTACCACGGGGGTGCCGGGGCGACCGGCGGCCAGCAACGCGGAGGCGTAGTTGAGCGTGGGGTGCAGCCGGCCGTCCAGATAGACGTAGGTGGCGCCGGTCTCCTTCTCGACCACCACCGAGCCGGGCTTGCGCCAACTGTCCCCGCCGACCTTGGTGAGCAGTCCGTAGATGCCCACCCCGGCGGCGACCAGGACGGCCACCATCAGGCCGCCGAACAACGCGCCGATGCCCCGACGCAGCGGCGACTGCTGCGGGTCGGTCTCGCGCATCACGAACGCGGACATCACCCGCTGGGTCATGAACTGGTAGGACTGGAGCTGGTCGCGGCGGGTCGTCATCGTCGCCTCACCCGCCGATCGAGGCGAACATCCCCCGGATCGCCCCGAACAGGCCGATGACCGCGCAGGCCAGCGGAATCAACGCCATGATGGCGATCACGTCGGCGATGTCGGCGGCCCGGCCCAGATAGGGTGACGGTCGGCGACGGCTGTAGAGCAGGCCGGCGACCAGGGTCACCGCCGCCACGGCGACCACACCGAGCCCGATCAGCATCCGGTCACCGCCCGACGTGGTGGCCAGCAGCGCGGCCACGGTCAGCGCCGACAGCCCCAACAGGCCACTGACCAGCAGCGGCACCCGCTGCGCGGCGGTCGGGAACAGCCGCCCGCGCAGCAGCAGCGCACCGGCACCGCAGAGCGCCAGCAACACGCCGGCCGGGGTGCGGTCCTCGGTCAGCAGGAACGCGATGGCGAGCGCGCCGCAGACCGACGCGGACAGCAGCATCCCGGTGAGCAGCTCGGTGGCCCGCGCCACCGTCACGAAGACCCTCGCCCGCTCGGGCACCGGCCGGTCCTTGAGGATCTCCTCCGGCCGGTCGGGCAGCTCCGGCACCGGCAGCCTGCCCAACCAACCGGCGATCAACGGGTAACCGGGCAGCAGACCGATCACGGTGGTCAACGTCGCCGCCGCCGCCCCGGCGGGGGAGACCCCGCCGTAGCAGAGCAGCGCGGCCAGCACGCCGGTCAGGCCGGCGGCAGCCCCGGCCATGAACAGCCGCTGCACACCGCCCACCGCCGCGTACCCGGCGATGCCGAAGACCAGCAGTGCGGCGGAGCCGAGCAGCAGGCTCGGTGCGCCCAGGTCGACGATCCGCACCCCGTCCGGGGCGGCGAGCAACGCCCCGCCGAGCAGGGCGTAGGGCAGGCCGGCGGCGGCGACCACGGCACCGGCGGTCGCGTCGGGCACGGCCCGCGACAGCACCGGCCCGGCGACCGCCAGCAGCGCCGCGACCCCCAGCGCCAGCAGGCCCGGGGCCCGCCACGGCGAGCCGACCGCGAGCAGGGCGAACAGCCCGAATCCGAGCAGCGCGGCGGTCACCGTCAACCCGGCCCGCCGGGTGGCGTCGTTGCTCCACGACCGACCGGTCCGGCGCGCGCCGCTGGCGATCACCTCGACCACGTCGTCGTACGCCAGCTCGGGCCATTCGTCGCGGCCCGGCGTGAGGTGCAGCAGCTCGCCGTCGCGGACGCCCTGCACGGCGAGGTTGCGGGTGGCCTCCAACAGGGTGCCGGTGGCCCGTCGGAGCACCCAGCCGCCCTGCTGCTCACCGACGTCGCCGAGCCCCTCCCCGGCATGCCGGAGCAGGTGCGGCAACAACTCCCCGACGAGCATGCCGTTGGGCAACGCCACGTCCATCCGCCGCTGGGGAGCGGCGATCGTCACCCTGGCCAGACTGAGACCGCCCGGGGCCGTCACGCTGGTCACCTCCCCGTGTGCCACGCGTCCGCGCGGTCGCCTCCTGGGCCCTCCGCGGCGGTCAAGGTAGCACGGCGGGGCCGCCCGTCGGGGGGTCCGGCCGACGGGCGGACGGCGGTCCCTGCCAGGGGCGACCGGTCGATAGAGTGGGCCGCCGGTGACCTATGTGGTGGGAGGTACGGGGGAGATGTCGTCGTTGGTGGTCGTCAAGCGTCCACCCCGCCGGCCGGCACCCCCGCTGCCGACCGGGGAGGTGCTGCTCGACCCGCCGCCGGAGGTGCCGGCGGCCGGCGGCCGGGGCTGGACCCGGATGCTGATGATCCTGCCGATGGCGGCCGGTGCCGCGGCGATGGGCCTGATGATGGGCATGCAGCGCGGTGGAGTGATGACCTATGTGGTCGGTGGCATGTACGGGGTCTCCATCCTCGGCATGATCGCGGTGATGGTGGTCAACCAGTCCGGGCCGGGCAAACGCGAGATGATCGAGGCACGCCGGCAGTACCTGCGCCGCCTCACCCAGCTGCGGGCCCAGGTCCGCAACACGGTCCGCCAGCAGCGGGAGGCCATCCACTACCGGCACCCCGACCCGGACTCGCTCTGGTCCACGGTGACCAGTGGCCGGCTGTGGGAGCGTCGGCGGGGCGATGCCGACTTCAGCGTGGTCCGCATCGGGCTCGGCCCGCAGGAGGTCGCCACCCCGCTGATCCCGCCGCAGACCCGCCCGGTGGACGAGTTGGAGCCGCTGTGCGCGGTGGCGCTGCGCCGGTTCGTCGCCACCTACTCGGTGGTGCCCGACCTGCCGGTGGCGATCGCCCTGCGCGACTTCTCCCACGTCCACCTGCGCGGGGCCGACGACGCCGTACGCGGGTTGGTGCGCGCGGTGGTGGCCCAGTTGACCACTTTCCACGCCCCCGACGACCTGCTGGTCGCGCTCTGCGTCGACCCCGACCGCCGGGCCGGGTGGGAGTGGGCGAAGTGGCTGCCGCACGCCCAGCACCCGACGAAACTCGACGCGGTCGGGCCGATCCGGCTCTTCGCCCCGACCGTGGTGGCGCTGGAGGCGATGCTCGTCGACGTGCTCGCCAACCGGCCGCGCTTCGACCCGTCGGCGACGGCGACCGTCGCGCCGTACGTGCTGGTGGTGATCGACGGCGGGCAGGTCGCCGGCTCCGACCACCTGATGACCGAGGGCGGGGTCGCCGGGGTGACCCTGCTGGACCTCACCGGTCACCCCCCGCGCCTGCTCGACGAGACCTCCGTGGTGCTCGACGTCGCCGAGGACGGCACCATCTCGGGCACCACGATGGACGGCAGCACCCGGGTCGGCCGGGCCGACACCCTCGATCCGGCCCGGGCCGAGGTGCTGGCCCGGGAGTTGTCCCCGCTGCGGCTGTCCGCCGCGTCGTACGTCGACCAGCCGACCGTGGCCGCCGACCTGGGGTTGGCCGACCTGCTCGGCCTCGGTGACCCCTACGAGCTGGACCTGGCCACCGCCTGGGGCAGCCGGCCCAACCGCAGTCGGTTGCGGGTGCCGATCGGGGTCAACGAGAACGGCCGGCCGATCGAGCTGGACCTCAAGGAGTCCGCCCAGGAGGGGATGGGCCCGCACGGGCTGCTGGTCGGCGCGACCGGCTCCGGCAAGAGCGAGCTGCTGCGGACGCTGGTGCTGGCGCTGACCGTCACGCACAGCCCGGAGATCCTCAACCTGGTGCTTGTCGACTTCAAGGGCGGTGCCACCTTCGCCGCGCTGGACCGGCTGCCGCACACCAGTGCCGTGATCACCAACCTGGCCGACGAGTTGTTCCTGGTCGACCGGATGCTCGGGGCGATCCAGGGCGAGATCACCCGCCGGCAGGAGCTGCTGCGCCGGGCCGGCAACTACGCCTCGCAGCGCGACTACGAGCGGGCCCGCGCGGCCGGGGTGCCGCTCGCCCCGCTGCCCAGCCTGCTGATCGTGGTGGACGAGTTCAGCGAGCTGCTCAGCGCCCGACCGGACTTCATCGACATGTTCGTGCAGATCGGCCGGGTGGGCCGGTCGCTGGGCATGCACCTGCTGCTGGCCTCGCAGCGGCTGGAGGAGGGGCGGCTGCGGGGCCTGGAGACGCACCTGTCGTACCGGCTGGGGTTGCGGACGTTCTCCTCGATGGAGTCCCGCGCGGTGCTCGGGGTGGCCGACGCGTACGAGCTGCCCCGCTCGCCGGGGCACGGCTACCTCAAGGCCGGCACCGAGGGGCTGATCCGGTTCAAGGCCGCGTACGTCTCGGGGGCGGTCCGGCAGCACGGCGGGGTGCCCACCGTCGGTGGCCGGCTGATCGACCCGGTACGCGACTACACCACCGACTACGTCCCGCTCGCCACCGACGACGAGCCGGACGAGCCCACCCGGGCCCCGGTCGACGAGCATGTCGGGGAGAGCCTGCTCGACGTGCTGGTGGCGCGGATGCGGGGGCACGGGCCGGCCGCCCACCAGGTCTGGTTGCCGCCGCTGGAGGAGCCGCCCACCCTCGACGCGCTGCTGCCACCGGTGCAGGTGTCCCCGGTGCGGGGCCTGACGATCGCCGCCGAGGACCGGCACGGCGCACTGCACGGTGTCGCCGGCATCGTCGACAAACCGCTGGAGCAGCGCCGCGACCCGCTCTGGTTGGACCTGGCCGGGGCGGCCGGCAACGTGATGGTGGTGGGCGCACCGCAGACCGGCAAGAGCAACCTGCTGCGTACCCTGATCACCAGCCTGGCCCTGGGCAACACCCCGCGCGAGGCGCAGTTCTACTGCCTCGACTTCGGCGGCGGCACCCTGGCCGCGCTGGCCGGCCTGCCGCACGTCGGCGGGGTGGCCAGCCGACGTGAGGTGGACAAGGTCCGGCGGACCATCGCCGAGCTGCACGGGTTGATGCAGGCCCGGGACGCGTTGTTCACCACGCACGCGGTGGAGGGCGCGGCGGCCTACCGGCGGGCCCGCCGGGAGGGCCGTTTCCAGGAGGACCCGTTCGGTGACGTGTTCCTGGTGGTGGACGGCTGGGCGGCGCTGCGGGCCGAGTTCGAGGACCTGGAACCCCTGGTCACCGAGCTGGCGAATCGGGGGCTCGGCTACGGCATCCACATCCTGGCCGCGACCAACAGGTGGATGGACGTCCGGCCCGCGGTGCGGGACATGTTCGGTGCGAAGGTGGAGCTGCGCCTCGGCGAGCCGGCCGACTCGGTGATCAACCGGCGGGCCGCAGTGAACGTGCCGGAGCAGCACGGCCACGGGCTCACCCCCGACGGCCTGCACTTCCTCGCCGGCCTGCCCCGCCTCGACGGCCGGCCCGTGGTCGATTACCTGCCGGACGCGCTGGCCGACCTGGTCAGGCAGGTGCAGCAGCACTGGACGTCGGCAGGTGCCCCGGCGGTGCGGCTGCTCCCCGCCGAGCTACCCTTCGAGGCGCTGCCCGCCGCGCAGGGCGGCCTGATCCCGATCGGCATCGCCGAGACCGACCTCCAGCCGGTACGCCTCGACTTCACCGCCGAGCCGCACCTGCTGCTCTTCGGGGACGTCGAGTGCGGCAAGAGCACCTTCCTGCGTGGGCTGGCCCGCAGCATCGTCGAGGGCAACGACCCGGCGCAGGCCCGGATCATCCTGGTCGACTTCCGGCGTAGCCTGCTCGGCGCGGTGGACTCCGAGCACCTGATCGGTTACGGCACCTCCCCGCAGGTCACCGCCGACCTGGTCAAGCAGGTGTCCACGGTGATGGGGGAGCGGTTGCCGGGGCGGGACGTCACCGCCGAGCAACTGCGCGACCGCAGCTGGTGGAAGGGGCCGGAGCTCTACCTGCTGGTCGACGACTACGACCTGGTGGCCGGGGCGGCGGTCAACCCGCTCGCGCCGCTGCTGGAGTACCTGCCGCAGGCCCGCGACATCGGCCTGCACCTGGTGCTGACCCGACGGATCGGCGGTGCCGGACGGGCCATGTTCGACCCGATGATCGGGCGGATCAGGGAACTGGCCTCCCCGGGCATCATGATGTCCGGGCCGCGGGAGGAGGGCGCGCTGTTCGGCACCGTCAGGCCGCAGCGGCTGCCCGCCGGCCGGGGTTGGCTGTTCACCCGGCGCCACGGCGCCCAACTCGTCCAACTCCCCCTGGTGCCCCCGGCGTGAGCGGGGCCGTCGGTCCGACGGTCGGTTCTGCTCCCGAAGAGCAGAACTGCCTGCTAGCCTGGATGATGCAGGACGCCCGCCGGGCTCCCGCGCCCGCCTTGAGGCCCGCTGATGCGGGCCTCTCGTGCATCCGTCTCGGGTTTGCCTTCGCAGCGGATCCCAGCACCACGAGTGGTGGCGGCGTGGCTCGACGAGCGACCAGAGTTGCTCGTTGAGTGGAAGATCTCGTAGCCGTGCAGCTCCGCGTCGGCGGGAACCCCGTACGTCTTCGCGGCGTCGACCATGACGCGATCGAGAGCCTCGCTGAGCGGGATCGCCACGGTGTCGGGCACCAGCAACGCTCCGACCCGGTAGACCCCGGGCGGTGCACGACTCGTCGACGTAGCAGAGCAGCGCAACGTGAGAGTACGACCCGTTTGGGTGACGGCCGGGAGTTACCCATCCGAGGGTGCGCGTGTCGGGCCGACTCTGCATGGGGATCGGGCGGGTTACGCTGCGCTGGTGAGCCGGCGTGACCAGTACCGGACCGAGCTGCGGGAGCGGGGTCCCGCGCGGTGGCCGGCGTTCCTGCGGGAGCATTCGGGGCTGCCCGGGCCACGGGCCAACCTTGAGCTCGCCCAGGCCGTCGCCGACGAGGGCGGGCCCGCCTCGTTCGACCATCTGATCGGCACCGACGACGAGTATCTGGTGTTCTGCGGGGTGCTCGGTCTGGGTCGTCTGCTGGCGGCCGGCGGGCGGGCCCCCAGACGCATCGAGGCACGCCTGCACGACCACGCCACCGACCCCCGCTGGCGGGTACGCGAGGCGGTGGCCCTGGCGTTGCAGCGGCTCGGCGACGCCGACCTGCCGAGCCTGCTCGACCTCGGCACGGCGTGGGCCGGGGACCCGCACCCGCTGGTCTGGCGGGCGGCTGTCGCGGCCGTCTGCGAACCGCGACTGCTGACCCACCCGGAGGCCGCCGCCCGCGCCGTCGTCCTGTGCGACCGGGCGACGGCGGGGCTGGCCGCGCTGCCGTCCGGCCGTCGCCGCGACGACGACGTCCGGGCCCTGCGTCAGGCGTTGGGCTACTGCTGGAGTGTCGCGGTGGCTGCCGATCCGGCTGCCGGCCTGCCGCTGTTCCGGGCGCTGGCCGGCGTCGACGACGGCGACGTGGCCTGGATCGTCCGGGAGAACAGCCGGAAGAAGCGCCTGGCCGGGCTGCTCGTCAGCGGCGGGGTGCGCCCAGCAGGTGCTGCTCGACCGACGTCTGGCTGATCCACAGGTGCCGGTCCGTGCCGCCACCGACCAGGGTGAGCATGTCGTCGGCCATCACCTGGAGGAACCGGCCGCCGTCCGGGGGCAGCCGCAGCGCCTGCTGCGCCGTCGCCGACTCGTCGGCGGAGAGCCGTTGCAGCACGCAGAGATCGCTGTCGTGCAGGGCGGGCGCGGTGCCGGCATCGAGCCGCCGCAACACGGTCAGCTCGGCCTGCCACACCCCGGGGGACGCCGTCCCGGACGCGGTCGGGTCGGGGGACGTCGACCCGGGTGTGGTCGGGGCGGTCGCGCCGGGCGGTAGGTCGCGGACGATCAGGACGGGCTGCTGGGCGGTGCCGGCGGTGGGCAGCGGGCGGCCGTCGGCGTGTATCTCGACCCGGTCGGCGGCCCGGCCGAGCGCCGCCGTGCCGAATCCGGCCCAGCCGGCCGGGTCGGCGGTGAGCACGACGACCCGGGCCCCCAGGGCCAGCGCCCGGAAGGCGACGAGCTGCCCCGCCCACACCCCGCCGACCAGGGTCACCCGGGTCGGTTCCGGGCGGAACAGCCGGATCGTGACCGCTGCCCGGCGGCGGTCCGCCCCGAGCACCAGACCGGCCGGCAGCGGGGTGGGGCTGAGCCGGGCGAGGGCCGCCGGGGAGACCGCGTGGGTGCCGATCCGCAGCCGGGGCAGCCGCCCGGACGGCCCACCACGGCCGGGGACGTCCTCGGCCCCGAGGCCGTGGGCCGGCGGTGGCCCCGGTGGAGCGGGTGGATGGCTTTCCGGGGCGGCCAGCGGACTGGCGAGGGCCCGGGTCAGCGGGTCGGCGGTGGCCAGCGCGGTGGCGGTGGCGGTGCCGGCCGCGTCGGCGTCGCCACCGCTCCGGGCGCCTGAGGCACCCAGCACCGGTGCGTCCGCAGCGACCGGCGGTGCGGTGACCGGCGTTGGTGCGGCGGCAGCGGCGACCGGTCCGCCCGGGTACGCCCCGGCAGCCGCCGGCCCCGGGCGATACGCCCCACCGGCCTGACCCGGGGAGCGAGGTCCACCGGTCGAATCCCGCGGATACGACCCCTCGGTCGGGCCCTGCGGGTACGGCTCACCGGCCGGCTCCGCCGGGTACGGCTCACCGGCCGGCTCCCGGTACGGCCCGGCCGGCCGGGCCGGGGACGCGCCGAAGGTGGCCGGCACCGTCGTGCGTCGTTCGTCATCCGGTCCGGTCATCCCGCGCCACCCCCCGTCGGTGCCGACGCGTACACCGCCGGGCCGTGTTCGCCGTCGAGGGGGAAGAGTTCCCCGCCCGCCTGCCGTACCCCGTCGACGGCCGGCCCGCACAGCTGCGGCAGCAGCTCCGTCGGCCCGGTGACGCGGACCAGCCCCCGCAGGTCGAGATCCTCCCCCGGCCCGTTGGAGGCGGCCGTCAACGACACCGTCACCAGCGAGGCGGGCAGGGTCTCCAGCCAGCCGAGCATGGCCGCCGCCCGGTCGACGGGGGGCCAGCGGCGGATCCAGAACGAGCGGTGCGCGAGCGGGCCGCAGTGCCACGCCGACCACTCCTCGCGGACCGGGGTCGCGCCGAGCGGGACGCCCGGGGTGAACCCACAGGACCGGCCGACGGCGGCGAGCAGGCCGTGGGCGTCCAGCAAGCGGTGCTCGACCCCGCACCGGCGCAGTGACCTGCCGACCTGGCGGGCCAGCGCGGCCACCACCGACGGGGCGATCCCCAGGTCGACCGCGTAGTCACCGATCGCCTCGGCCAGCGCGCGGGCGTCCAGCCGGACCGCCACCCAGGTCGCCCGCGCCCTCGGGACCGGACCGCCGTCGAGGCCGGCCAGCAACTGCCGGTAGGACTCCCGGGCCGGGGCGGTCGGGTCGTCACCCGGCCCGCCGGCCGGGACGGTGCTGGTCACCACCTGGAGCACGGCGCCCGGCTGCCCGGATTCCGCCAGTGCGGTGGCCAGCACGTCCAGCGGCAGGCCGCCCGGCGCGTCACCGGTCGGCCCGGACCCGCCGACGGCGGCCACCGCGAACCAGCCGGCGTCGTCGCGGGCCACCCCGATCCGGGTCCCGTCGGTCAGCGCCACGGTGCCCACCGACAGGCCGGGGGCGAGTCGTTGCAGGGCGTCCAACCCCGCGTCGGCGGCCACCGGCACCGCTGCGGCGGCCCGCCGCCGGTGCTGCCGGGCCAGCGACCGCTTCTCCAGCCACCAGCGGCCCCGCGAGCGCAGGAACACCACGGTCAGCAGGAGTACGCCGCAGAGCGCGGCGACGACCAGCACCGGCATGCCGAACAGTCCACTGGCGAGGACGCCGATCAGCACCGCCTCCACCAGGAGCAGTTGCAGGACGTGCAGCTCACCGATCCGGCCGGGACGGCGACGGGGGGCCAGGTGCAGGCGGGCGTCGGAGTGTTCCGGCCGGAGGGTGGTGTGTCCCGGTCGTGGTGCTCCGGTCATCTCCGGCTGCCCCCCAGACGCCTCGACCCGTGTGACCCACCCACGGTGGGTCGCCCTCATCATAGGAACCCGCCGCCGCCACCCGGGGCCCGTGGGGTCGGCGGCCGGGCACCCGCCGCCGGGCTGCCGAGGCGGCCGGTCCGTTGCAGGTCGAATCGTCCGCAGGCCGGCTCGTGGCGGGCCCGGGTCGGGCCGGTCCACAGTCGACTGCGGGGTCGAGGGCGAAGTCTTCCAGGGCCGGGAACTGGGCGGCCTGTCAGTTCACCCGGAAACCGATCCGGGGGTCGGCGGCCACCCCGGCCCGGTACGCGGCCACCGCCGGTCGGTCCGAGTCGATGACCCAGTCGCCGGAGCCCTTCTGGTTGAAGTAGACGAACCCGAGCAGGTCGGGTCGTTTCCGCATCGCGGTGAAGAGTTCGTCGACCGCGCGGCGGCGCATCGTGCCCGGTTCGGCCCCGGTCTCCACGATCAGCAGTGGTCGGGCGGTGAACTTGCGGACCTGCCTGATGGTGGGTGCGAAGAGGTCGTCGAAGGTCTGCTCGCCGCGTCGGGTGAAGTAGCCGTCGATGCCGACCCAGTCCACGTACGCGTCGCCGGGGTAGAGCGGGGCGAGTTTCACCGAGGGGACCGGGTTGATCACGTTCGGGGTCCAGGTCCAGATGACGTTCGTGGCGTCGGCGCGGGCGAAGACGGCGTGGATGTGCCGCCAGGCGGCGACGAAGTCCTTGGCCGTGTTGTCGTGCGCGCCCCAGGAGTACCAGTGGCCGTTCATCTCGTGTGCGATGGTGAGCGCCACCGGCAGGTTGAGCCGGCGTACCGCGACGGCGAACTCCACCAGGTACGGGTCGTGCCGCCCGGCGGCGATGTCCTTGAGTTTCGCCTTGAACGGTTCCCAGCGGACGATCGGTAGTGCGCCGTACTGGTGGACGCGGCGGACCTCGGCGGCGGCGAACTCGTCGTCGAAGCTCTCGTAGATGGTGATGATGTTGGGCTTGCTGCCGACCAGGTCGGCGAACCGGTCGACCCGGCTCATGTCCTGCGGCGCCCCGCTCAGCGCCACCCCCAGGTAGCGGCCCTGCGGTTGCACCAGCGGGCGGACGTCGTACGCCGGGGGCGGGCCGGTGGGGGAGGGCGACGCGCTGGGTCCGGTGGCGAACCGGGCCGGGCGGCTGGCCGGGGCGGGCGCGAGCGCGGCGTAGCCGAAGACCCCGATCACGAACATCGTCACGATGGTGAACAGTTGGCGGGAGGTCACCGGGAACGCCCCGGCCGGATGTCCCGCGCCGGCTTCACCAGCAGCGCCTGCAACGCGACGGCCAGGTAGAACGCTCCCCCGAGGAAGGCCGGCGCGAAGGTCCACAGCTGGTCGGTGATCATCCGGTGGGCTGCCAGGCCGGTCCACAGTGCGCCACTGCCCGCCGTGCAGACGGCCATTCCCCACCACAGTCGACCCGTCCTGTTCTTCCGTCCCGTGCCGCCGGTGGGCTGCCAGCCCATGCTCTGCCCGCGCAGCAGGTCCCAGATCGCGAAGGCGTGCGACCAGCCGTAGACCATCTTGACGGTCCACGCCTCCACCCGGTAGGCGCACCGGTGCCAGAGCGGGAACACCACCAGGTTGTAGATCAGGCTGGGCACGATCCACAGGTAGTTGGCCGGGGCCACCGACTGCGGGAACCAGGCCAGCAGCACGATCGGCACCAGCGGCCCGACGAAGGTGAACAGCGCCGTGTGCAGGTAGTAGCAGAACCCGGAGAGGTACGACAGCCGGGTGCGCAGCCGCATCCGGGTGTTCCAGAACTTCGTCGACCCGAGCAGGCTCATCGAGCCGGCGCACCAGCGGTACTGCTGGGTGAAGAACGAGCTGACGTCGGCCGGGCACAGGCCGGTGGCCAGCGGCACCGGGAGGTAGCGCAGCCGCCAGCCGCGCCGCCGCATGTCGAACCCGGTGTGGACGTCCTCGGAGTGCTCGATCAGCGTGGAACCGCCGATCGCGTCGAGCGCCTCCCGACGGTAGAGCGCGCAGCTGCCGACGCAGATCGCCGCCTCGTGGTGCTGCCGGGACACCTGCACCATCCGGTAGAACAGCTCCTGCACCGCCCCGGCCCCGCGTTCCAACCAGCCCTGCCCGGCGTGCACCCGGAAGTACTGCGGCGACTGCACGATCCCGAGATCCGGCTCGGCGGCCAGGTAGGGCACCATCTCGTCGAGCATGTCGTGTCGGGGGGTGAAGTCGGCGTCGAGCACCAGGATGTGCTCGCCCAGCGTGCGCTGGTACGCGTACCGCATGTTGCCGGCCTTCTTGTACCAGCCCCGGTTGGGGCGGCGCTGGTAGACGAAGCCGAAGGCGAGCGCCATCGCCTCCCGCTCGTCGGTGGCCGAGTCGTCGAGTACGTAGACGTGCACCCGGCCCGGGTAGTGGTCGACCATCCGGCTGACGTGCTCCCAGGTGTTGCGCAGCACCTCGGTCGCCTCGCCGCACACCGGCAGGAACACGTCGACCGACGGGTGGACGGCCGGCCGGAAGTCGCGGACCAGCCGTCGGTGCCGGTCCAGGTCGAACCCGGGCGTGCCGATGTTCACCGTCGCCGAGATCAGGTAGTAGAGGACGGTGAAGCCGAACAGCGGCAGCAGCGCCAGCAGCCAGGGTGCCATCCGGACGAAGAGCAACTGGCTGGTGAGCAGCCCGGTGAAGCTGACGAACGAGGCGATCATCAGCACCGGTAGCCGGCGGTGCCGGTAGGCGGCCTTCTCGTCGTCGTCCGGCGGCAACGGCAACGCCGGGTCGACGGTCGTCGGGCGGCCCAGCGCCGCCGGTGCCACCACCTGCCGCGCCGTCGGCGCCCGTGGCGTCGGCACCGCCGCCGGTTCGCGGCCGGCCGGCACCACCGCCGGTGTCCGGGCCGCCGGCATCCGGCCACCCGGCACCGCCGTCGGTTCGCGGGGCGTCGGCACCGCCGCCGGCCGACCCGGCTCGCCCGCCCGTCCCGGCCACGCCGGGGGCACCGGCCCCCGCTGCGGAACCGCCGGCCGCTGCGGGGGCACCGCCGACCCCTGTCGGGCGGCTGTCGGGCCGACCGGTGTGGCGTCGGGCTGCACTGCCGGGCCGCGCCGGGTCGTGGGGCGGCGCTGCGGTGCCGGGCCGTGCTGCGGTGCCGGCGGGCCGGCCTGTGGTGCCGGGCCGCGCTGTGGTGCCGGCGGGCCGGGGCGGGGCGGCGGCACCGGGCGGTGGAACTCCGTCGTCTCGTCGGTGCGGCCCCCGCCGGCCCGGGTGCTCACTTCGTCACCTCGGGCTTGCGCACCAGCAGCCCGATGCTGAAGCCCCGGACCCGCCAGGTGCGCTCGACGGCGTACGGCTTGAGCGCGGTCTCCTTCGCCGCCCCGATCCGCTGCACCGGGTTGTCGAACGCCCCCTTACGCACGATCCACACCCGCTCCGGGCGACCCAGGCACACCGGGACGTCCCGGTCGGCGCACTCCCGCGCGCCCAGGGTGCCCTGCCGGCGGGCCGGAACGGTCATCAGCACGTCCCGGGGTCGCCAGCTCTCGTCGACGTACCGGTTCACCGCGTCCCGGCTGGTGCGCTGGTCACCGGCGTCGAACGGGCCGTACACCAGGATGTCGCCGGGGCGTGCGTGCGCCCGCAGCACCGCGGCGATCTCCTTGGTGCCCTGGCTGTGGCCGGTGACCCCACGGATCTCCACCTGCGCCGGGATGCCGAGTAACCCGACCGCCAGCATCGCGGCCGTGCCGCGCAGCAGCGAGCTGCGGCGCAGGGCCAACGAAGCGACCAGCGCCCAGGCCGGCACCGTGAACAGCAGGTAGCGGGGCAGCCAGAGCGGGGTGAGCTGGGCGGCGACCAGCAGGCCCAGGGCGGGCAGCACCAGCCAGGTGGTGGCCACCGCCGCCCGCTCCCGCATCGACATGCCGAGGAAGGCCAGGGCGAGCACCGCACCGGCGAGCAGCGGCCCGCCGAACAGCGCCTCCGGGGTGTCGACCAGGCGGTCCAGGGTGACCGGCGGAATCCAGTTGATCTGCGTACCGGTCTGTAGGCGGCCGAACCAGAGCACCGGCAGGACCGGCAGCACGCCGGCCACCGCCGCGCCGAGCCAGCCGACGAAGGAACGCCGCCGCTGCGCGCCCCGCCAGGCCACCACCGCGTGCGCGGCGAGCAGCAGCAACCCGACCAGGTGCAGCAACCCGAGCAACGCCACCACGGTGGCGTAGCCCAGGTAGCGCAGGAACCGGGGGCGTTCCAGCAGCCGGATCAGCAGCAGGGTGGCCAGCGCGGCGGCGCACACCGCGAACGCGTACGGTCGGGCCTCCTGGGCGTACCGGGAGGTGGTCGGCAGCACCGCGAACAGCAGGCCGGCGACCAGCCCGACCCGTAGCCCGCCGATCCGCAGGCCGATCGCGGCGACCAGGCCGGCCGCCGCCGTCATGGCCAGCAGCGACGGCACCCGCAGCGCGACGTCGGAGCTGCCGGCCAGCGCCACCCACCCGCGCAGCAGCAGGTAGTACGGGCCGATGGAGGCGTCGACGTTACGCAGCACCGCGACGAAGTCGTCGAACCCGACGGTCACCATGCCCCAGGTGGCCAGCTCGTCCTCCCACAGGCCGGGCCGGTTCAACCCGATCCCGCCGAGGACGGCGACGACGGCCATCGGCAACAGCCGGGCCAGGTGACGCAGCCAGGGCGCGTCCAGCGGCTCCGGCGGGGCCGGCTGGTCGGCCTCGGTGGGCCGCCACGGGGCGGCCGGCTCGGGTGGCGCGTCGCGGACCCGGACGATCAGGGCGGTCGGCGCGTCGCTGCGGGCACCGGTGCCCCCGGTGGGCGACATCCCGGTCACCGGGTGGCGGCGAGCAGGTCGTCCAGGACGAGGGTGCGCAGGTCGTCCCGGCTCGGCATCCGGCCCAGCGCACGCAGCCGCCCGGACTGCGCCTTGCGCATCCCCTCCAGCAGCTTGCGAGCCTCCCGGGCGTTGCCGAAGTTCTGGTCCCGTTCGATCTGGCCGAACCACTCCAGCAGGCCGTCGGCCAGCCCGTCGGCGAGCAGGTACTCGTCGTTGCGGGCGATCCGCCCGACGATGTCGACCAACTGGACCGGGCTGTAGTTCTCGAACTCCAACGTCTTGGCGAACCGGGAGGCCAGCCCGGAGTTGGCGTCCAGGAAGGCGGCCATCTCGGTGGTGTAACCGGCGACGATCACCGCCACCTGCTCGCGGTGGTCCTCCATCAGCTTGACCAGGGTGTCGATGGCCTCCTGGCCGAAGTCGCCGCCGGCACCACCGGCCCGGGACAGGGTGTACGCCTCGTCGATGAACAGCACCCCGCCCAGCGCCTCGGTGAACACCGACGAGGTCTTCTCGGCGGTGTGCCCGATGTACTGGCCGACCAGGTCCCGCCGGGACACCTCGCGGAACTGGCCGTTGGGCAGCACCCCGAGCGCCTTGAGCAGCCGCCCGTAGACCCGGGCCACTGTCGTCTTGCCGGTGCCCGGGGCGCCCGTGAAGATCAGGTGGTGGCTCACCGCGCCCACCGGCAGGCCGGCGTTGCGCCGCCACTCGTTGACCTGGATCTCGTCGATCAGCGAGCGCACCTCGGCCTTCACCCCGGCCAGGCCGATCATCGAGTCCAGCTCGGCGAGCAGCTCCTCGACCTTGTGCTCGTCCTGCCCGACCGGGCCGCCGCCCGCGCTCACCCCGGCCAACGGTCGCCCGCCCGCCTCGGCCGCCCGGAACACGGTGGTCGACCCCTCGGCGAGCCGGACGCCCGGAGCGGCGGTCCGCTCGGTGTGGCTGCCCTCGATCGTCCCACCGCAGCCCCGGCCGACGTCGATGCCGACACCCCGGGTGTCGTGCACCCAGCAGTCCACGATGGTGGGGCTGCTCTGCAACGCCACCACGATCCCGGCGTCGCCGGTGCCGGAGACGTCACAACGCTCGATGGTGGGTCGGGCCGCCTGGTAGACGTACACACCCCGGAAGCCGGCGTTGCCGACGGTGCAGTTGCGGATGGTCGGGTCGGCACCGAGCCGCACGATGATCCCGTCGTCGGTGACGTCCCGGATCTCGCACTGCTCGACCGTGCCGCCCGCGTCGGAGACGACCAGCCCGTGCTGTCCACCGGTGACGGTCACCTCCACGGCCTCGATCCGGGCCCCGTCGCGGACCGACACGGCTGCGGCGTAGCCCGCGCTGGCCTGGCACTTCTCCATCCGGAGCCGACCGCCGACGGCGTCCACGGCCGGGTGGTCGGCGGCCTGGATGATCAGCCCCTGCAACAGCACCTCACCACCGTCGCAGGCCACCGTCGGTCGACCGGTGGCCCGACCGTCCACGGTGACCGAACCGGCCTCACCAGCGGCCACCAGGCGGACCCGTCGGCCGGTCAACCGGAGCGCCTCGGGGTAGACGCCGGGCTCGATCGAGACGACCGCGTCGTCCGGCGCGATCTCCAGCGCGTCCGTGATGGTCGGACAGGCACCGGGTCGGTCAGGGGAGACAGTCAGCATGCGCACCATGGTCCCGCTCGGTCGTGGAAGGACGGACCGGTTCGTCGTCGACGTCCGGTCGAAGGGTACCGGTCGAGTGGGGGTGGTCTCGCCTCCGCGTCAGATGGTGAAGGTGGCCTCGCGCACCGAGGCGGCCACCTTGCGTACCTCGTCCGCACGGTCCAGGGGGGCGGTCATCCGCAGCACCAGCTGCCTGTCGATCGCGTCCTCCGGCACGCTGCGCCAGTAGGAGAGGTAGACCAGGCCGTAGCGGGACGCGCCGTCCACCCGGGCGGTCTCGGCCCAGGTGGTGAACTCGCCACTGCGTACCCACTGCAACCCCCATGCCTCCTCCTGCCGGCGCAGCGCGGTGCGGCGCTCGTCGGTGCAGAGCCGGGGGCACTGCCGGACGACCAGGTCGCCACCGATGATCGACCCGTCGGCGGCCGGGACGCCGCACCGGTAGTGCGCCGAACCGCTGGTGCGGCCGGCCTCGGTGCAGCTCCACCCGGTGGGCACCCGGAAGCTGAAGTCGACCCCGGCCAGGCCGGTGATCTCCCGGGTCGGGTCGGTGGCGGCGAAGGTCGGCGCCCCGGTCGGCCAACCGCCGCCGACCGGGGGTTCCACGCCCGGCTGACGCGGCGGTGTGCCCGGTAGCCCCAGGTCGACGCTCGGGGTCGGTGCCGCCGTGGCGGCGACGGTCGTCGGGTCGTCGGCGGACCACCTCGCGACGCCGAACCCGCCGGCCGCGCCGATCGCCGTCGCGCCCACCGCGACCAGCGCCACCAGCGCCAACCACCAGCCGGTACGCCCCCGGCCACGGGCCGCGCCCGACGGGTAGGCCCCCGGGTACCCGGCCGGCGCGGGTCGGGGCGCGACCGGTGGCTGCGGGTAGGGCACCGGGGCTGCCCGCTGCCCGGCCGGCACCCCCTGCTGCGGCGTCGTCCGGGGCGGGGCCGGCGGTTGCGGGGCCGGCCGGGCGGCGGGCGAGGTCGGCCCCGACGACCGGGGTACGCCGGCCGGGGTCGCGGTGCCGTCGGTGACCGGCCCGGCGGAGGTGGCCACAGCCGTCGCCGGGCGTGACCCGTCCACCGGGGAACCGGTCGCGCCACCGTCGGCACGCCCGGCCGGCGGGCCGGTCACCGGTGCCGCGCCGGCCGCCGGGCTCACCGGGGCGGTCGCACCGGGCGGGCCGAGCCGCTGCGGCCCGACCCCGGTCGGGGGCTCCCCGGCCGGGACGAGGCGCTGGCCGAGGGCGAGGAAGACGTGCGCGGCCCCCGCGCCCTGCTCGGCGGCGCAGGCCACCCAGGGGACCGGTCCGGTGTGGTTGGCCCCGGTGATCGGCAGGCCGTCGGACCGGGCGAGCGTGTTGGCCGCGGCGGCGAACGCCTCCCGCCAGCCGCCCTCGGCGGCGGCCGGCGCGAGCACGGCCACGGTGAACGGCCGCTCGGCGGTGTCCCGCGCGGCCCACACCTCGCCCAGCTCGCACGAACTGAGCTTGCGGTGCAGCGCGTACGGACCGACTGTCTGCATGTGGCATCCCCCCGACCGATCGTATCGGTCGGGGCGTCGGGAACCGATCGACCGGCGGGTCGCCGTGGGGTCAGTCGACCCAGTCGAGCGTGCGGGCGACCGCCTTGCGCCACCGGCCCAGTTCGCGCTGCCGGTCCGCCGGGTCCATCCGGGACTCCCACTGCGCGTCGGAACGCCACTGGGCGCGCAGGGTGGCCAGATCCGGCCAGTAGCCGACCGCCAGGCCGGCCGCGTACGCCGCGCCGAGGCAGGTGGTCTCGGTGATCCGGGAGCGGACCACCGGCACCGCCAGCACGTCGGCGAGGAACTGCATCAGCAGCCCGTTGGCGGTCATCCCACCGTCCACCCGCAACCGGCGCAACGCCACGTCGGAGTCGGCGTTCATCGCGTCGACCACCTCGCGGGTCTGCCAGGCCGACGCCTCCAGCGCCGCCCGGGCCAGGTGCCCCTTGGTGATGTAACCGGTCAGCCCGGCGATCACCCCCCGGGCGTCGGGACGCCAGTGCGGCGCGAACAACCCGGAGAAGGCGGGGACCACGTAACAGCCGCCGTTGTCGTCCACGCTGGCGGCCAACTCCTCGATCTCGGCCGCCGACGAGATCAACCCGAGGTTGTCCCGCAACCACTGCACCAGCGAACCGGTCACCGCGATCGCCCCCTCCAGGGCGTACGCGGCCGGCTGGCCGTCGATCCGGTAGGCCACCGTGGTCAGCAGGCCGTGGGTGGACGGCACCGGGCTGGCCCCGGTGTTGAGCAGCAGGAAACTGCCGGTGCCGTAGGTGCACTTCGCCTCGCCGGGCTGGAAACAGGTCTGCCCGAACAGGGCGGCCTGCTGGTCGCCGAGCGCACTGGCCACCGACACCCCGGCGAGCACCCCGTGGGCCGTCCCGTAGACCTCCGCCGAGCTGCGGATCTGCGGCAGCATCCCGGCCGGTACGCCCAGCGCGTCGAGCAGCTCCGGGTCCCAGTCGAGGGTCTCCAGGTCCATCAGCATGGTCCGGCTGGCGTTGGTCACGTCGGTGACGTGCCGGCCGGTCAGCTTCCAGATCAGCCAGCTGTCCATGGTGCCGAAGAGCACCTCGCCCCGCTCGGCACGCCCGCGCAGCCCGTCGACGTTGTCCAGCAGCCAGCGCAGCTTCGGGCCGGCGAAGTAGGTGGCCAGGGTGAGGCCGGTCCGGGCCCGCAGCTTCTCCTCGCCGTACGACCCGGCCAGGTCGCGCAGCAGCGGGCCGGTGCGGGTGTCCTGCCAGACGATGGCGTTGGCGACCGGCCGGCCGGTCGCCCGGTCCCAGACCACGGTGGTCTCCCGTTGGTTGGTGATGCCGACGGCGGCCAACCCGTCCGGGCCGGTACCGGCGGCGGCCAGCGCGTCACGGACCACCTGTTCGACGTTGGCCCAGATCTCCTCGGCGTCGTGCTCCACCCAGCCGGGCCGGGGGAAGATCTGCCGGTGCTCGCGTTGGGCGACGGCGACGATCCCACCGGCCCGGTCGAAGACGATGCAGCGCGACGAGGTGGTGCCCTGGTCGATGGCGGCGACGTACTCTCCGGTCATTTCGGCACCGTACCGGCCGGGTGCGCTCCGGAGAACCACGGTGGCTCCGTACGATCTCCAGACGTGCGCGACATCGCCGTGTTCAGTGGAACCGCCCATCCCGACCTCGCCGCCGAGATCTGTGCCCACCTGGGGGTGCCGCTGCACCCGGTGCGGGTGTCCCGGTTCGCCAACGACTGCCTGGAGGTGCAGTTGCAGGCGAACTGCCGGGAGCGGGACGTCTTCCTGATCCAGCCCCTGGTGCCGCCCGTCCAGGAGAACCTGGTCGAGCTGCTGCTCATGATCGACGCAGCCCGGGGAGCGTCGGCCGGGCGGATCACCGTGGTGCTGCCGCACTACGCGTACGCCCGGTCGGACAAGAAGGACGCCCCGCGCATCTCGATCGGGGCCCGGCTGGTGGCCGACCTGCTCACCTCGGCCGGCGCCCAGCGGGTGCTGGCGATGACCCTGCACTCGCCGCAGGTGCACGGCTTCTTCAGCGTCCCGGTCGACCACCTGCACGCCCTGCGGGAGCTGGCCGCCCACTTCCGGGGGGACGACCTGGGCAACACGGTGGTGGTCTCGCCGGACCTGGGTAACGCGAAGGAGGCTGCGGCGTTCGCCCGGATGCTCGGCACCCCCGTCGCGGCGGGGGCCAAGCAGCGGTTCAGCGACGACCGGGTCACCATCAGCACGGTGATCGGTGAGGTGACCGACCGGGACGTGATCGTGCTG
Organism: Micromonospora sp. NPDC048894; assembly: GCF_040649765.1. NCBI lineage: Bacteria > Bacillati > Actinomycetota > Actinomycetes > Micromonosporales > Micromonosporaceae > Micromonospora > Micromonospora sp. NPDC048894. The sequence goes on along the minus strand of NZ_JBEZFY010000005.1, from coordinate 323,968 downwards.
GACGACGAGATCGCCAAGGGCAGCACGGTGATCGAGCTGATCGCCCACCTGCGGGAGCGCAACGTCCGGTCGATCCGGCTGGCCTGCACCCACGGCCTGTTCTCCAGCGGCGCGTTGGAGCGGCTCAGCGCCACCGAGGGGGTGCGCGAGATCGTCTGCACCAACACGGTGCCGATCCCGCCGGAGAAGCGGGTGCCGGAGTTGACGGTGCTCTCGGTGGCCCCGGCGCTGGCCGAGGCGATGCGGCGGATCCACAACGGCGAGTCGGTCAGCGCCCTGTTCGGCTGACCGGCCCGGCGGCCGGCCCCGGGTGCGGCTCTGCGCGCCCGGCCCAGCTCGGCCCGGGCGGAGGGCCGCCCGGTGGTGTCAGTTGGCGGCGGCGCTGATCCGGACCGTGGTGCCGGCCGCGCCGCTCTCGACCTCCATCGCGTCGCTGAGCTCCCGGGCCAGCCACAGCCCCCAGCCGCCGGCGGTGTCCGGGGCCGGCCGGCTGCGGTCGTCGAGCTGCTGCTCGCTCATGCCGTTGCCGTGGTCGGCGACCTCGCAGACCAGCTCGCCGGGGCGTCGCCAGAGCCGCAGCCAGCCCTGACCGCCGCCGTGGCGGACGGCATTGGTGATCAGCTCGTTGACCGCCAGCACGAAGTCGTCGAGGCGTTGGCCGGACAGCCCGGCGGCGTGCGCGCAGGAGCTGACCGAGTGTCTCAGCTCGGTCACCTGCGCCTGGTCGAACGCCTCGGCGATGAGAAGGGAAGATTCGATGGGCACCACCGTACGCGGTGTGGGAAGTTCTGCGTTCGTCATGGGCCCTGTCCCGGCAGCGATCTCGGAGTCTTTCGCGCTGTTTCTACCGTACGTCAGGGTTGTCCGTGCCGCACCGGCCGGCCCGGCGGGTCACCGGGGTGGCTGTGGCATGGTGACGCCCATGCCGTCGTCCCCGCCGGGTGGTTTCGAGGTCCCGCTCTGGCGCTCCGTCGCGGTCTTCCGCTTCGCCTCGCTGGCGTACGTCGGGCTGCTGGTCCTGCGCGACGCCGACCGGTACGCCCACCCGGTCGCCGCCGGTGGCGTACTCCTGGTGATGCTGGCCTGGTCCGGGGTGACCGCGGTCGGCTACGCCCGGCCGGCCAACCGGGGCTGGCCGCTGCTCCTGGCCGACCTCGGTGTGGTCCTGTCGATCCTGGCCGTCACGCCGTGGGTGGTGGGCCGTCCGGCGCTGGCGGCGGGGGTGCCGGCCCTGGCCGTGGCCTGGCTGGCCGGGCCGGTGCTGGCCTGGGCGGTGTCCGGCGGACGGCGGCGCGGCACGGTGGCCGCCCTGCTGGTCGGCGGCACGGACCTGGCCACCCGGGGCCGGGTCGGCCCGTCCTCGCTGACCGGGGTGATCCTGCTGCTGCTCGCCGGGGTGGTGGTGGGGCACGTGGCCCGGTTGGCGGTGACCGCCGAGCAGCGGTTGCAGCGGGCGGTGGAGCTGGAGGCGGCGACCCGGGAACGGGAGCGGCTGGCCCGCGACATCCACGACTCGGTGCTCCAGGTGCTGGCGTTGGTCCAGCGGCGCGGGGCACACCTCGACGGGGAGGCCGGTGAGCTGGCCCGGCTCGCCGGTCAGCAGGAGGTGGCGCTGCGCGCGTTGATCTCCGGTGCGCCGCCGACCTCCCCCGCCGACCCGGTGGGCGAGGTGGACCTGCGCTCCCTGCTGGCCGGGTACGCCTCGGCGGCGGTGCAGGTCTCCGCCCCGGCCACCCCGGTGCCGCTGCCCGCCCCGGTGGCCCTGGAGGTGGCCGCCGCGACGGCGGCGGCGCTGGACAACGTGCGGCGGCACGCCGACGGGCGGGCCTGGGTGCTGGTCGAGGACGAGGGGGAGACGGTGACCGTGTCGGTCCGCGACGCCGGTCCGGGCATCCCGCAGGGGCGGCTGGCCGAGGCGGCCAGGCAGGGGCGGCTGGGGGTGGCCCAGGCCATCCGTGGTCGGATAGCCGATCTCGGGGGCGAGACGCGGATCGTCTCGACGCCGGGGGAGGGCACCGAACTCGAACTGATGGTGCCGAGGAGGAACCGATGACCGGGACCCGGGTGATGGTGGTCGACGACCACCCGATGTGGCGGGAGGGGGTGGCCCGGGACCTCACCGAGGCCGGCCACCTGGTGGTGGCGACCAGCGGCGAGGGCCGCCAGGCGGTCCGGGTGGCCGCCGCCGCCCGACCCGACCTGGTGGTGCTCGACCTCCAGTTGCCGGACATCTCCGGGGTGGAGGTGATCCAGGGGCTGCGCGCCGCGCTGCCCCGGGTGCGGGTGCTGATGCTGTCGGCCAGCGGCGAGCAGCAGGGCGTCCTGGACGCGGTGAAGGCCGGGGCCACCGGTTACCTGCTGAAGTCGGCGGGCCCGGCGGAGTTCCTGGACGCGGTGCGCCGCACGGCAGCCGGTGAGCCGGTCTTCACCCCCGGCCTGGCCGGCCTGGTGCTGGGTGAGTACCGGCGGCTCGCCGCCGACCCGCCGTCGGCCGGCGGTTCGGCCGACGGCGGACACGACGCGGCACCCCGGCTCACCGAACGGGAGACCGAGGTGCTGCGGCTGGTGGCGAAGGGGCTGTCCTACAAGCAGATCGCCGGGCGGCTCGGGTTGTCGCACCGCACCGTGCAGAACCACGTGCAGAACACGCTGGGCAAGCTCCAACTGCACAACCGGGTGGAGCTGACCCGCTACGCGATCGAGCGGGGCCTGGACGACTGAGCAGTGCGGTCCTGGGCGACTGGGCAGTGCGGGGCCTGAACGGCCGGGGCAGTGCTGGGCTGGGCGACTGGGCAGTGCGGGGCCGGGACGGCCGGGGTCAGTGCGCCTCGGGCGGCCGGGTCTCGTGGATGGCCAGCTCTTCGGCGCTCGCGCCGCCGCCGGCCGCACCCGCGTCGTACGCGATGCTGTCGGTCTCCTGGTCGGTGCGGGCACCCTCGTCCGGTTCGACCAGGCGGCCCACCTGGGCGTCGGCGACCGTGCCGAGCTGACCGTGGTCATAGAGCGAGACCGGGGAGTTCGGGTCCGAGGTGGGGCCCGGGTTCAGCACGTCGGCGTCGAGTTGGGCCTGCGCGGCGGCCTCCTCGTTCTCCGCCTCGGCGGCGATGTCCGGGTCGACCGGGCCGGCGAGCGGATCGTCGGCCCGCCGTTCGTACTGCTCGCGGGCGAGCTTGTAGTCCAACGACTCGCCGTCGAGCTGCTCGTCGGCGGTGGTGCCGAAGTGGTCGACCGCGACCGGGGTCCGGTCGCCGGGCAGCTGGGCCGGGTCCGGGCCGTCGGCCTCCCGGCCGGTCAGCACGTCGTCGTTGGCGGTCGAGTCGTCGTCGGCGGTGTCGGGCAGGCCGAGCGCCTCGGGGTCGGACACGGGGGTCGGGAACTCGTCGTCGCGCATGGCTGAGCACTACCCACTGGCGGGGGCCGGGTAACCGGGTCCCGCTCCCCGGATCGGGACGAAAATGCAGAAATCAGTCGTGATGCCAGGATGACTCGTCCTCGGTGTGCAACACGCACCAGATCACCTTGCCATCCGGGAGCAGGGTGCTGCCCCAGCGGCGGGCCACCGTGTCGATGAGCAGCAGGCCCCGGCCGCCGGCCGAGGTGAGCGGGGCCAACCCCGCATACCTCGGCTGCTGCCGGGAGTGGTCCCGGACGGCCACGTGCAGGGTGCCGCCCTCCGGGGCCAACCGCAGCGTCATCGGGGTCGCCGCGTGCGCCACCACGTTGTTGACCAGCTCGGTGACCGCGATGCAGGCCGGTTCGGCCAGCTCCGGCACGCCCCACCGGGCGCAGCCGTCGGTCACCAGTTCCCGGGCCCGCCGGGCCGCACCGACCGCCGGGGCCAGTTCCTCGGTCAGCACCGCCGCCATCGGCGTACGGGCCAACGCGGCCGTCGCCCCGTCGCGGGTGGCGTGGACCGCCAGCTCCCCGCTGACCGTCCCGGCGGGGTCGACCACCAGCAGGTCGGCCGCCGGCCAGTCGCGCACCGTCCGTCGTACCTCAGCCAGCAGGCGGTCGACGGTGGGCCCGGCGGACCGCAGCCCCGACACGTCGACCACGATCGGGCCGGGCCGGTCACCGAGCCGGGCGAGCAGGGCGTCGCGGACCCGGTCGTGGTCGGCCGGTTCGAGCACCCCGCTGAGCCACACCACCGCCGACGAGTCGTCGACGGCCACCCGGCACCCCACCGCTGGTGGAGGGGCCGTCCCGGGGGGACCGGCCCCCGGGCGACGGGTCGGCGGCAGGTCGGAGCGGCTCATCGTCGTCCCGCCCGGTCGGGCCGGGCGGCGACGCCCGGCGTGCCCACGGCGACGCCGTGTCGGGGGACGGGGTACGCCGGGCTGGCGTCGATCCCGCCCGGAGCGTCGGGGACCAGCGTGGTGGCCTCGACGGGGATGCGGGTCAGCGGCATCTCTGGTCGGTACCCCCGGGGCGGCCGGGTCATGCCGGGGGACGCCGACTGATCGTGCGGCGCCACCCGGCGGGCGGCCCGACGGGTGGCGGCGCCGCCCACCGCCGCCGCCACCAGCCGCTGACCGCTTCCGATCTGCGAGGTTTCGGCTCGTGGGACCCCGGTTAATGGGACGCTCTGACCGGAGACCACCCTCGCAGATCGCATGGAGGTGCACCATGCGCGTCGGCCTCGTCTGCGCGCACGCCGGGCCGTCCCGGTCCGCGGCAGAACCACCCGTCGGTACCCACGAGCACGTCGCCCGGGTCGCCGGCGAACTGGCCGCACGCGGCCACGACGTCCGGGTGTACGAGCGCCGCGACGATCCCGCCCTGCCGGCGAGCGTCGAGGTCGACGGCTACCGGGTGCAACGGGTGCCCGTCGGCCCGGCGCAGCCCACCGCCACCGCCGACCTGGTCCCGTACGTCCCCGAGTTGGGCCGCTGGCTGGCCGAGCACTGGGCCGGGGAGTGGGCGCCCGAGGTGGTGCACGGGCACTACTGGATCGGTGGCCTGGCCGCCGCGCACGCCGTCCGCGAAACGGACATCCCGGTGGTGCAGACCTTCCATTCGCTCGGCGTCGAACAACGCCGTCACCTCGGCCACCAGTACGACGGCCCGGATGAGCGGATCCCCCTGGAGCGGGCCCTCACCCGGGCGGTGGACGTCGCCGTGGCCCAGTGCAACGCCGAGGTCGACGAGCTGACCCGGATGGGGCTGCAACGGACCTCGGTGGCGATGGTGCCGACCGGCGTGGACGTCGAGCGGTTCCACCCCGACGGCGAGGCCGCCCCCCGCGAGCAGCGGGCCCGGATCCTCTCCGTCGGCGGACTCTCCCCCGGGCACGGGCAGGACGACCTGATCCGGGCGATGCGGCTGGTCGGCGACGCGGAGCTGGTGATCGCCGGAGGGCCGCCGGCCGACCAGTTGGCCACCCACGCGGAGGCCCGTCGGCTGCGGGAACTGGCCGAGCGCACCGGGGTCGCCGACCAGGTCACGCTGGTCGGCGCGGTGCCGCACGACCAGTTGGCGACCTGGTACCGCTCCGCCGACGTGGTGGCCTGCACCCCGCACTACTCCTGTGCGGGGCGGGTGTCGCTGGAGGCGATGGCCTGCGGGGTGCCGGTGGTCGGCTACGCCGTGGGCGGGATCGCCGACGCGGTGGTCGACGAGGTCACCGGCCGGCTGGTGCCCCCCGGCGACGTCCGCACGCTGGGCATGACGCTGCGCCGCCTGCTCGCCGACAACCCGGGCCGGTTCGCGTACGGGCACGCCGCGGTGGACCGGGTGCGGTGCAGCTACACCTGGGAACGGACGGCCGGCGCGCTGGAGCGGCTCTACGAGCGGGTGGTGGGCCGGCGTACGCCGGTCGAGGTGCCCGACGTGGTGCCGGTCGGGGGCGGCGTCGACCCGTCGGTCGAAGAGGGTGCCGCGACGGTGGCCGAGGCCGACACTGACGCCCCGGTCAAGGGCGCGACCGCCGGCCCGGTCGGCGTCTGACCGGGCCGGGAGATCCGGACGGTCGTGACTTCGGGGCGGTTGTGGTTTCCAGGCGGTTGTGGTTTTCGGGCGGTCGTGGTTTCCGGGCCGTCCGCTCAGACGCGGGGGACCGCGCCGACCATGGCGCGTTCCCGGGGGCGGGTCACCGTGTGGTGGTGCTGCGGTGCGGCGTACCGGGTGAGCCCGATCACCGAGGCGAGGGTGATCAGGAAGCCGACGGCGGCCAGCCACTCCCGGCCCGGCCAGATCTTGTCGTTGAGCAGCAGCAGACCGACGATCGCGGCGGGCACCGCACCGGCGGCGTCCATCGCGGCTACGGCGGCCGTCGTGGAGCCCCGCTGCATCGCCAGCCCGAGCAGCAGTTGACCCACCAGCGAGTGGGCGATCAGCAGGTAGAGCAGCGGGTCACGGACGAACGCCTCGGCCGACGGGGCGGAGGCCAGCGGCCGGGCGGCCACCGCGGCGGCGGAGAACGCCAGCCCGGCCAGGGAACCGAGCGCCACCGAACCGGGCGCCCCGTGCAGGCGTACCGCGAAGAAGCCGAGCAGCCCGATCCCGCCGAGCGCCACCGCCAGGGCGACCAGGCCGGCGGTGCCGAGCCCTTTGGAGGGGGCCGGCTGGGCGGAGAGCACCAGCGCGGTGATCCCGGCGAAGAGCAGCACCAGCAGCGCCACCTCGGCGGCGGGCAGCCGCCACTTGAGCACCACCACCCCCAGCAGGGCGGTCACCCCCAGCCCCGCCGCCACGCTCGCCTGGACCAGGAACAACGGCAGGTCCCGGCGGGCCAGGAAGGCCAGCACGAAGCCGGTCACCTGGCAGAGCAACCCGATCAGGTACGTCCGGTGCCCGGCCAGCCGCAGCAGCAGCCCCGGGTCGAAGGTGTGGTGCACGGTCGTCCGGGCGGCGGCCACCGACTGGAGCATGTTGGCGAAGCCGTACGCGACGATCATCGCCGCGAGGAAGCACCAGCCGGAGGACACCACCAGGCGAGAATAGAGGGCTGGTGGCCTCAGCGCTCGGTCGGCCGACCCAGCCGGGAGAGGACGTCGGCGTGCAGCGGACCGTTGGTGGCGATCGCGCTGATCTCACCGGACACGCTCCCACCAGGGGCGGGAGTGCCGTCCAGGGTGGTGATGGTGCCCCCGGCGGCGGTCACGATCGGCACCAGCGCGGCAATGTCCCAGAGCGACAATTCCGGCTCCACCATCACGTCCAGTGCCCCCTCGGCAAGCAACATGTAGCCGTAGAAGTCGCCGTAGGCGCGGCTGCGCCAGGTGTCGCGCATCAACTGGAGCACCGCGTCCAGCCGGTCGGCGGCCTCCCACCCCGTCAGCGACGAGTAGCAGACGCTGGCGTCGGCGAGGTCGCGGACCCCGGAGACCCGGATCGGCTCGCCGGAGGCGGCGTCCGGTCCGGCGTACGCGCCCAGGCCGGGGGCGCCCCACCAGCGTCGGCCCAGCGCCGGGGCGGAGACCAGCCCGACCACCGGCCGGTCCCCCTCCAGCAGGGCGATCAGGGTGGCCCACACCGGCACACCCCGGACGAAGTTCTTGGTGCCGTCGATCGGGTCGATCACCCACCGTCGGTCGTGCGGGCCGGTGGCCGGCTGTGCGCCGTACTCCTCGCCGAGCAGCCCGTCGCCGGGCCGCTGGTCGGCCAGCAGCGCCCGGATCTCCCGCTCCACCGAGGTGTCCGCGTCGGAGACGGGAGTCAGGTCCGGCTTCGCCGTCACCCGCAGATCCAGCGCCCGGAACCGGCTCATCGAGATGGCATCGGCAGCATCCGCAAGCCGATGAGCAAGATCAACATCCCCCACATGCCCCGTCACCCCAAAACCCTAACCCCCGCCCCCGCCCCCGCCCCCGCCCCCGCCCCCGCCCCTCCCACCTCCCCTCCCGCTCCCACCCACTTCCCGCGCGCGTGATCAAGAGGTTTGCGTCATGGGAGGGCTCCGGGATGACGTAAACCTCTTGATCACCTGACGCAAACCTCTTGATCACCGGGGCGGGAGAGGGGGCTGGGCAGCGAGGCGAGACGGTGAGGCGGGGCGGGAGAGGAGTGCCGGGCGGCGGGGCCGGGGCGGGGTGGGTGGGGCGGGGTGGGTGGGCGGTGAGGCGGCGAGGCCGGCGGCGAGGCCGGGGGCGGGGGAGGGGGCGGTGAGAGGGCTGGGAGGGGTGGGGTGGCTGTGGTCGGGGAGGGGTCAGACGGGGGTGATCGCGAGGTCGGTGACCTGGTCGTCCTTGATGCCGAACACGAACGCGAAGGACAGGGGCCCGCCGGGGAACTCCCCGTCCCCGGAGGCCACCAGCCGGTCGTCGACGAACGAGGTCGGCGTGATCACGATCTTCGGGTTGATCAGGTGCACCTGGATCCACTCGCGGATCGCGGACTCGCCGGTGTAGGCCGTCCCGTCGTCGTGCACGGTGGCCCCGTCGGCGAAGACCGCGGCCAGCGCGTTCGGGTCGTGGGCGTTGGTGGCGGCGACGAAGTTCTCGACGGCCTGGGGAAGGGTGACGGTGTCCATCTCTGCTCTCCGGTCTTCTCGGGTTGCCGGGGCGCGGGTGCGTCCGGGCGTGTTCCTGTGGCGGCTCGGCGGCACGGTGATGCTGCGGGTGCCGTCCCGCCACGGGCCGTGCGGCATGGTGATCAGTTCAGGTGCGGGATGACGGTCGGCGAGGGCCCCGTCGGTTCGGTGGTGTGTGGTGACCCGGTCCGCCCCGGCGCGGCTCCGCGCGTTCGCGGCACGGCCGACTTCCGACGGTTGCCGACGCGGCCCTGTCGGCAGGCGCCGCGCGGCTCCTGCCGGCAGGCTCCTCCGACGCGGTTCCTGTCGGCAGGCTCCGACGCGGTCTCAGTCGGCAGGCTCAGAAGTCCGCCGAGCGCGAGAGCTTCTCGTTCGAGCGTAGTTCCGTGAGGGCGTTCTCGTGCATCGCGACGACGGCGTCGTAGCCGGAGTTGCCGAGCACGATCCGGTGCGGCGGGACGGGCGCGGCCAGCGCGCCGATCACGGCCTGGACGCCGCGCTCGGGGTCGCCCTCCTGCCTGCCGTTGTGGTCCACGAATGCCGCCTTGACGCCCTCGACCAGCGGCACGTAGGCGTCGACGGTCTCGTTGACGGGTTCGTCCTGGAAGCCGGCGAAGGCGTTGGTGCGGAATGCTCCAGGTTCTACGAGGAGCACGCGTACCCCGAACTGTTCGACTTCGTGGCGCAGCGTCTCCGACAGTCCTTCGAGGGCGAACTTCGCCGCGGAGTAGTAGCCGAATCCTGGTGCGCTGACGAGGCCCGCCACCGACGACATGTTCACGATCCAGCCGTCGCCGCGTGCCCGCATGCCGGGCAGGACCGCGCGGATCACCTCGACCACGGCGAACAGGTTGAGGTCGAACGTGCGGCGGATCGTCTTGTCGGGGGCGCCCTCGACCGAGCCGAACCAGCCGCGGCCCGCGTTGTTGACCAGCACGTCGATCCCGCCGAACCGCTCCTCCGCCGTGCGGACCGCCGCCCGCACCTGCTCGGCATCGGTGACGTCGAGCGGGAGTACGAGCACCCGGGCACCGTACGGTTCGGCCCATTCTCGCAGTTCGGAGGGGCGACGGGAGGTCACCGCCACCTGGTCGCCCTGCTTCAGTGCGGCCTCGGCATAGAACAGGCCGAACCCTCCTGGCGTTCCACCGGTGATGAACCACGTTCTCATGGGACTTCTCCTTTCGCTACAGGGGCCAATGTAGCGCTACATGCGCTACTGTAGCAACCATGCAGAACGCGCGGGATCGACTCCTGCTCGCCGCGGCGGAGTTGCTGGAGAGCAGCGGCACGGTGTCCACGAGGGCGGTGTGCGAACGCGCCGGGGTGCAGGCCCCGACGCTCTACCACCACTTCGGCAGCAAGCAGGGCCTGATCGACGCCGTGGTCAACCACGGCTTCACCCAGTACACGGCGGTCGAGAGTTCCGGCGACCCGCTGGGCGACCTGCGGGAGGCCTGGGACCGCCACGTACGGTTCGGGCTGGAGCACCCGTCGTTCTACGGGCTGCTCTACGGCCGGGCCGAACCGGGAAGGCCCTGCGCCGTCACCGCTCCCGCGCACGCCGCGCTGCGCGAGCGGCTCACCGGCGCCGCCGCCCAGGGCATGCTCAAGGTGCCGGCGGCCGACGCCGCCGAACAGGTGCTCGCCGCCAACGTCGGCGTCACGCTCACCTTGATCAGCCAGCCGGAGCCGGACTTCGGGCTGTCCGAACGCGTCCGCGAGGCCGCGCTGGCCGGGGTCCTGCACACCCCCTCCGCCGATGCCCCCGCCACCCGGGCGAGCGCCGCACTGACGTTGCGCGCACTGGTCGGCGACGACCCGGGCGACCTCACCCCTGGCGAACGGGCGCTGCTCGGCGAGCTGCTGGACCGCTTGGCCCGCTAGGTCAGGAGCCGGCCAGGGGATCGCCGGGGTTGCGCTCCACCTCGCGGGGGTCGCCCTCGCCGGCCCGGGAGGCCAGCAGGCGACGGTACGAGGCCAGTCGGCGCTGGTCGGCCTTGCCGGCGGTGACCCAGGCGTCCAGGGCGCAGTCCGCCTCGTCCGGGGTGTGCGGGCAGTTGGGCGGGCAGTCCACCGTTCCCTCGACCAGGTCGGGGAAGCCGTGCAGCAGGCTCTCGGCCGAGACGTGGGCCAGCCCGAAGCTGCGGATGCCGGGGGTGTCCACGATCCAGCCCGGGTCCCCGTCGCCGCCGGGGGTCCGGGGCAGCCGCAGCGCCACCGCGCTGGTGGAGGTGTGCCGGCCCCGGCCGATCGCGCTGACCACGCCGACCGCCCGCAGCGCCTCCGGCACCAGCCGGTTGACCAGCGTCGACTTGCCCACCCCGGAGTGCCCCACCAGCACCGACACCCGGCCGGCGAGCAGGGCGCGCAGTGCGTCGAGGTCGGAGTCGGGCCGGACCAGCACGTACGGCAGTTCCAGCTCGGTGTAGTAGCCGACCACCTGTTCGGGGCCGGCCAGGTCGGCTTTGGTCAGGCAGAGCAGCGGCTCGATGCCGGCGTCGTATGCGGCGACGAGGCACCGGTCGATGAAGCCGGTCCGGGGTGGCGGGTCGGCCAGCGCGCTGACGATCACCAGCTGGTCGGCGTTGGCGACCACCACCCGTTCCAGCCGCCCCTCGGCGGTGTTCTCGTCGTCGTCGGCGGTGCGCCGCAGCACCGAGCGCCGTTCGGTGATCCGGACGATCCGGGCCAGCGCCCCGTCGGTGCCGGAGACGTCGCCGACCAGGCTCACCCGGTCACCGACCACCACCGACTTGCGGCCCAGTTCGCGGGCCCGCATGGCGGTTATCGCGGCACCGTCGGGGGCGTCGGGGAGTACGCAGGTGTACCGGCCCCGGTCGACGGCGATGACGAACCCGTCGACCGCGTCGTCGTGTCGGGGGCGGGTGCGGGTACGGGGACGTGAGGACCGGCCGGGCCGGACCCGTACGTCGTCCTCGTCGTACTCCCGTCGTTTGGTCGTCAGGACCTGCCCCCTCCGTCGTCAGCTCTTGCCGGTCACCATCGCCGACCATAGTGCCGGGAATTCCGGCATGGTCTTGGAGGTGCATGCCACGTCGTCGACCTCGATGCCTGCGACGGCGAGCCCGGCCACCGCGGCGGCGTGCGCCATCCGGTGGTCGGCGTAGGTGCGGAAGGCTCCCCCGTGCAGCGGCCGGGGTCGGATCTCCAGCCCGTCGGCGGTTTCGGTCAGGTCGGCGCCGAGCCCGGTGAACTCCCGGGCCAGGGCGGCGAGCCGGTCGGTCTCGTGCCCCCGGATGTGCCCGATGCCGGTGAAGGTCGACGGCGAGTCGGCCAGCATGGCCAGTGCGGTCAGGGCCGGGGTCAGCTCGCTGACGTCGGACAGGTCGGCGGTCAGCCCGTGCACGGTGCCGGTGCCGCGGACGGTCAGCCCGGCGGTGGTCAGGGTGACCTCGCCGCCCATCCGGTGCAGCAGCGAGCGGAGCTGCTCGACCGGCTGGACGCTGTTGTGCGGCCACCCCTGCAACGTGACCTCACCGCCGGTGACCAGGGCGGCGGCGAAGAAGGGGACCGCGCCGGAGAGGTCGGGCTCGATCTCCCAGCTCCGGCCGGCGAGCGGCCCCGGCTCGACCACCCAGACGTCGGGGACGCTGTCGTCGACGGCTGCTCCGGCGGCCCGCAGCATCTGCACCGTCATCCGCAGGTGCGGCGCGGACGGCACCGGTGGGCCCTGGTGCCGGACCACCACGCCCCGGTCGAAGCGGGCCCCGGCGAGCAGCAGGCCGGAGACGAGCTGGCTGGAGGCGGAGGCGTCGATCACCACCTCGCCACCGGCGACCCCACCGGTGCCCTGCACCACCAGGGGGAGGCTGCCGGTCTCGGGCGCGTCGATCCGGACGCCGAGGGAGCGCAGCGCGCCGATCAGCGGGCCGAGCGGCCGGACCCGGGCCTGCGGGTCGCCGTCGAAGGTGACTTGCCCTTCGGTGAGGCCGGCGACCGGTGGGACGAACCGCATCACCGTGCCGGCGAGGCCGACGTCGACGTGGGCCGGGCCGACGAGCCGGTGCGGCCGGACCAGCCAGCGGTCGTCGTCGGAGACGGAGACGTGCGCGCCCATCGCGCGCAGCCCGCCCGCCATGAGTTCGGTGTCGCGGGCCCGTAGCGGCCCGTGCAGCGTTGACGGGCCGCCGGCCAGCGCGCTGAGCACCAGGGCGCGGGCGGTCATCGACTTGGAGCCGGGTAGGCGCAGCGTCGCGGTGACCGGGTCACTGGCGGTCGGCGCGGCCCAGGGTTGTTGCGGACGGGTGGCGGTCAGGTTTCCCACGGTCACATTCTGCCAACCCGGCGACGATTTCGAGCCGACCGTCCGGCTGACTCCCGGTTGGCGGGACAACCCACGACGGGGCGGGGCGTTAGCGTATGCGGCATGTGCGGCAGGTATGCGACGACCCGCAGTGCCGGGGACCTGAGCGCCGTCTTCGAGTCGTACGACGACACCGAGGGTCGGCTCGGGCCGGACCACAACGTCGCGCCGACCGATTCGGTGCCGGTGGTCCGGGTCGACACCGAGCAGGGGCGGGTGTTGTCGGTCGGCCGCTGGGGCCTGGTGCCGCACTGGGCGAAGTCGGCCTCCGGCGCGGCCCGCATGATCAACGCCCGGGCCGAGACGGTCGCCACCAGCCGGGCGTACGCCGTGCCGTTCGCCCGTCGGCGCTGCCTGGTCCCGGCCGACGGCTGGTACGAGTGGGTACGCGGGTCCGGTGGCGCGAAGCAGCCCTACTTCATGACCCCGCGGGACGGCTCGGTGCTGGCGTTGGCCGGCATCTGGTCCCGCTGGGAGGAGTCGCTCACGTTCAGCGTGCTGACCACGGCGGCGGTGGGCGAGTTGGCCGAGGTGCACGACCGGATGCCGCTGTTGTTGCCGTCGGACCGGTGGACGGACTGGCTCGCCCCGGCCGACGATCCGGCGGCGCTGCTGGTCCCGCCGCCGGCGGGGTGGCTCGCCGGGTTGGAGATCCGTCCGGTCGGGACGGCGGTGGGCAACGTGCGCAACAACGGCCCGGAGTTGACCGCCCGGGTGCCGGTGGACCGGGAACGCTCCCACGGGGAGACTGCGCTGTTCTGAACGCGATTGGCGACATTGTCGCGTACGAATTGCCAGAGTTCCGGGCGAAACGTCGCTCGGACCTTTAGCCATCTTTCCGGCAGACCCCTTGTCCCCGTAGCCAACAGTGCGATAGAACACAGCGCTGGCACTGGGAGCGTCTTCGCGCAGTGTGAACGACGCCCGTCGATCTTGCCGGTCCCACGGGGGAGGTGGGTGTGATGACCCGGGCGCGTATGCCCCGACCGCACGAGGTGGCCGCCGCACGACGGGATCCGCGACTGCTGCGCGCGTTGCGGGACCGCCGTTCCGACGATGCCTGGCGGACCAGAGGAACCTGTCAGAGTGTGGATCCGGAGACGTTCTTTCCGGCACCCAACGAACCAGCCGACTCGGCGGTGGCGCTCTGCCGCAGCTGTGACGTCCAGGGATCCTGCCTGGCCTGGGCGTTGGAGGTGGGCGACACCCACGGGGTGTGGGGTGGCACCACCCCACGTGAGCGCCGGGCCATGCTGGTCGCCTGGCGTGGCGAGGTCGGATCCGATCCCGCCGCGGCCGACGACGCCGGCCCACCGGTGCGGGACCGGCTGCTCACCCTGGTTCCGCTGAGCTGACCCGTCGGGGCGGCGCAGAATGGCCGGGTGCCGCACCCCACGCAACTCGACACCCCCCGGGGCCCGGCCCGGGTCGACACCGACCTGCCGGCCGCCGCGCCGACGTCGCTGCTCGTGCTCGGCCACGGCGCCGGTGGTGCGGTGGACGCGCCGGACCTGCTCGCCCTGCGCGACGCCGCCCGCGACGCCGGGGTGGTGGTGGCCCGGGTGACCCAGCCCTACCGGGTGGCCGGTCGCCGGGCCCCGGCCCCGGCCGGGCACCTGGACGAGGCGTGGACGGCGGTGCTGGCCGCGCTGCGCCACCGGCATCCCGAGCTGCCCCTGCTGGTCGGTGGGCGGTCCAGCGGTGCCCGGGTGGCCTGTCGGACGGCCCGCGCGGTGGGTGCGGCCGGGGTGGTCGCGTTGGCCTTTCCGCTGCACCCGCCGGGGCGGCCGGAGCGCTCCCGGGCCGACGAACTGGTCACCGGGCTGCCGACGCTGGTGGTCAACGGCGACCGGGACCCGTTCGGGACGCCCACCGCCGCCGGCCCGGTCGAGGTGGTGGTACGCGGTGGCGAACGTCACGACCTGCGCCGGGATCCGACCGGCACGGCCGGGGTGGTGCTCACCTGGCTGCGCGCACACGGCTGGGCCCGCTGATCCGCCCGGACCGGGTCGTCCCGCGCCGCGTCGACCGGTCGCCCCGGCGCGGACCGACGCGGTGACCACCCGTTTCCGCCCCGCCGGAGCCGTCGTTGCATCCGATGGTGTCGACCTTCCGGTTCGGGTGGTCGGGACCGTCCCTCCCAGGCCCTTCCTGGTCCCAGCCCGCCGGTAGCCGACCGGTGGGTCGGGACCAGGAGCGGGGGCCGGCGGAATGCCCGGCCTGCGGTCGGGTGTTACGCCTCCCGGACGAAGAATCTGGCGAGGGGGGTGACCGGTGCCGACCGAGACACGGAACCGGGAGCGGGACGAGCAGGGCGCACGGCAGCTCAGACAGCTGCTGGACGGCCCGGACTGGCCGGCGGTGGGGACCGGTCACGAGGTGGTGAGCACCAGCACACCCGGCGGAACCGAAGCTGTGGGCCGGTTCGGCCGCGTATCCTCGGCGGGACAGCATCCGACGCGAGGGGATGTGCGGTTGACCACCGAGAAGACGGACGAGCGTAAGGCCCGCTTCGAGCGGGACGCGATGCCCTTCGTCGATCAGCTCTACGCCGCCGGGCTGCGGATGACACGCAACCCGGCCGATGCCGAGGATCTGGTCCAGGAGACGTACCTGAAGGCGTACGCCGCCTTCCACCAGTTCGAGCAGGGCACCAACCTGAAGGCCTGGCTCTACCGGATCCTGACCAACACCTACATCAACTCCTACCGCAAGCGGCAGCGCCAGCCCATCCAGGCGCCCACCGAGGAGATCACCGACTGGCAGCTCGCCGAGGCCGAGTCGCACACCTCCAGCGGGTTGCGGTCGGCCGAGACCGAGGCGTTGGACCGGCTGCCCGACAGCGACGTCAAGGAGGCCCTGCAGCAGTTGCCGGAGGAGTTCCGGTTGGCGGTCTATCTGACCGATGTCGAGGGCTTCTCGTACAAGGAGGTCGCCGACATCATGGGCACGCCGATCGGCACCGTGATGTCCCGGTTGCACCGCGGGCGTCGCAATCTACGCAAGCTGCTCGAGCGGTACGCCGCGGAGCGTGGCTTCAGCGCCGCGCAGCCCGCGAAGGGCTCGACCACCACCGCCACTGCCAGTCGGGAGGTGTGACATGAGCTGCGGAAAGCCGCACGAGACGGACTGCCGGGAAGTGCTCGCCGAGGTCTACCTCTACCTGGACCTGGAGTGTGCCGAGGAACGCCGTTCGCTGATCCGCTACCACCTGGACGAGTGCGGGCCCTGCCTGCGTGAGTACGGCATCGAGCAGGAGGTACGGGCGCTGGTGGCCCGCTGCTGCGGCAACGAGACCGCCCCCGACCAGCTGCGCGAGCGGCTGCGGGTACGCCTCACCGAGCTGGTGGTCTTCGAGGCCAGCGAGTCCCGCGAACTCGCCGAGTGACCCTGCGGCGGCCGGGTGACCCCGCAGCCGCCCGACGCGCCGGTGCCCGCACCCCACCCGGCGTCGAATGAAATCCGGCCCGCACCGGCCGGCTGACGGCACGCACACCGGTGGCCCGGGTCGACGTCGACCCGGGCCACCGGTGTGTCCGGCTCCGGCCGGCCCTGGCGTCGCGGCGGTGGACCGCCGGGACGACTCAGGAGTTGGGGCGCTTGCCGTGGTTCGCGCCGCTCTTCTTACGGGCCTTCTTCTTACGGGCCTTCTTCGCCATGCTGACCTCCTCGTGATGGGTCCGACCCCTGCTGCGGCGACCCTGGACGTCGGGGCACGCCGCCGGTCCTCCCGGCGTCGGGGTCCGACCTGATGATGCTAGTGCGGCCGGCACCCGCCGTCGTGCGCCGGGGCGGCAGCGGTACGTCGGTGGGCGTGGCCTGGCCGGTGTCGGCGCTCGTCGCCCGCGCGGGGGCGGCACGTGATTGGATACCGACGCAGACACACCCGGTGGAGAGGGAGGGCCGTGATGGCCGAGGAGATCCGCGCCGAGATGGTGGCCAACGTGTGGAAGGTCGTGGCGTCGACCGGTGACACCGTCTCCGAGGGGGACACGTTGGTGATCCTGGAGTCGATGAAGATGGAGATCCCGGTCGTCGCCGAGTCCGACGGGGTGGTCGAGCAGCTCGCGGTCAACGAGGGCGACGTGGTGCAGGACGGTGACCTGATCGCGGTGATCGGTTGATTCCCGGCGACCGGTCGACCGGGCTGCTGGTCCGGCGGGCCGGGCCGGCCGAGTTTCCGGCGGTGGCCCGGCTGACCGTCGCCGCCTACGAGGCCGACGGCCAGCTCAAGGGCGAGAACGGTTACGGCGGGGTGCTGGCCGACGTGGCCGGCCGGGCGGAGCACGGCGAGATCCTGGTCGCCGTCGACGAGCCGACCGGTGCCGTGCTCGGCTCGGTCACCTACGTGCTGCCCGGCAGCCCGTACGCGGAGCTGTCCCGGCCGGGTGAGGCGGAGTTCCGGATGTTGGCGGTGGACCCGGCCGCCCAGGGCCGGGGCGCGGGCGCGGCGCTGGTCCGGGCCTGCCTGTCCCGGGCCGTGGACCAGGGCTGCTCGGCGATGGTCATCTGCGTCCGCAGCGGGCTCGCCGACGCCGCCCACCGGCTGTACGCGGGGCTCGGCTTCGTGCGTACCCCGGAGCGGGACTGGTCTCCGCTGCCCGGCGTCGACCTGCTCGCCCTGCGCATGGCCCTGCCCGCCGGCCCGGCCTGACCGGGTCGCACCGGTCTGCCCGCCGCCTGGCCGTGGACGGCGTCGCACCCCTCGTCACATCGGGCCATGCGCTGCCCGTCGTGCTCGGAGCACCCGACATCGGCGGCCGTCATCTTCGTTGGCCACCCGTGACGCCTGAAGAAGACGAGCACGCCGTCTACGCCTGGCTGAGGTCGAGAATGCTCTCAGCTGATGGGCGGGCTAGCGTGGGTGAGATGGCGGGTCTGCGCTTCTTGCCGGTCACCTTCAGAATGACGTGTGGCCTTCATGTCGGTGCGGCGACGACTCCGCCAGATCGTGTTGCTGTTCTCCTCGGTCGCAGTCGTTGTCCCGGTGGTGTACTTCCTGGTGAAGCAAGGTCTGGACCGGGCTGAGAAAATCACCAGCATCGGTTTCGGGCTCCTCGGAGCGGTAGGGCTGGTGGTCGGCTGGCGCACGGCGCGACCAGGCAAAAAACCCGGCACCGCCAGCCCGACTGAGTCCGTGCCCCTCGGGTGCCTGCTGCATCTTCGCGACGACGGACGGCCGCCGTTGGTGGAGCAGGTCGACCCGCTGGACCTGGGCGTCAAACCTGCCATCGATACCACCGACCGCCATGACCAGGACCTTCCTCGCTACGTTCCCCGCACTGGTGACGATGATCTGGAATGGGCCATCGCCGAAGGCGGGATCGTGCTGCTGCACGGCAAGGCAGCCGCCGGCAAGAGCCGCAGCGCGTTCGAGGCCATCCACCGCCTCCGCCCGCACCACCAGCTACTCACCCCGGCGTACGCAGGGGCGCTGAGAGATCTGGTCGAGGCCGGCTATCCGATCAGCGATGCGGTCGTGTGGCTCGACGACCTGGAGCGCTTCCTCACCCCCGGAGGCATCGACCAGGCGCTACTTCAACGTCTGTGCCCCTCCGGGCGGGCCGACGTGGTGGTGGTGGCCACCATCCGCGACGAGGAACTATCCCGCCTCGACCACGCCGCCACCCGAGGCGGCCAAGGCCAAGAACTCATCACAGCCGGGCTGGACGAGGCTGCGGCGAAACTGGTGGCCCAGATCCGCGGCCGACGTCGCATCCCGGTCGGTCAGCACCTCACCGACTCCGAGCGCACCGCCGCCGAGGCCACTGGCGACGACCGGATCACGGCTGCGCTAACCGCCGGGGTCGGGTTCGCCGAATACCTCGCCGCCGGCCCGGCCATGATGCACCGCTGGTCAGTCGGCGACGGCCCCTCGTTCGAGGTCGGACACGCCCTCATCAGCGCCGCAGTGGACTGCCGCCGCGCCGGCTACACCATCCCCGTCCCCCGCGACATCCTCGCCAGGCTCTACCGCCCCTACCTGTCCCCCGCCTGGAGACACCGCGCCGATCTACCCACCATCACTCAAGGACTCCAATGGGCGTGCGAACGGGTCCTCGGCGCCAGCTCCTGCCTCCTGCCCCACGAGAACGACACCTACACCGCCTCCGACTATCTCCTCGACCGCACCACCACCGGCCAAGGCCCCCTCGCCGCCACGCCCGTCCCCGACCAGGTCTGGAACACCCTGCTCACCATCGCCACCACCCGCCAAGCCGCCACCATCGGCACTCATGCCTATTTCACCCAACGGTTAGACATCGCCGAACAGGCATGGCGCACCGCAGCCGACACCGGCGACACCCGCGCGATGTTCAACCTGGGCGTTCTGCTTGAACAACGCGGTGATCGTCAGGAGGAGGCGGAACAGTGGTATCGGCGCGCAGCCGACACCGGCCACACCCGCGCGATGAGCAACCTGGGCGTTCTGCTTGCCCAGCGCGGTGATCGTCAGGAGGAGGCGGAACAGTGGCTCCGGCGCGCAGCCGACAGCGGCGACACCGGCGCGATGTTCAACCTGGGCGTTCTGCTTGCCCAGCGCGGTGATCGTCAGGAGGAGGCGGAACAGTGGTATCGGCGCGCAGCCGACACCGGCCACACCCGCGCGATGAGCAACCTGGGCGTTCTGCTTGAACAGCGCGGCAGCCAAGATGAGGCGGAGCAGTGGTATCGGCGTGCAGCCGACACCGGCCACACCGAGGCGATGAGCAACCTGGGCGTTCTACTTGCCAAGCGCGGTGATAGCCAGGAGGAGGCGGAGCAGTGGTTCCGACGTGCAGCCGACACCGGCCACACCAGGGCGATGTACAACCTGGGGATTCTGCTTGAACAGCGCGGCGATAGCCAGGAGGAGGCGGAGCAGTGGTATCGGCGTGCAGCCGACACCGGCCACACCGGGGCGATGAGCAACCTGGGCGTTCTACTTGCCAAGCGCGGTGATAGCCAGGAGGAGGCGGAGCAGTGGTTCCGACGTGCAGCCGACACCGGCCACACCG